>JAAZAA010000351.1 GCA_012514535.1 Myxococcales bacterium | reverse complement strand
GCAGCGTCGGCCGCAGCCTCGGGCGGAGATGGATCCCCCCGGCGGACGGAATCGACCGGGGGCGAGGCCACCGCCAGGGAGCCCGGCGCGAGGGGCTGAGCGGGCTGCGCTGGCTCCCCAGCGTGCGCGACACCACACAGGGCTCCACAGAGGATGAGCGCGAGCAGGAGGCTCGAGCAGCGCAGGAGCCGCTGCCCCACCCACACCCGACCGAACAGGCGAACCCCAGGGAGCATGGCGACGAGCCTACCGGCGCAGGGCCCGAGCGAAAGACCTTCGCTCCATCATCACGAACGGGTAGGCCCGAGTGACGGGGCCCCGCGGCTGCCGCTCCCTCCTTGCCACCGCGGGCGCACGGCTATAAGGCCGCCCTCATGTTGGACGCGCGTTACGTAGCCGAGCACCTGGACGAGGTCCGCGAGCGACTCAGCCGTCGTTCCCCGAGCTGGGGGAGCGCCGTGGAAGCCCTCGGCCCCCTCGCGGAGCGGCGCCGGCGCCTGATCGTGGAGACCGAGGCCCTCGCCGCCCAGCGCAACGCCGCCAACCAGGCGATGGCCGAGCTCGCCAAGGGCCCCGACAAGGAGGCCTTCGCCAAACGTCGCGACGAGCTGAAGGCCCTCTCGGGACAGATCAAGGAGAAGGAGGCCGCCCTCGCGGAGGTGCTGACGGAGCTCGAATCCCGCCTGCTGGAGCTCCCGAACCTGCCCCACCCGGACGTACCGGTCGGCGCCAGCGAAGAGGACAACCGGGTCGTGCGCTCCTGGGGCGAGGCGCCGCGCTTCGATTTCGAGCCGAAGCCCCACTACGAGCTCGGCGAGCCCTTGGGGCTGCTCGACTTCGAGCGGGCTGCGAAGCTCTCCGGAGCGCGCTTCAGCGTGCTGTGGGGGGCAGCCGCGCGGCTGGAGCGCGCGCTCGTCGGGTTCATGCTCGACCTGCACACCCGCGAGCACGGCTACCGCGAGGTGGCTCCCCCCTACCTCGTGCGCGGCGACGCCCTGCGCGGCACGGGCCAGCTGCCGAAGTTCGAGGCGGATCTCTTCAAGACCCAGCGCAGCCCGGACGATCCGGAGCCCCTGTACCTGATCCCCACCGCCGAGGTGCCGCTGACGAACCTCCACGCGGGCGAGATCCTGGATCCAGGCGTGCTTCCCCTGGCCTACACTGCCTTCACTCCCTGCTTTCGCAGCGAAGCGGGCTCCTACGGCAAGGACGTGCGGGGGCTGTTCCGTCAGCACCAGTTCGACAAGGTCGAGCTGGTGCGCTTCGCGGAGGCGGAGCACTCCTACGAGGAGCTCGAGAAGCTCACCGCGCACGCCGAGGCCGTCTTGCAGCGGCTGGGGCTCCACTACCGCGTGGTCGAGCTGTGCACGGGAGACCTCGGGTTCGGCTCCGCCAAGACCTACGACCTCGAGGTGTGGCTGCCGTCCCAGCAGCGCTTCCGGGAAATCTCGAGCTGCTCGAACTGTGAGGACTTCCAGGCGCGGCGGGCCCAGATCCGTCATCGCCCCGCGCCGAAGGAGAAGCCGCGCCTCGTGCACACCCTGAACGGCTCCGGCGTGGCCGTGGGGCGCACCCTGATCGCGATCTTCGAGCAATACCAGAACGCGGACGGCAGCATCACCGTGCCGGAGGTGCTGCGGCCCACGATGGGCACCGATCGCATCGGCCCCGGCAAGAGCTGAGCAGGCCGCGGCGGCGCAGCCGCGGCGGCGCAGAGCGCGCGCGGACGGTGACTGCCCCGTCCGCGCGTCGATCAACCCTTCTTGCGCTTCGCGCTGGATCCCTTGCGGGCGGTGGCCCGGGTCGTGGCCGCCCGGCGCGTCGACGACTTGGCGCTCGCGCCGGACTTGCCGCGGGTCGTCTTGGCCGGAGAACGTGTGGTCGTGGACGCGCGTCCCCGCGTGGT
>JAAZAA010000350.1 GCA_012514535.1 Myxococcales bacterium | reverse complement strand
GCAGCGAGGAGCTCGAGAGCACCTTCAACTTCTACCTGCCGGGTCAGGAGCTCGTGGGTGCCCGGGCGCTCGCCGTGGAGGTGTGGGATCAGGACGTGTGTCGGGACGTGGAGCGGCCGCTCGTGCGCGTTCCCCAGGTGGGCACGTTCCCGCTGCGCGCGCGCGCGACGGGGCCGGCGCGCGTGCACATCGTGCCGATCCGCTTCGACGGGGACGGCTCCGGTCGCCTGCCGGACGTCTCGCCCGAGCACCTGGAGGCGCTGTCCTCGTCCTTGGTGGCGCTCTTCCCCGTGAGCCACGTGGAGCTCACGGTGCGCGACCCCGTCGGAACGTCGGAGTCGAATCTGACGGACGTCCTCAACCAGCTGCTGCAGCTCCGCTCCGTGGAGCGGCCGCCCGACGACGTCTCCTACTACGGACTCGTGAACCCCGCGGCGACGATGCAGGAGCACTGTCGCTTCGGCTGCGTCGCGGGCGTCGCCACCTTCGGGGCAGCCGGCGGCGCTGCAGCGGTCGGTGTGGGCCTCGGCTACCGCGCGGTCGCGGAGGGGACCTTCGTCCACGAGATGGGGCACGTCCACCGCCTGATGCACGCGCCCTGCGGCTCCGCCATCGGCACGGATCCGGACTTCCCCTACGTGGACGCGACCCTGGGAGCTTGGGGCTACGACGCGCGCACGGGCACTCTGGTCGACCCCCACGACCGCTACAGGGACTTCATGAGCTACTGCGATCCCGCGTGGATCAGCGACTACAACTACCAGAGCCTCATCGATCGGTTGTCCATCGTGAACGGGCTGCAGCCGCCGGACTCGGCGCAGGCGCGACCGGTGCGCGCCGCCTCGCAGGAGCGCCCCGCGAGCCCCTTCGAAGCGCGGATCTCGGCGACGGCCGTCGCGACGCCCTTCGGCGGCGTCGTGTGGAGCTCTCCGGGGAGCTCATGGAGCAGGGGCACCGACGCGGGCGGCGTGCGCCGGCTGGAGGCCTCCCTCGAGGTGGACATCCCTGCGCAGACCCACTGGATCTTGCGCCGGGACGGTGAGGGACGGCTGAGCTGGGGCTTGCCCATCGAAGCCGCCGAGGCGCCGGGAGATCTGGTGCAGGCGGAGATCCTGGACGAGGCCGGGGCGGTGATCGGAGAGCTCGAGGTGCGTCGGCAGGAGCTCAGCGACGACGCGGGGCCCTTGTATTTCGTGCCTCCGCCGGAGCCGGGCTGGTCCAGCATTCGGGTCGACGGTCATGGCCCGCACTCGTTCTCGGAGGATGCGCGGGTGCGCCCGTTCGCGCCGTGACACCGTGTCGACTGCGCCGCTCCGATTCCCTGGCCCCGCGCGCCGCGCGGTCGTTTCCCTGGCCTCGACGTCGGGAGGCGGAATTGACAGCCCTCGGTAAAGCCGTCAGAACCGGTTTCCCCGAGGATGCGCTGGTCAGGAACACGCGCGACCGGCTGGAGCTTGCACCGTGACGGAGCTGTTCGAACACCCCTACGCGTCCTTCCTCGAGAAGGTCATCAAGCCGAACCGCTACACCGGCGCCGAGCACAACGTGGTCCGCAAGGACTGGTCCTCGGTGCAGGCCAAGGTGTGCCTGGCTTTCCCCGACATCTACGACATCGGGATGAGCCACCTTGGCTACAGGATCTTGTACAAGCTCCTCAACGACGACCCGCGCCTGCTCGCCGAGCGCTGCTACACGCCGTGGTTGGACATGCAGGAGCAGCTGATCGCCCACGGCCTGCTGCTCGGGTCGCTGGAGAGCGTGCGCCCCCTGTGCGACTTCGACGTCGTCGGGTTCAGCCTCCAGTACGAGCTCACGTACACGAACATCCTCACCATGCTGCAGCTCGGGGGCATCCCGCTGCGCAGCGCCGCCCGAGGCGACGACGACCCCCTCGTGGTGGCGGGCGGCCCCGTGGCGACCCACGCGGAGCCCATCGCGCCCTTCATCGACGCCTTCCTGATCGGCGACGGCGAGGAGGCGGCGGCGGAGATCGCGCTGTGCTGGACGGAAGCGAAGGCGGAGGGGCTCGGCCGTGAGGAGCGGCTCGTGCGTCTGTCGCGCATCACCGGCGTCTACGTGCCGAGCCTCTACGACGTGGCGCCGGATCCCGACAGCGGGCTCCACGTCGTGCAGCCGCCGACTCGTCCCGACGTGCCGTTCCCCATCGAGCGTCGCCTGGTGAAGCAGCTCGACGACTTCCCGTTCCCCGACGACGCGCCCGTTGGTGGCCCCGAGGCCATCTTCGACCGCATGAGCATCGAGGTGGCCCGCGGCTGCACCGAGGGCTGTCGCTTCTGTCAGGCGGGCATGATCTATCGCCCCGTCCGCGAGCGGGATCCCGAGCAGGTGGTGGACACGGTGCTGCGGGCGATCGAGAAGAGCGGCCAGGACGAGGTGAGCCTGACGGCGCTGTCCACGGCGGACGTCTCGTGCATCTCTCCTTTGATCAAGCGCCTCGTCGAGAAGACGGCGCCGGAGCGCGTGAGCCTCAGCGTGGCCTCGCTCCGGGCGTACGGCTTGGCCGAGGATTTGCTCGACGACATGCGCAGGGTCCGCGCCTCGGGGCTCACCTTCGCGCCCGAGGCGGGCACCCAGCGCATGCGGGACGTCATTAACAAGAACGTCACGGAGGAGCAGCTCCTCCAGACCGCGGAGCGCGTGTTCTCCCGGGGCTTCGACAAGATGAAGCTCTATTTCATCTTGGGGCTCCCCACGGAGATGGACGAGGACGTGCTCGGCATCGCGGACGTCGGCCTGAGCGCCCTCGCCGTCGGCAAGCGCGTCGGGAAGCGACCACAGGTGACGGTGAGCGTGTCCACGCACGTCCCCAAGCCCCACACGCCCTTTCAGTGGTGCGCGATGGACCCCTTGAGCGAGGTGCGTCGCAAGCAGCAGCTCCTGCGCGATGCGTGCCGAGGCAAGCGGGGGCTCCAGCTCCGGGTACACGACTCCACCACGAGCGTGCTCGAGGGGGTCTTGGCGCGGGGGGACCGCCGGCTCGCCGACGTGATCGAGCGCGCGTTCCTGCGCGGCGCCCGCTTCGACTCCTGGGAGGACCAGGTCCGCATCGAGCTGTGGGAGGAGGCGCTCGCCCACTGGGGCATCGCCACGGAGCCGTTTCTCGGGACGTTGCCCTTGTCGGCGCGCTTGCCCTGGGACCACATCGACGTGGGCCTCGAGGACGGGTTCCTCGCGCGCGAGTACCAGAAGGCCCTGAAGAGCCGGTTGAGCCCGCCCTGCGGCAAGGCACGCGGGATGTTCGTGCATCACACCAACGTCGCCCAAGCCAGCAGCGACTCGCGGCGCCTGGTCTGTTACGACTGTGGAGTCGCCTGCGATCTCGGCAAGATGCGCACGGATCGCATCGGTCTGCTCGAGAAGATGGGCGCCCACGAACCTGGGCAGCGCGCGCGCCTGCCCTTGATCGACGACGCTCCGGAGCGCCCCACGCACCTCCACGAGCACCACCCGGAGCGCTTCCGCCCGGTGCGCGCGGGGAGCCCGCCGCGCCGCTGGCGCCTCGCGTACACGAAGACCGGCCCGACCGCGCTGCTCGGCCACCTCGATTTCATCCGGGAGCTCCCCCGGGTCATCCGACGAGCGGGGGTGCGCACTGCCTACACGGAGGGGTTCCGCCCCAAGCCGGACATGAGCTTCGGTCCGGCGCTCGCCCTCGGGTTGGCGAGCCTCGACGAGTACCTCGACATCAAGCTCATCGACGCGCCCCCTGCGGAGGAGCTGCTGGCGCGTCTGAACGCGGCGACCGTGCGCGGGCTCGAGTTCACCGGCGCGGCGCTGCTCGGGCCGAACGATCCTGGGCTTAGCAAGCTCATCCGCTCTGCCGTGTACGTCGTGGGACTGGACAGCACGGCCGTCGCGCGGCTCGGAGGTCGGTCTCGCTTGGAGCAGCTCATGGCGGAGTTCTTCGAACGACCAGAGGCGTTGGTCCGGCGCGACGTGAAGGGCATCGGGCGGCAGATCGACGTGCGCGCCGGTGTGACGGAGCTCGCCCTGGGGGACGAGCGCGCCGAAGCCGTCCTCCGTCGGGCCGGCGTCGTGGGGCGGCTCACTCCGCTGGTGATGACCGTGCCCATGGGCGGGCAGGGTGCCGTGCGCATCGCGGAGGTGCTCGAGGCGGTGTTCGGCGATCGGGAGCTGCCGCACGTCGGGGTCCGGAGCGCGCTGCGAGGCGCCGAAGGCTCGCTCCTCGACCTGGCGGCTCACCGAAAGCCACAGGAACGAGTGTCACAAGCCATCCTAGGGGGAACATGAACGCAGTCGTGCAGGTGGACACCGCGCGCCGAATCGAGGTGAACCGACCCGGCGGGTTTCAGAGCCTGGTGCTCCGGGAAATCACGCGACCCAAGCCGAACCCCCGGCAAGTGCTGGTGGAGACCCAGTCGATCGGCGTGAACTTCGCCGACTGCGTGGTGCGCATGGGGCTGTACTCGTCGGCGCGCCAGTTCGGGTTTCCCATCACGCCGGGCTTCGAGTTCGCTGGCGTGGTCTCGGAGGTGGGGGACGCCGTGGGACGTGTCCGCCCGGGCGATCGCGTGCTCGGGATCACCCAGTTCGGCGCCTACGCGAGCCACGTGTGCGTCGACGAGGATTTCGTCTTCCCGGTGCCGGACAACATGTCCGTCACGGAGGCGGGGGCGCTCCTCGTCATGTCGCTCACCGCCTGGTACGCGCTGTGCGAGCTCTGCAAGCTGCGTCCGGGCATGAAGGTGCTGGTGCACTCGGCCGCCGGCGGCGTCGGGAGCGCCCTGGTGCAGATCGCGAAGATCCACGGCTGCTCCGTGCTCGGGGTCGTCGGCTCCGGGCACAAGGTCGATCTCGTGCGGCAGCTGGGCGCCGACGAGGTGGTGGACAAGCGCGCGCAGGATCTCTGGAGCGAAGCGCGGCGTTTCGCGCCGGAGGGCTTCGACGTCGTCCTCGACGCGAACGGCGTGGCCACCCTGCGCCAGAGCTACAAGGCTCTGCGACCGACGGGGCGGCTCATCATCTACGGGTTCCACACCATGCTCTCGCCGGGGTGGGGGCGTCCGAACTGGGCGAAGCTCGCGTGGGACTTCGTGCGGCTGCCGCGCTTCAATCCCCTGCGCCTGACGGACGACAACAAGGCCGTGATGGCGTTCAATCTCTCCTACCTCTTCGATCGGCGGGAAGAGATCCAGGAGGGGGTCGGCTCGATCCTCGACTGGGTGCAGCAGGGCAAGCTCAAGGTGCCCTGCGTCGCCGAGTACCCCTTCGAGGAGGCGGGGCGGGCCCACGCGGATCTCCAGTCGGGCCAGACCCGGGGCAAGCTGGTCCTGGTGCCCTGACCCATCGGGCGCGCTTCAACGCTCCGGGAAACCGCTGTAGGCTCCGCCCCCATGAAGGGCGAGTCCCCCGACGAGGGCGTCGAAGAAATCGATCACGGCGCGGCGGAGGCCGGGACCTCCGCCCGCGACGCGGAGCAGCCGCTCCAGGAGCGGCTGCGCGAGACGGAGCGGCTCGTCGTGCGCCTCGAGGGGCAGGTGGTCGGCCTGCAGCAGCGCGTGGCGGAGCTCGAGGGCGCGCACCGGACGGCCCGCAAGCGCGCGGTGTGGTTCCGGCTCGCGCTGCTGCTCGTGCTGCTCTCCATCTACGTCGTCGTGCGTGCCCGCTATGCGAGCTGAGCGGGCGCAGCTCCTCCTCGCCAACCCCACCGTCCCGTCTCTCCATGCGTGGGCCGTGACCGTGGCCGCTCCGGCCCTGGACGAGCACGCGCCCTGGCCGGCTCGGCTCTGCGCGGCCCTGGCGCTCGCTGCGTGTATCGCCGCGGGGCTCTCGGCGAGGCGCCACCCCGTGTGGGCCCGTCGCCTCGGCATCCACCTCTTCGTGGCGTTCTGCGCGGGCAGCTGGCTCCTGCTGGGGACCGGGAGCCCGCGCCCGTCCCTGGTCCCCCTCGTGTTGGGGAGCCTCGGGTGGGCCGCCTTCGCCTTCGGCTGGGGGACGGTCCGTCAGCTCGGGACCATCCCCGAGGAGCACCCGGCGGCGCTGGGGGGCCCTCCTCTGGAGGCGCGCGGGCGACTTCCCGCCTCGGCCGTGGCGGCCACCGTCCTGGCCCTCGCCGCAGCGGGGCTGTGTTTGGCGCTGCCTTGGCGGATCGACCGCATGCCCCACGCGGCGCTCGGGCACGTGATCGGGCTCGCCGCCGCAGGAGCGCTCCTGGTGGTGGCGGGTCGGGTGGCGGTGGAGCCGCGGCGCTCGGCGACGCGGGCCATTCCCCCGGGGCGGCGGGTGCAGGGGGCGTCGGTGCCCCTGGGCCTGTTGGGGGTGCTCGTCGTGGCCGGCCTGGTGAGGTGGTGGTGGGCGTGACGGGGGAGTGGGGCGCCCCTGGAGCGGATCCGGGGGACCGCCCGGGGTGCGACGGCCGGGGGGAGCGGCCCGGCGGTTGAGCTGGGCTCTCCTGGGGGGCTACCCTCGACCGACGTGGACCGCCTCCTCGACGTGCTCGGCCTGTGTTTGCTGATGGGAGCGGCTGCGGCGTTCCTGTACGGCCTCGATGCCTTGGGGGCGCGGCGTGATTTGGAGGCCCTCTACGCGCTCTGCGTCGGCGCCTTGGCGCTGCGAGCGTCGACGGACTTGTTGCGTCCGAAGGTGGGTGCGAGATGAGGCGCGCGCTCCGGCGGTCGGCTCTCCTCCTCATCGTCGCGGCAGCGACGTCGAGCTGTACGGGCTCCGATGAAGCGGAGCCGACGGCGGCGCTCCCGCCGGGCGTGATCGCGCAGGTCGCGGACACACCGATCTCCGCCGAGCTGGTCCGGGAGATCGTCGGCGCGACGGGGCGAGAGGCCGAGTCGGTGGTGCGGGACCTGGTCCGCGGGGAGCTCTTCACCTCCTATGTCGGTGCCGAAGAGCCGTCGCTGCTGCGGGTCGCGGAGCGGGCGGCCTACGCGCGCGCGCTGCTCGACGCGATGCGGGCCGACGCGCTCCGATCCGGCGGACCCATCACGGCGCGCGAGGTCGACGAGCTGACCCGGGCGCGCTGGGTGGAGCTGTCTCGCCCGCGCTCGGTGAGGACGGCCCACGCGGTCGCGCTCCCCCGAGCGCCGGAACACCGGGACGCGGCGCGCGCCCTCGCCGAGCGCATGAAGGACGCCGTGGAGGGTATCGTGGACCCCAACGAGTTCGCGGATCGTGTGCGGGCGGTCGACGAGGAGCACGGCTCGCCGACGGCCGTCGAGGTTCGCGTCGAAGCGCTCCCCCCCGTCGCCGAGGACGGCCGCACCGTGCCCGTCGACGTGCTCGACGAGGGAGCCCCGCCGCAGCTGGTGCCGGAGTACGCGCGCGCCGCCAACGATCTGCAGACGCCAGGGGCCCAGTCGCCCGTGGTGGAGACGGACTACGGCTTTCACGTGCTGCTCGCCCTCGAGATCGTCCCCGAGGTGCGCGTGGCTCCGGCGGATCTACGTGGGCTGGTGCACGACGAAGCCCTCTCCCTGCGCGCCCGCCCGGAGCGGACGCGGCTCGTCGAGGAGCTGCGGGAGAAGACCCCGATCGAGGTCGCCCGCAACGCCATGGAGCTCACCCGCCTGGTCGGGGAAGCTCGATGAATCGCCGCTGGAGCGCCCCACCGCAGCGAGACGATCAGGAACCGAGCGCCTTTGCGGGGATCCTGCAGAACCTGTGCGCGGCCACGTCGGCGCGGGCGGCGGCGCTGGTCGACGTCGAAGGCGAGACCGTCGACTACGCGGCGGCCCGCGATCCCTTCGAGATCAAGGTGGCGGCGGCGGAGTGGGGCCTCATCTTGCGCTTCCTCGGGCAAGCGCGAGGAGAGCTCGCCCACACCCAGGAGCTCTACGTGCGAGCCGCCAGCCGCAGCTACTGCCTGGTGGCGCTCGAGGAGGGCTACGCGTTGGTCATGGAGCTGCCCCGGTGGTGCTTCTCCGTCTCGCAGCGCGCCGTGTGTCAGGCGGTGCAGGAGCTGTCGGAGGAGGCGGGGCTCGCGAACCCCCTCTGGTGCGGCGCCGGCGCGAGCTGGCGCCGGGTCCAGGTGCACACGGCGGAGGGGACGCGGCGCCCCTTGGCCATCTGCCTGGAGCGTCGCTGGCAAGAGCTGTCCGTACTGGGCCGGTATCAGGAACCTGCTTTTCGCCCGGGCGAGGTGGGGTATCGGGTGCGCCTCTACGATGGCCACGAGCTCAACCTCGTCAGGGAACCCTTGGGGATCTGGTACCTCGACCTGGTCAGCTGAGCAGATCCGGGAAGAAAATCCCGCCGAAGACTGTTCGGTTGAGCAGCTCCGCTGAAAAAAGTCACCCAGAAGTCGAAATGGGGCTTGCCTGGCGCGACGGGTCGGGCCATATACGCCGCCCCCTGCACGGGACCCCTCGGGAACCCCGAGGCCCCTCGGTCGCAAGAGCGATCCGAGGGCGTGGTGAGCCGAAGGCACGTCTCCAGGCGACGGGACCATCCCGGAGCCCCAAGCGCGCCCACGCCCACGCCGAGCAGGTCAAAGTTTTCCACACCCCACCCGGCCGCCGAGCCGGTGCCGAAGGCGCAGCGAAAGGCTACCTTCGTCCGGGGAGCTCATTCACTTCCTTCGAGATTTCCACAGGTTTGCCCCAGGGCAGCCCCGCGGATCCCAGGCTGGCGGTCCACCCCGTTCCGGGAGACCAAACCAGCCCGGCGCTGACGACGAAGCGCAAGCTTCTCCAAAAAGTTGGCATCGACGAAACCGCGGGCTATACTGCAGACAGTCCCTGTCTCGGTTCGAGACATGCGACGAGCCGCAAGCGCCGTGTTCGGCGCGGCGACCGCCGCTGCAGCTCTGGCAACTTCTCGCAGTGGTGTCCTCGGATGGGTACGGTTCTACGGAGCCGACTCGGTCTGGCGGAGACCCGGCGGGTGGCGGCACTCCGAAGCGCGGCACCCTGGAACGCACTCTGGAACAGGGTTCCCAAGGAAGAACGTGAGGTTGGCCACGCCGCCTCACGGGAGGACGACCGAAACGGAGCCTCCTTCAACTTTGGGCTTGCCACCCTCGGGGTTCACTGCTAAACGCCCCGCCCCCTCGAGAGACCTCGGGGGGCACGGCCGGCGCCACGAAAGGTGACGAGGCCACGGTTCCAGGAGCTCCGGTCTTCGGATCGCGACCCTGGCGCCAGAGAAGCGGCCCCCTGCGGGCCCCGGGAGAGAGTGACCAGGAAGATGGCGCTCCCGGTCGCAACGGCGACCGACCCGAAAGAATCTCGAAAAAACTGATTGACAGGCCGGGCACCACGAACTAGGTTCACCGGCCCCTCGGGAAGCCCCGCTTCCCCTCGGTCCTTGAAAACTGAGTCCTATCGAACGCGAAAAGATACGTGAGTTTTTCGCCTCGGCCCCCGCGGTTTCCTCTACTCACAGAGGTCGCGAGGAGCAGGAACGAGCAGCCGGTTTAGCCCCGGCAGCGAAGGTCCCGGTCGAGAAGCGAGTACGATGAGCAATTCGGCGGCACCGGCCGAACTCTTCGGCGAAAGTCGAGGGGAACAATCGGTGCTAGCCCAAGGATTTAAACTGGAGAGTTTGATCCTGGCTCAGAACGAACGTTAGCGGCGCGCTTAACACATGCAAGTCGAGCGAGAAAGGGCTTCGGCCCCGGTAAAGCGGCGCACGGGTGAGTAACACGTGGGTAATCTGCCCTCGAGTGGTGGATAACTCCCCGAAAGGGGAGCTAATACAGCATAAGACCACGACTCTCCGGAGTTGGGGTCAAAGCGGGCCTCTCCATGGAAGCTCGCGCTTGAGGATGAGCCTGCGGCCCATCAGCTTGTTGGTGGTGTAAAAGACCACCAAGGCGAAGACGGGTAGCTGGTCTGAGAGGATGAACAGCCACACTGGAACTGAGACACGGTCCAGACTCCTACGGGAGGCAGCAGT
>JAAZAA010000349.1 GCA_012514535.1 Myxococcales bacterium | reverse complement strand
TCAAATCGAGGCTCCAGGGAAAAGGGGGCGCCTGGCGTTGCGCGTGGCTACGGCACCGCTCCGGGGTCCCCGAAGGAGCGACGGCGTACCATCTTTTGCACCGATGAAAAGGCCCCGAGCCCCCGCGGGGCGAGCTCAGGGGAGGATTTCCTGGAGATAGGCGCCCAGCGCGTCCAGGACGGGCTGGCCGACGCCGTGGCCGCCCGCGAACCGGACGAAGCGCGCGTCGGCCCCGGCGCTCCGCAGAGCCTCGTGCAGGCGCTCCGCGAGGGTGAAGGGGAGCACGGGATCGTCGGGGGAGTGGCTTTGGAAGACGGGGAGCCCCTTGCGGCGTGCGAGCAGCGGGAACCACTCGTCCTGACACAACACCGTGCCGCTGAGCAGCACCAGCCCGGCGAGGGGGCGCTCGTCCCGGAGCGTGAGGTCACAGGTCAGCATCGCGCCTTGGGAGAAGCCGCCCAGGACGAGGCGGTCTCCGTGGAGTCCGCAGTTAGCGAGCAGGGCGTCGAGGAAGGCGCCGAGCCGGGCGCGGGCAGCGTCCATCCCCGGCGGGTGCTCGTCCGCGAGAGACTCGAGTCGCCCCGTGAGCGTTGCCACTTGGAGTCGGGCGATGTCGATGGGCCACCAGGCGCGACCGTCGTAGGGGCCGGCCTCGTCGCCCTCGATGTTCGCGGGGGCCTGAGGGAAGACGAACAGCGTCCCTGGAGGAGCAGCGATGGAGCGGGCGAGGGGCACTAGATCCGTCCCGGGCGCTCCGTACCCGTGGAGCAGGACGACGCAGGAGGAGACGCCCTTCAACTCTCCGCCGCGACGGAATTCATCGAGTGTCATTGAAGGGCTCGTAGGGACGAGCCAGGCGTCGAGATCGGCGAAGCGGAGGGGTTGCATGGCTGTCGTTTTCCATGAGCACGGCACGGGTGCAAATCGGCAGCGACGCCGTGATAGGGTGCGGCAAGTCGCCGCGCCGCGGTCGACGCTTTCCTTTCACGTTCTGGGAGCGACATGCAGCATTCTTGGAAACTCTTGGGCGCGTTCGCCGCCGTCACGGCCTTCGGAGTGGGAGCCTGTTCGAGCGATGGCTCGTCAGGAGGGACCGGCGCGACGACTGGTGGGACTTCCGCGGGAACCGGCGGCGCTGGAGCGGGCGATCCGGGCGGCACGGGCGGAGACATCCCGGGCGCTGGCGGCGACGTCCAGGGCACCGGCGGAGACGGCACGGGCGGCGGTGATACTGGCCCCGTCCGCACGCCCCACGCGGACGATTTCGACTGCAGCCCGCCCCAGGGCGCTGTGCCTTCGCTCACCCTCGAGCCCTTCGCCTCCCCGCTGCACCGGCCGGTGTTCATCACCCAAATCCCCGGCAGCACGGATCGCTTCGTGGCCCTCGAGCTCGACGGAGAGATCGAGCTCATCGAGAACGGCGCGTTGGTCGACGGCTCGTTCCTGGATCTGACGGGGCGAACGTCGCGGGAAGACAACATCTACAACGAGCGAGGGCTCATCGGGCTCGCCTTCCACCCGGACTACGTGACCAACGGGCTGTTCTACGTGCACCACACGGCGAGCGGCTCCGTGGCCGGTGAAATCGGCACGCACCCGAACGGCGCCAGCGCAAACGAGGGCGACACCGTCATCGTCGAGTACAAGGTCACGGGCGATCCGAGCTCCGCGACCAGCGCCGATCCGGGCTCGGCGCGTATCGTGTGGAGCCACCCACAGCCCGCGAACAATCACAACGGGGGCACGATCGCCTTCGGCAGCGACGGCATGTTGTACGTCGCGCTCGGCGATGGCGGAGGCGCGGACGATCAGTACGGGAACGGGCAGGATATCACGACCCCGCTTGCGGCCATTCTACGCATCGACGTGGATGGTCGCGCCGAGGGGGAGTACAGCGTTCCTCCAGGCAACCTCAGGGACACCGTCCCCACTGCGCACCCGCTCATTTGGAGCTATGGCTTGCGCAACCCGTATCGCATTGCCTTCGACGGGTGCACGGGCGACCTCTACATCGGAGATGTGGGCCAGAGCAAACACGAGGAGGTCAATGTCGAGGCGCGTGCGCAGGGTGGGAAGAACTACGGCTGGTCGTACATGGAGGGCAACGCGTGCCGTGGTGAGACGAATCCAGCCAGCGCGCCCGAGGAGTGCATCCCAGATGGTGTGGTGCCCGAGGTACCTCTCACGTTGCCTGTGACGGCCTACCCCTGGACGGGCGGAGCGTCCGTCGTAGGTGGCCAAGTGTATCGTGGATCGGCGATTCCGGGGCTGCGCGGTGCCTACCTCTATGGCGACTACGTGCATGGGCAGCTCCGGATGCTGCGCTGGAATGGTTCGAGCGCTGAGGACGTGACCGAGATCGGCTCCGTGCAGGTGAACGGCATCACTTCCATCGGTCAGGACTCGAAGGGCGAGCTCCTCGTCACGTTGATGTCGGGCGAGCTCTACCGCATCGTCGCGGCGGACTGAGCGCTTCGGCGTTGGTCATCAGGGACCGCAGGGGAGCGCCTGAACGGGCTCCCCTGGACGCCTGAGCGAATCCTGCGCGCCTGCCGATCGGCCTACGCCGTGCCGTGGCCTCAGAGTCCTGTGGTTGCTCTGGGGGATTGCTTGGGGGGGCTCGGGGTGGTCGCTCCGGGGGGCTCCTCCGGGTTGCTCCGTCCTTTGGTCGCTCCCGAGTCGGGTTCGTCGGAGACAGGGATCACGGTCGACCGTCGGTCGCGGCGAGGCGCTCCGAGGTGGCCCGAATCGCCGCGTCGAGGCGCCGGAGACCTTCGGCGACGTCCTCCTCGGTCACGTTGAGGGCGGGCCGGAAGCGGACGGAGCGCTCGCCGCAGGGCAGGACAATCATGCCGCCCTCGAAGCATTGGTCGATCACCGCCTCGCGCACCTCGCGGCTCGGCAGATCCACCGCGCACAGCAAACCCTGGCCCCGCGCGTTCGTCATCCAGCCGTCGTACTTGGCGGTGAGGTCCTGGAGCCCGTCGAGGAGCTGCTGGCCGCGCGCGGCGGCGTTGTCGAGCAAGCCCTCACGCTGGATGATGTCGAGGATGTGCGTCGAGCGCACCATGTCCACGAGGCTCGCCCCCCAGGTGCTGTTGATGCGGCCGGACTCGACGAAGACGTTCTCCGGCACCTCGTCGACGCGGTTCGACACCAGGACGCCGCCCACCTGCATCTTTTTGGCGAAGCAGACCACGTCGGGCGTGACGCCCGCGCTCTGAAACGCCCACCACTTGCCCGTGGCGCCGACGCCCGTCTGCACCTCGTCGAAGATGAGCAGCGCCTCACGTTCGTCTGCGATGCGCCGCAGCTCCTTCAGGAAGGCGGGACGGAAGTGTCGATCGCCGCCCTCGCACTGGATGGGCTCGATGAGGATGCCCGCGATGTCGTGGGGGCGCCGATCGAAGGCCTCCTCGATCGCCGCGATGCTGCGCCGCTCCGCCTCGGCCACGCGCGCCTCCTCCGCGTCGTCCAAGGGGAAGTGCAGGTACGGCGCGGGCACACGAGGCCAGGGGAACTTCGGAAAGTACTTCGTTTTGACCGGATCGGTGTTGGTGACGCTCAGGGTGTAGCCGGAGCGCCCGTGGAACGCGCCCTCGAAGTGGAGGATCTGCGTCCCCAACTCGCCCCCCGTGGGGCTCGAGCGCCCGGCCGCGAGGTTCTTGCGCACCTTCCAGTCGAAGGCGACCTTCATCCCGTTTTCGACGGCAAGAGCGCCGCCGTCGATGAAGAAGTAGTGGGGGAGCTCGGGCGGTGCCGCGGTGCGCGACAGGGTGTCGACGAACTGAGCCAGGTGCCAGCTGTACATGTCCGAGTTGGCGACCTTGGTGGTGGCGACGCGGGCGAGCTGCGCCTGGACGTCCCCCTCGAGCATGCGCGGGTGATTGAAGCCGATGGGGTTCGAGGCGAAAAAGCTGAAAAAATCCAGGTACTCACGTCCGGTGGCCCGGTCGCGGATCCAGCTGCCCCGGCTCTTCTCGAGATCCAGGACGAGAGGAAAGCCGTCCACGAGGAGATGACGAGCCAGGGTCTCGTGCACGCGGTCGGCTGGGATGGTCGGCTGCGGCATCATCTAACCTTTGAGTATGACTCAAGGATGGGCGCACGCCAGTGGAGAGGACCAGTGGAGGGGCGGGCGCGTCGTCCGCGCGCTCGTGGTGTGATGTGTGTGGTGGTGCCCTGATGGTGTGCGGGGAGTGGCGCGTTCGGGGCGCCGCGAGGGCGTAACTCATGGTGAGCTACTCGTCGCTCACGGCCGCGTCGACGAGCCACCAGCGCTACGGGGGAGAGAGCCGCGTTCGTGACGTGGCCGTGATGGGCCGTGATGAGGCGGTGAGGGGGACGCGAAGCGATGCAGGGTCGTCGCGAGCGGGGGCGCCTGCGGGGGGCGGGGTGGAACCAGGGAGTGGATGCAGGTAGCCGTGACCCCTTCCCAACTTCGCCTCAGGACTTTCTCCGAGGTGCGCGCGTTTCGGTGGTCGCTGGGGGGCCGCGCCATGGAAAAGCGTCGGAGTGTCGCCGCTGAGGGCGTGCGCGGTTCGGGAAGTGCGGCCTCGTTCTGCCTGGGTGGGGGCGTGCGCGGTTTTGGGCCTGGGTGGGGCGTGCGCCAGGCGCTGGGGGCGTGCGCGGGTCGGGAATTGTGGCTTCGTTTTGGGCCTGGGTGGGGCGTGCGCCAGGCGCTGGGGGGGGCGTGCGTCGTGCGGGAAAGGGGCTCCGCAGGGTTGGCGTCGGGGCGTGCGTCGTGCGGGGACGTCGGTGCGGGGACGTCGGTGCGGAGGTGTTGGTGCTGGGGGATGCGGGGACGGAAAGGGCTCGGAGGAAGTGCGGGTTCGGGTGCTATAGTCGCGCCGCATGGCGAGGTTGGACGCAAGAAGTCTGGTGCAAGCGGCAGGCGGGTACCTCAAGAATCACCCCGAAGAGCTCGTGCGCATGGCGCGCAACGCGGTCGGTATGAAGGTGGGCGTGCCCCTCGCGGCGCTGCGCTATCTCGCCGCGCAGTTGCGGGGAGCGAAGGCGCCGCGGGACGTCACCATCGAGGCGCGATCGCCGGGGATTTTCGTGGCCGCGAGCTTCGATCTGATGAAGACGCCGGTGCGCGCGGCGGGGACCATCTACGTCGATCGGATCGATTTCGGCGCCGAGCAGCTCCTCGTGGATCTGCGGCTCGAGAACGTCAGCCTCAAGGTGCTCGACGACGCCGTGGAGACTCCGGTCGCGGCGCTGCTCCGCTCGGGGGCCCTCGATCTGAGTCGGCCGGGGGACCTCGCCGCTTACTTGCCGAAGCGCCCGGCGTTCCTGCTCGCGGCGAAGGGGAACCAGGTCACCCTGGACTTGATGCGTCACCCCCAGTTCACCAAGGAGCGCGCCCGGAAGCTGCTGGCGTTCCTGCTGCCCCTCGTGAGCGTGGAGGCGATCCGCGCCGAGAACGAACACCTCGAGGTCGCGCTCCGCGCCCTGCCGGAGGGGCCAGCGGAGGCGGTGGCACGCCTCCGACGCCTCATCGGGATCTGAGGGGCCCCTGGAGGGGCGAGGGGGGGCGCGCGTCGCTCCGACGCTTCGTCGGGGCACGGCCGCCGATCGGGGAGCGAGCGCGTTGCGCTCCCCGAGCTGCGTCATCGGGGGCGCTTCGCCGTGGGCGGAGTGGCTCGGTCCTGGTGGGGGCGTCCTCGGCGCGGGCGCCGTCCGTCGGCCGTTCTCGGCGAGAGGCAGCGGCGAGCCTTCGCGAGACCGGAACAAAGCCTGGCCCTCGCCGCTGGCGGGGGACCGCCGCAGACCCCCTCAGAGCGCAGCGCAAACCCGAGATCGGCGGGCGTCCTGGCCCATCGAGATACCGGCAACGCTGCGCGCGCACTCGACGCGCTCACTCGGCGGCGGGCAGGGCAGGCTCGGGAGCGGGGGAAGCGGCTTGGTCCGGTGAGCGTGAACCCCGCGCGGGCGCTTCCCGTGGTTCGGGCCGTCCCGCCCACCATGCCTTCAGGCGCTCCATGCTGAAGGGCCTGGCGTAGGTCCACAGCATGAGGAGGCTCATGAGGAAGAACAGGTACGACTGCACCGTGAAGTTGTCGTCCACGTAGTAGAAGCCGCCCCAGCCGGTGCGGGCGTAGCCGATGTCGCGTCCGAGCAGGATCACGCTGGCCGCAGCGGTCGCCAGATACACGGGGGCGAACGGCCGCCGCTGCAGCGCGAGCACCGCGGCGACGATGTACATCGAGTAGTAGTAGCAGGTGAGGTCGGTCAGACACATCACGAGCGGCAGGCTGATGGCGGGCCCCACCCAGAGCAGCTTGGTGCGTCGCAGACCCCAGGCGATCCAGAGCGCCAGCGCCGCCGTGATGCCGTACTGCAGGCCCTTGCGGCTTTCCTTGCGCTCGTTGCGCCCGTCCTTCCACTTCTGGAAGGCATCATCGAGGTTGTCGTCCCGGGTGAAGCGCATGCGCCCCTCCCAGGTGTGGGTGAGGATCGTGGGGAGCCCCATGTGGTTGGTGAGGGGCGTGTGCTTGTGCACGGAGATGTGCGCCGCGAACTCCTTGTAGGCGCTCACGCCCCCGGCGGTGAGGACGCTTGCGGGCACGAGCACCCCGAGGGCCACCACCGAACCCGCGATCAGGTGGCGGTGATGGGGGTGCAGATAGCTGAGCAGTCCCGTCTTGCCGTCCACCGCGGGGCGGCCGCGCAGGCGGCCCAGGGTGTAGTAGAGGACCATCACCCCCCAACCGAAGAAGAGCACGGCGGGGAACACGCGCAGCAACGCCGACCACATGAGGGCCGCTCCCGCCCAGAAGAACATCTGCTTGCGAGCGAAGCACACGGACGCGACCAGCAGGAACAGCCAGTCCTGGCGGAGGAACGCTCCGCCCGTCCAGTAGAAGTTCGCGGCGGCGTTGCAGCCCCAGAAGACGGCCCCGATGGCCATGGCGCGGTAGCCGAAGGCCCAGCCGATCAGGACGATCATGCCCAGCTGCAGGGTGACGTCGATGGACGCGAGCAGCTTGAAGAAGCCGTCGTCGGCGGGGCTGAAGCTCCCGAGGAACTTGCCGGCCATCGTCCAGACGGGGGGCGGGTTGTAGCCGTGGTCCTGCTGCATCCGCTCCCAGTAGGAGCCGGCGGCGGACTTCTGGAACCAGTCGACGTCCTTCTTGAACTCCTCCCAGCGCTCCGCGGTGAAGTGCCGCTTGCACTGATCGGGATCCGACAGCACGTAGGTGTCGCTGACGGGCTTGATCAGGTTGACCCGCAGGTCACGGAACTCGCGGCGGGCCACCTGCGAGCGTCGCCCGTTGTCCACCTCGGCGATGAGCGTGCAGTCGTACAGCCGCGTGTACCGCACCTCGTCGAAGTACTTCGAGCCGAGGTAGTAATGGTAGAACTCGTGGCGGTGGTAGTAGTTGCTGTAGCGGACCTTCGGGTTGCCGAAGTCGAAGTAGGTGAGGAACGCGACGGCCGTCATCGCGATCGCCACCCACTTGACGGTCCGCTCGCGGATCGGCACGCCGGCCCGCCGCGCCCGCACCTCCAGGATCACCAGGAGCGCGCCGACGAGGCAGAGCCCCACCCGCAGGCCGAACATGATGTCCACCCACCAGGGCTTCTGGAACATCTTGTTCTCCCAGAAGAATGGCTTGGGGGTGGAGGTGCCCGGGGCGAGGATGTTCGCCAGCTCGGTGCCGAAGGAAAGCCAGCTGTCGAAGGAAGCGGCGGCGGTGCTCAGGGCGTCGAAGAAGTGCATACCTCGGCCTTGTCGGGCCGCCAGGCTAGTCGGCGCTCCCGGCGCTGCAAATGGCTCAGGCCCGCGTCCCCCGAAAATCAGCCAAAAAAACGGGCCGGGTGGACGCTGTTGCCACCCGGCCCGCCGTAGAGGCCCCTCGACTTACGATACGGAGCCGTCGTGAGGTGGGGAGTCGCCCAGCCGTCGTCCTCCGATCAGAGGAGCGCGCGGCCTGGGGTGCTCACCGTAGCTAGAACTCTGCGCCCTGCGGGAACCAGTCCCGCTGTGCGCGGTTCACTACCCGAGATGCACCTCCGGACGAGAGTACTTCCGTTGGGGATGGGGGCTACAGCTACTTTGCATGCGATCATCACCTCCTCCGGCTCTGCCGGACACCCCGAAGTCAACCTCTCCGCGCAGGCGCGCAGGGCGCCATCCCAGAGCGCAGAGGGATCACGAAGGGGGCGTTTCGAAAAGGGAAAGGCCGATCAGGACCTTTGCGGACGAAGCGCTGCTCCGGCCCGACAGCAAGGGCCATCGAGGCGGCGGACCATTCCGGGAGGGGTAACTCCAGCAGCAGCACCAGGAAATGGCGTAGCACGCGGAAAGTCCCCGTTCCATGTAAGTTTTCATGCGCCCATGTGGGAACGGCCCCGGAGGCTGGTGCCTCGGGGCTCGAGAGGGCGTTCCCGGGAGGGCGCGGGGGGCGTTCAGCTCTCCGCGGGGGTCTCGGCGGTCGCTCGCTTGCGCTCGAGCGCCTCTTCGAGACCGATGCGGATGCGGGCGCGCTTCTTCAGGCGCTTCGCCTTGAGGGGCTTGGTGAGCGACTCGTGGCGCTTGCGAACGTTCCAGACTGCGTAGTTGGCCATGAATTTCCGACGCTGAGGTCTGACGCTGGGGTCCGACGCTGGGGCCGTCGCATCCGCTCTCGGTTGCTCGGGCCGTGAAGTAGGGCCGCGGTTTAGTGCAACGGCGTTCAGGGTGCAAGTCGGGGGGTCCCCGAACCTGGGTCTTGTGTTAGACGCCGCAACGGTGCTGCTCCAAATCGTCTCTTCTCGCCCGCTCGGTGGCCTGGGCCGTCTGCTGGCCGCGGTGCGCCACTCACGGGCGTCGTCGTGGCTCTTCCTCGGGGTGGTCTACGAGGTCCTCCTGGTGGCCGCCCTGGGGACGCTGGTCTTCTACTGGCGGCTCCTGGGGCTCGAGCAGGTGGAGATCGGGGGGGACGCCCTCAAGGTCTGGGAGTTCGCGCGGCAGCTCGCCCACGGAGCCGGCCTGCCCAGCGAGTTCAACCACCACATCGCCCGCTTCGGGATGGTGATCCCGGTGCTGGTGGCGCAGCTCGTCTTCGGCAGCGACGCCTGGGTCTACTACGTGGCGCCGCTCGCGGCGTCGGTGGTGCTGCATCTGTCGGTCTACGGCATCGCCCGAAAGATCAGCGGGCGCTTCGGCGGCATCCTGGCCGTGGTGCTCCTGCTCGGCTTCGGGGAGATGGTGCGCCCCAGCTCCCAGATCCTGCCCGAGCTCTTCGGACCCGCCTACGTCTGCGCGGCGTACCTGGCCGCGCTGTTCTACACCGACGCGACCGGTCGCCGCGCTCGGGTGTTCTGGCTCGCCCTCACGGCGCTGCTGCTGTTCGGAGCATACGGCTCGAAGATCTCGTACCTGTACTACGCTCCCGGCGCGGCGCTCCTCGTGTGGCGAGGACGACGCACGCCGCTCGCGGCGAGCTCGACGACGTCAGCGCTGGACGCAGGAGCGGCGGCGGGCGACGCCGATGGAGCGGACAAAGCCACCGAGAGCGCTGCGCTCGTCGACGGTTCGGCCAATCGGGCCACGGCGGCGGGCTCGGCCGAAGCGGAGCTGGACGAAGCCGGCGGCGGACGAACTACGGAGGCCGAGCCGTCGCGCCGAACCGCGCCGCGGGCTCCCCGGTGGCAGGCGCTCCTTCGCTTTCCGGGAGGGCTCTGGCGTTGGATCGAGGCGCGCGGCTTGAAGAACGCGGCCCTGCTCACGGGCATGGTCGTCGCGTGCATCGCCGCGGAGGTGCTCTTCTACGTCGTGTTCACCCGCCACACGAGCCAGCTCGACGTGATCAACGAGACCCACGGGCTGAGCCGTAGCGCCCGCGTGAAGGAGCTGGCGGGGTTCTTCGCGATCTACCAGAACGCGGGCGCCGAGTGGCACAAATGGCTCACCGTGGGCTTCCTCGCGATGCTCGGGCTGGCGGCGACCGCCCGGGACCGACGGGCGAGCCTGATCGTCATCTCGCTCGTCGTCTATCTCTTCCTGCAGACGTTCATCCTGCGGAAGTTCAACCCGCCGATCCCCTGGATCCGGCCGCATCCCCGCTATCTCCTCGCCGTGGCCGCCCCCCTGATGATCGTGATCGGGGCCTTCGTGCACGAAGCGAGCGCCCGCGTCGCCTCGAAGATCGGGGCTCTTCGACGCAGGCCCACGCTCCGCCATGCCCTGTCCGGTGTCTTCGGTCTCGTCGTGCTCCTCTCGACGGCATCGGAGCTCCGAGAGGGCTGGGACAAGCGTTGGACACAACGTCACGCCTTCTTCACGACCCAGCGCAACCAAGAGGTCCTCTCCGAGGCCTTCGCGCAGGGCATTCCCATCGTGACCAAGATGCCCGGCGCCAAGCCTCTGCGAGCGGCGGGATCCCTCTACATCCATCCCCGCCTCCTGATGATCGACGGGGAGCTGCGGCCCTACCGCGACTTCCAGGCGCGGGCGGCCAAGGGCCTGTTCTACCTCGCTCGGGAGGTCGCCGAACCCGGCGTGAAGCGCAAGCCCATCGACCGTGAAGTCGCGGAGCGAACCCGCAAGCGCAGGTGCGTGATCGAGCTCTCCCAGCGATATCGCTTTCTGACGGGGCGGATCCGGCTGCCGAGCGGATGTGCCCCCCTCGCAGCCCCGACACCCTAGGCGCGGGCGAGGGTCAGCCAGCGATGCGCTCGCGGTAGATCCGGCGGGTCTCCCGTCGCACCCGCTCGATGAAGCTCCGCGCTGTCCCCTCCATCTCCTGGCCGATGGTGAGATCGGGCTGGTAAACCTGGATGAGGCGAGAGCGTTCCGTCGTGACCTCCCTCGCGATGTACGAATAGACGGGCCGCCGCCGAAACCACCGAAACATCTTGAGCTCGTCTACTGGGTCGTGCACGTGGCCCTTGCAGCAACCTCTCCGCCACTTGTAAGGCACCGACACCACGACGACCTTCCCGACGCTGAGGAGTCGTTCCGCGAACGCGCCCGCATCGGGGACATGCTCGAGGACCTGAAGGCAGGTGACGAGGTCGTACTTTTCGTCCACCTGGTACTTCAGGAAGTCTTCCTGGATGGACTCGACGCCATCAGCGACATAGGGGCGGCGCAGGTCCAGTGACACCAGGCGTGTCGCGCTCGGCCGGTGCCACTCGAGCGTGGGCGTTCTGTTAGAGCCGACGTCGAGCACCGACCCGGGGCCCTGCGCGAAGCGAGCGCAGATGATCCGCGCGACGTGCAGATAAACCCAGTCCTTTCGCTTCTCC
>JAAZAA010000348.1 GCA_012514535.1 Myxococcales bacterium | reverse complement strand
TCGAGGTCGCGCACGAACAGCTTGAAGCGCTGCTCGAGCTCGGCCTCCACGTCCTCCTGGCCGGTGAGGGGCGTGACCCTGTAGCGGTGCTGGCCCTTGCCCGCCGGCACCCGCACGAGCCTGAGCTCGGTGACGTCACGGCTCACCGTGGCCTGCGTGACGCGTATCCCCCGCTCGGCGAGCTTCTCGGCGATCTGCGCCTGCGTGGAGAGGAACTCGCTCTCCACCAGCTCGGCGATGAGTCGCTGCCTGTACTCCTTGCTGGGCATGATTATGCAGTATATACGCATCATGCTTCGCCTGGGGAGCCGCCGCCCCCCGAGCGAAGCGCCCGGAGCAGGTGCCCCGGGCGCCTACGCGAGCCTTCAGGCTCTCAGTCCTCGTCGTCGTCGAACGGGCTGCTGAACGTCTGCGGCGTCTCGACCCTCACGGGCTCGACGGTGCGGCGCACCTCGTCGAGGGAGGGCAGGGTGCCGTCGTCGCCCCAGCGGACCTGGTCGGAGATGGTGAGCTCCTTCATCGCCAGGGAGACGGTGTTCTCGTTCTTGGGCTGGTCTTCCGGATCCAGGACGCTGGGCACGCCGAACTTGAGCTGCGCGGCGCGCTTGGCCACGATGATCGACAGCCGGTAACGGGAGTCGGTCAGGGCGAGCAGCTTGTCGTAACCTTCCTGAGCCACGAAGGGCCTCCTTGCAACCTTGGGATGGTAGCACAGCCCCCGCGCGAAGTCGTCGTCCGGGGCCTACCCCGCCCGCACGCTAGAGGCGGCTCAGCCGGCGAGCGTGCGCTCGATGTCGGCGTCGGTGATGCGGTGCGCCCGCGCGCGCTCGGCGCGGATGATGCTCACGAAGTCCAGCGCGGCGCTGTAGAGGTCGTCGTTCACGACCACGTAGTCGAACTCGCGCATCGCCCTGATCTCCTCGCGGGCGCGCGCCAGGCGCTTCTGGATCTTCTCCTCGGAGTCGGTGCCGCGCCCGCGCAGGCGCCTCTCCAGCTCGCTCATAGACGGCGGGGCGATGAACACCATGACCGCCTCGGGCATGCGCGACTTGACCTTGCGGGCGCCGACGAGCTCCAGCTCGAGGAGCACGTCGCGGCCCTGCGACAGCGCCTCCTCCACCGGCCCGCGCGGCGTGCCGTACATGTCGCCCACGTACTCGGCGTGCTCGAGGAGGCCGTCGGCCGACAGCAGCTCCTCGAACCTCTCGCGGGTGAGGAAGTGGTAGTTCTGACCGTCCACCTCGCCCGGCCGCTGGGTCCTGGTCGTGGCCGACACTGAGTAGTAGACGTCCTCCAGCTGAGGCAACGCGACGCGCCTTATGGAGTCCTTGCCCACGCCCGAGGCGCCCGTCATGACGAAGAGGATGCCCCTCTTGCGCCGGCCGCCGGCCTGCTCCGCCCTGCGGTCCGAGCCGCTACGGCGCTCTCCGTCCGTCTGGACGGACTGGTTCCCTTCGGTGTCCTCTGGCGTCACGTTGTGGTGTGAGACCCTCCGTTGAGCGCTGCCCCCAGCGCGCGGGCACGACCCGCAGGCTGGGAGACTGTACCACGGTGCCAGGCGCGCCCGCCGGGGCGTCCGTCCTGATGTCCTCCCACGCTCCGGAGCCACCAGGCGGGCTGCCGACGCTCTGGGATCAGTACACGTAGACCGCCCCCGAGCTCGGCAAGGAGTCCTCCGACGGGTCCTGCTCGTCCCCCGCGGGGCCGTCCTCGGCCGGGGCGCCGACGACGAGCGTCCGGCCGTCCGCCGACAGGGCCACGGAGTGCCCGAAGAAGTCGCCAGGGTCCGTGCTCGGAGC
>JAAZAA010000347.1 GCA_012514535.1 Myxococcales bacterium | reverse complement strand
CTCGACCCTGCGCCCCTCGTCCGTCCGCTCCCGCGGTCCAGCGCTGCCGCACCCCCCACGAGCCCCCGCGTCCACCGCCTCCACCGTCTCCACCGTCTCCACCGTCTCCACCGTCGCCGCCATCGCCGCCATGCGAACGGAGCGGGACGCCCGCGCCGAAGACGTCGAACTGGTCGGCGCTCCCTCAGAGGGCACACTGCCAATTTGTCTAGAACTCTGCCAACCTGACCGACCGGTTCGCCAATTTGACGCCAACGTTGCCACTTTGACACGCCCGCGTCGACCGCCCGTCGCCTGACCACTTCACCAGAAGCCCTCCTCGACGCTCCGCGGCCCCTCCGCCACGAGCACGCCCCCGGGGAGCCCACAGGTCCCTCACATCAATCTGCGGCGGCGAGCAGGGCCCGCGGGGTGCGCTGGATCGCGCTCGCGACGGCCGCGTCGATCACCTCGAGACGCAGCGCCTCGCGTCGCTTGCGGTCGCGCACCTCCACCTCGCTGGCGCGCGCCTGAGCGCGTCCGGTGACCGTCGCCACGATGGACTGATCGGGCATGCGGTGCACCACGTAGTCCACCGCCGCGGAGTACACGAACTCCGATCCCTCCTTGGTGGCGTCGAGCTGCCGGATGCTCCCCGTGAGCAAGACCACGGGCAAGCGGTGCGCCGCCGCCGCGCCCTCCACGTCCTCGGAGGCGTTGAGCACCGCGATGCCCGGCAATCGATCGAGCTCCGAGCGCGACGCCTTCTTCACGGCGAACAGGGCCTGGCTCGAGCTCACGTTCGTGCCGTTGTGCAGCTTCCCCAGCTTGACGAGCACCTTCGCATAACGACGCCGATCCTCGTCCCGGGTCTTCTGCGCCTTCAGGGCCCAGATCGCGCCCGCCACCTGACGACGCACGGACTCGTTCTCGTCGCCGTTGTGCTTCGCGAGCTCCGGCAACGCCGCCGGATCGCCGAGGGTCTTGAGCGCCGCCGCCGCGGCGGCCCGCACCGCCGCGCTCGGATCGCGCAGCGCCTTGTAGAGAGGCTGCAGAGCCCGCCCGTCGGCGCTCTTGCCCAGCTCGAGGGCGGCCTGCACCCGCATGCGGAAGTCCTTGTCCTGGCTCAGCTGCCGAGAGAGCCGTGTGACGTCGTTACCACCAATCGCGCTGCTGGAGAGAGAGACCAGGAACACGGCGACCAGCGCGAATCGGAAACGGCGGAACATCGAAACTCCAGGGGGAAGGCGAACGCGATCCCGCGCGGCGCGCGCGGCGCCGTTCGGTAGTCACGTTTACGGAAGCGGTTCGCTCTAAATTCCGTCCTGAAACGCCGCAGACGCAAGGTGCACATAGGTGGGCTAGCCCATTTTCGTGGGCACTCCGCGCACCGCGGTGCCCCGCGGCCTCCCCTGTGCGCCGTGTATGCCCACCTCCCGCGCCGTGCGCCCCCGCCCCACGGAGCACCACCCCAACACCCCCCTCACGTCCTCTCTCACGCGTTGGGGACCACCACCATTCACATCACACGAGCCCACGCCGACGACCTATCACATTCAACTCACATCGTGCGCCGGGCGCGCATGCGGTCGGCACCCCTCAACGCAGGCTGTCGAGCACGGCGGCGAGCTGCTCTTCGTCCCCGGCGCGGTACCCGGTGTGCACGAAGCGCACGATGCCATGTTGATCCACCACGAAGGTGGTCGGCATGGTGGGCGGCTCGTAGGCTCCCGCGACGACCTGGCTCTCGTCCCAGACGACGGGGAAGCTCACCCCCGTCTCCTCGATGAACCCCGGGATCCCGCTCGGCTCCTCGTCCACGCTCACGCCGAGGAACACCGTGTCCGCCTTGCGCTCGCGAGACATCTGCTCGTAGGCGGGGAACGAGTTGCGACAGGGGTTGCACCACGTCGCCCAAAAGTCGACGACGAGGAGCTTGTTCCCGCGATCGCTCGAGCGGAAGCGCGGGTTCCCCTGCGCGTCACCGATGCGCGGCAGGTCGAAGTCCGGAGCCGCGGCGCCGAGCAGCGGGTGCTCGGCGCTCGCCGGCGCCGTCGCGGAGCTCCCGGCGGGCTGACAGCCACCGAGCGGGGCCGCCGCGAAAGCCACGGCGGCAAGGAGGAAGAGACGGGGCTTCATGGGTTCGCAGGTCTGCACATCACCTCGTGGGCACTTCATCGGGGCAACCATCCTCGTCCTCGAACCCGTTGAAGGTCTCCGGTTCGTCGACACACTCGTCCTGGATGTCGGGGATGCCGTCGCCGTCGTTGTCCGGGTCGGGGCAACCGTCCTCGTCCTCGAACCCGTCGGTGTCCTCGGGCTCGTCGGGGCACTGATCGAGCTCGTCGGGGATGCCGTCCTTGTCCCGGTCGGACGTGTCGGGGCAGCCGTCGTCGTCGCGATAGCCGTTCACGGTCTCCGGCTCGTTGGGGCACGCGTCCAGATCGTCCGGGATGCCGTCGCCGTCGTTGTCCGGGTCGGGGCAACCGTCCTCGTCCTCGAACCCGTCGAGATCCTCCGGCTCGTTGGGGCAGCGATCCGCCTCGTCGGGGATGCCGTCACCGTCGTTGTCCCGATCGGGGCAGCCGTCCCGATCCTCGAAGCCGTCGAAATCTTCGGGATCGTTCGGGCACTCGTCGAGGGCGTCCGGGATGCCGTCGCCGTCCCTGTCGCGCACCTCGTTGCTGAAGGTGACGCCCACGAAGGCGCGCACGTGCGGGTAGCCGATGCCGCGCATCACCCCGGTGCCCAACCCCGCCGTGATGGCCATGGGCACCCCGAGGGGCGTGTACTGCAGCGCGCCGTCCAGCTCCGCGCCGTGGGCAGCGCTGGATCCCGAGAAGTTCGTGCTCCCGAACACGTCCCCGATGACCCGCACCACCGGGCTCACCGAGTAGGCCACGGCCGCGCCGTACCGCATCTCGGGACCGAGCCGCGTGTCACCGATGGTCGCGGCCTTGCGCCAGGCGCCTCCCACGTTGACGCCCCACGCCCAGGGGCCCGCCACGCCGTCGACGATCGCGCGCACGCCGACGGACGGTGACCCGTCCCCGATGTAGCTGTCCTTCGCCGTCAGGGTGCCGAAGGGCACCGTCCCGTAGAGCGCGAGGGCGGTGGCGATGGGCGAGCTCGCGTCACCGCTCAGGCGGCCCTTGGCCTCGAGCAGCATGTCGCCGAGCCCCACCGCCTGCAGCCCCCCGTCTTCGGTGGCCTCGGTGCCATGACCGCGCGCCCAGGTGACGGGGAGCCGCCCGCCGAGCTGCAACCGCGGCAGTGGCGTGAACGACCCCATGAGGTCGCCGGTGACGAGGTTCTCCACCACGCGGAAATCCTGCTGCACCGCGGCCGCCGCGCCGTCACAGCCGCCCGCGGGGCAGCGGCGGATTTCGAAGGGGCGGTAGCCGTAGTGCACGAAGGCGCCCGCGGTCCACGCCATGTCCCCGTCGGTCCGGGCGCTGCGCGTCGTGATGAAGTTGCGCGGACCCGGGGCGGGGTCGAAGCGCTGCACCGCGAGGTCCCCCTCGATCCGCTCCTGAGCCACGAGGTCCGGCGCCGCCAGCAGGGCGATGGCGAGGGCGAGGGGGCCCGCCCGCCGGGACCAGCTCTGGGGAGTTCTCGACGCCTGGCTCGCGAAGTGTTTGACCATGACCCTCGGACACTTTCGTCTCCAGGTGAAACGCCCTGGAGATTCGCAAGGAGGCTCGCATACGGCGCGCAGGCCGAGCAACGGCGTTTCTGGCGAGGGACGAAGTTTTCGATAGCGGCCGGGAGAGGGCTCGTGTAGGTCTCCGGGGCGGACGTTGACAGGTTTCCCGACCGCGTGCGAAAGAGCCACGCCGAAACGTCCTGCCCGGGATGCGCGTTCATGCGAAAAGCTCGATTTTCAGCGGCCGGAAGAATCGCCGCAGCGGCCGCAACGCTGGTGCTCCTCCAGCCTGAGCGCGGCGTCGCCCAACAACCGCCGCCCCCCGCCGAGGAAGGGCCCGACACGGACGCAGGAGCCCCCCCTGCGGAGGACCAGGCTCCCCCTGCGGAGCAGGCGCCTCCCGCCGAGCAGCCCCCGCCCGCACGCGCTCCGGGCGCGACGGGGACCCCCGCTCCGCGCACACCGCCCCCACCCCAGCCGTCCGTGGACGAGCTGCCCCCGGAGCTCGAGCCCGACGGCCCGCTCCCGCCGCCGACCCAGGCCACTCCGCCCCGCCCGAGCGGTGGCGGCGCAGGCGCCGGTCTGGGGTTCGGACAGTGGGACGATCCCGCCGCACAGCCGGCGCTCCCCCCCGCTGCGGAGCAACAGCAGCCGAAGGACGATCCCGACCGGGTCCTCGCCGAGGATTGGTGGTCCCACACGCGCCCCACCCTGGAGCTCCACGGGTACTTCAGGACGCGCTGGGAGATGTTCTACAAGTTCCACCTCGGCCGCATCGACGCCCCCGAGGACGCCATGTTCCCGCGGCCCGCAGACGACCACTACCGCGACATGCAGGGGCTCGAGCACGGCCCGGCCCTGTGCACCCAGTCGGAGGCGGGGACCGGCGGCAACGACAACCCCGCCCAGGCGAACGTCGGCTGCCGCAACAACACCCACGCCGGCGCCAACATGCGCCTGCGCGTCGAGCCGGCGCTCGTCATCTCCGACAACCTGCGCGTCCGTACACAGATCGATCTGCTCGACAACCTGGTGCTCGGGTCGACCCCCAACGGCTACAACAACGTCCCCTCCGCCGCGGGTTACGCCATCCCCGAGCGGGACAACTACGAGCCCCACAGCGGCCTCACCTACACGCAGGTCCCGCCCCGCTCCGGCATCAACAGCCTCCAGGACAGCATCCTCGTCAAGCGCGCCTGGGCCGAGTACACGACGCCCATCGGGCAGCTGCGCTTCGGGCGCATGCCGGACCACTGGGGCCTCGGCATCTACCGGAACGCCGGGGACGACTTCGACGGCGACTACCAGACGACCGTCGATCGCATCGCGTTCTTCACGGCGGTCCCCTCGCTGTCCCTGCACATCGGCGGCGCCTGGGACTTCGCCAACGAGCTGCCCACGAGCGCGTCCTTCACGCCCTACGGTGGTCAGCCTTACGACCTCGGTCAGCAGGACGACGTCAGCCAGTACAACCTCATCGTGTACCGGCGCGTGGACCCCGAGCTCGAGCGTCTGCAGCTCGCCCAGGGCAAGCTCGTTCTCAACGGCGGTCTCTACCTCACCTACAGGAACCAGCGCCTCGCAGCGGACGGGCCGGGCGCCTGTGGCAGCCCCGCGGGCGGCGCCACCCTGGACTGCCCCCCCGGCGGAGCTTCGTACGCCTACACGCGGCGCGGGCTCAACATCTGGACCCCCGACCTCTGGTTCGAGCTGAAGTACCGCAAGTTCCATTTCGACATGGAGCTCGTCACCCACCAGGGCACGATCCAGAACCGCTTGAACGAGCCGGGGACGAGCGACTATCAAAACGATAACGGTGACGACGGCTGGAAGGTCAACCAGTGGGGCCTCGCCACCCGCCTGCGCCAGAAGCTCATCGAGGATCGCCTCGAGCTCGGCTTCCAGTTCGGCTGGGCCTCCGGCGACTCGGACGTGGAGGGCCTCGTCCCCCGCGGGACCGGCGCGCCCGGGCTCGACGGCGTCCAGCAGCTCGGGGATCGCAGCCTGCAGACGTTCCGGTTCCACCCGAACTACCGCGTCGACCTGATCCTGCACCGCCACATCCTCAATCGGGTGCAGGGCACCTACTACCTGCGTCCGAGCGCCCGCTACGACTTCATCCGTCGCCCCTCGGGGACCCGCCTCGGCGGCCTGGTGGAGGCGATCTGGACCCGCGCCAGCCAGTTCATGCAGGCGCCCGGGCACGAGCGGGATCTCGGCATCGAGCTGAACGGCACCGTCTATTTCCAGTCGAGCGACGGGGCTCTCAACGATCACCTGCGGCAGATCGGCGGCTTCTACACGGCCGTCCAGTACGGCGTGCTCTTCCCGATGTCGGGCCTCGCCTACCAGTCCCAGCAGACGCCCGTCACCGGCGGCAGCACCCCCGAGCTCGCCACGGCCCAGACCCTGCGCTGGCTGCTCGGCGTCGTCTACTGATCCGCTCACGGTCGCCCTGGCGCCCGATGAGCGAGCGGCAGGTGCGGACATCGGTCTTCCGGCGTTGCTCGGTGCCCTCTCGCCCCTTGGGAGCGAGCGGCGGTCACGACGTCGACGCGCGGGTCGAGGCGCGGTCGACGCAGCAGACCGCGATGGCCGCGGGCGTTCCGTTCAGAGCGTAGCGCCGACCCAGGAGGTCGATCGGCCACCG
>JAAZAA010000346.1 GCA_012514535.1 Myxococcales bacterium | reverse complement strand
TCGAGGGCCGCTCGATCCGTCCCGAGCACCCGCGCGCCCCGATCGCGGCACAGGGCCGCGGCGGAGCGTCCGCTCTTGCCCAACCCCACGACGACGACACGTTTGCCTTGCAAGTCCACGGTCACCTCACCTTGATGGAGGCCAAGGCCACCAGCGCGAGCAGGAACGACACGATCCAGAAGCGCACGATGATGCGCGGCTCCGGCCAGCCCTTCTGCTCGAAGTGATGGTGGAGTGGAGCCATGAGGAACACGCGGCGCCCGAACAACTTGAAGGAGATGACCTGGGTGATCACGCTGACCGCCTCGAGCACGAAGATGCCGCCGAGGATCACGCTCAGCAGCTCGTTCTTCGTGAGCACCGCCAGCATCCCCAGGCCGCCGCCGAGGGCGAGGGAGCCCACGTCGCCCATGAAGACCTGCGCCGGGTACGTGTTGTACCAGAGGAAGCCGATTCCCGCGCCGACCATGGCCGCCGCGAACACGCTGAGCTCCGCCATTTCGGGGATACCCGCGATGTCCAGGTACTCGGCGAGCGGGCGACCGAAGAGCACGGAGCCGGCCACGTAAGCCCAGATCACGTAGGTGGCCGCGCTCACCATCACCGGGCCGATGGCGAGTCCATCCAGCCCGTCCGTCAGGTTCACCGCGTTGCTCGTGCCCATCACGACGAACACCGCGAACAGGACATACAGCCACCCGGGCAGCTCGATGGGGTACTTCTCGAAGGCGAGGAACGGCACCGAGAGGCGCCCGCGGATCTCGAGCCAGCTCTCGGGCAGGCCGTCCGTGCCCAAGAAGAGGTAGCCCATGGCCAGGCCACCGATCAGCGCCTGACCGAGCAGCTTGTAGCGCCCCGGGAGGCCCCGCGTGTTCTTCCCGACGATCTTCAAACGGTCGTCGATGTAGCCGATGAGGCCGTAGCCGGCCGTCACGGCGGTCGCGAGCAGCACGAACACGTTGCTGACGTTGCCCCAGAGCACCGTGGGCAGCAGCGTGCTCAGCAGGATCAACGAGCCGCCCATGGTCGGGGTCCCCGCCTTGCTCAGGTGGGACTTCGGGCCTTCCTCCCGGATGATCTGGCTGATCTGCTTGCCGCGCAGCTTCTGGATGAACCAAGGCGCGATCAGGAAGCTGATCAGCATCGCGGTGATCACCGCCATGATCGCGCGGAAGGGCGTGTAGCGCAGCACGTTGAGCACGCTGGCCCAGCCGAACTCCGTGCTGAGGGGGTACAAGAGCTCGTAAATCATCGGACTTTTCCGCGCGCGAGGGTGAGCCCCTCCACGACGCGCTCCGCTCGCACCCCCCTGGAAGCCTTCACCAACACGACGTCCTCGGGGCCGAGCCGCTCGAGCAAACTCGGCGCCACGTCCGCGGCGTCCTCGAAGAAGAGGGAGCCGAGCCCGCCGTCGCTGGCTGCTGCGACGGCAGGCTCGGCAAGAGAACCAATCACGAAGAGCCCGCTCGCGCCGCTGCGCGCCGCGAGCTCTCCCATCGCCCGGTGTTCAGGCTCCGTCGCGGCGCCGAGCTCCCGCATCTCCCCGAGCACGAGCCAGAGCCGCCCGCCGCGGGCGTCCGCGAGCTCCCGGGCCGTCTCGACGCTCTTGCGCACGCTCGCGGGGTTCGCGTTGTAGCTGTCGTCGAGCACCAGGCAGCCGTCCCCCAGCACCACTCGCGCAAGCCGCCCCGCCTCGCCGACTTGTCCGAGGGCGCGGGTCAGCAGAGCCCCGTCCACAGGACGCCGCTCCACCCACTCGGCGACCGTCCACGCGGCGATGGCCGCCAACGCGCCGGGCTCGCCGACGAGCGGACACTCGAACACCACCTGGCTCCCGTCGCGGCGCGCGGCGGTCACGCGCACGCCATCGTGCCCCAGGAGCTCCCGCTCGAGCAGGCGGTAATCACAGTCCTCGCTCGTGCCATAGAGCAGGCGCGCCGAGGCAGGACTCCGTTGCACCTGTCGCCGCACGCGTGGGTCGTCCCCGTTGCCGAGGGCTGCGCCCGCAGGGTCCAGCGCGGCGAGCAACGCTCCCTCCTCGGCCTCGATGGAGTCGAGACCTCCGAGGCCCTCGCTGTGCTCGAGGTCCACCAGGGTGAGCAGCGCCACGTCGGGTTCACACACCCGGGCGAGCGCGGGGACCTCACCCACCCGGTTGGTGCCGACCTCGAGCACGCAGAGCTCATGGTCACCTCGCACGGCGAGCAGGGTGAGCGGCAGCCCCACCTGGTTGTTCAAGTTGCCGACCGTGGCGTGGACCCGACCCGGGCGGAGCGCGCCGAGCACCGCGCCGACCGTCGACCGCGTCGTCGTCTTCCCCGCGGAGCCGGCGATCGCCACCACCGTGCCACCCCAGCGTCGCCGGTGCGCCCGCGCCAGGGCACCGAGCGCGTCCAGGGTCGACGGGACTCGCACCACCGCCGTGTCGGGGACGGAGATCGAGACGTCGCGCTCCACGATCAAGCAGCGGGCGCCCGCCTCCGCGGCGCTCTGGACCAGATCGTGGGCATCGAAGCGCTCCCCCACGAGGGCGACGAAGGCCTTGCCCGCGAGGGCCCCGCGGGTGTCCGTCGCGATCCCCTGGACGCGCGCGACGCCCTCCCGCTCGAGGCGCCCTCCCGTCACCGCGACGATCTCGCTCACCTCGAAGGCAGCGTCGTTCTCGGGCAGCGGCGTGGCCATCAGCGCCTCCCCTCCCCCGAGCTCCGGCGGGCGCGGCGCGCGTCCAGGGCACGGCGCGCGTGGATCCGGTCGTCGAAGTCGATCACCCGATCGCCGAGGATTTGATGAGTCTCATGACCCTTGCCCGCCAGGAGCACCACGTCCCCCGGTTCCGCCGTGAGGAGGGTCTCTTCGATGGCCCGGGCCCGATCCGGCTCGACGCGAATCTCCACCTCGGGCCCCGCGGCGGCCAGCCCCGGCCGGATGTCGTCGATGATCGCCGCGGGCGACTCCGTGCGGGGGTTGTCGCTGGTCACGACGACCCGGCGAGCGAGGCGCACGGCGACCTCCCCCATGAGGGGCCGCTTGGCCCGATCCCGATCGCCGCCGCACCCGAAGAGGCACGTCACGGGACGACCGAGTCCCCGCAGGGCCTCCAGGCAGCGGCGCAGCGCGTCCGGCGTGTGCGCGTAGTCGACCAGCACGACGACGTCATCCGCGGCCTCGTCGCAGCGCTCCAATCGTCCCGGGGCGGCAGGTGCGTTTTCGAGCGCGCGCGCCGCGGCCTCCCCGGAGAAGCCGAGGGCGACGAGGCAGCCGAGGGCGACCAGGAGGTTCTCGAGGTTGTGCTCCCCCAGCAGGGGAGAACGCAGGGACACGGACTCTCCAAGGACTCTCACCCGCGCGCGCAGCCCCGGGCTCTCCACGGCGCGCTGCCGCGTTCCCCCAGCGTCCTCGGCGGACGCTTGCGTCCACTCCTCGACGTGGAGCTCCGCCGTCGAGTCACCGCGGGCGCTCACACGCAAGACGGCGTCGTCCCCGAGCTCCTGTCGGAACTCTTCGGCCCAGCGCCGCCCCCAGGGATCGTCGACGTTGATCACGCGACGCCCGGGCGCGTGATCTCCGAGCAGCTTCCGTTTGGCGACCGCGTAAGCCTCCAGGGTGCCGTGGTAATCGAGGTGGTCCTGGCTGAGGTTGATGAAGGCGGCCACCGCGAAGTCGACTCCGAGCACGCGCCCCTGGGCGAGGGCGTGGCTCGAGACCTCCATCACCACGTGGTGAGCGCCACGCTCCACCGCCTCGCGCAGGTAGCGCGCCAGATCGTCCGGCTGCGGCGTGGTCAGGGTCTCGGCGCGCTTCTCCTCGCCGATGAAAAAGCCCAGGGTGCCGAGGCGCGCGGGGCGGCCCTCGAGCTCCCGGAGGGCCCGATCGATCAGGCAGGCGACGGTGGTCTTCCCGTTGGTCCCCGTGAGGCCGATGACGGGGATGTCACGCGATGGTCGCCCATGCACCTCGTGCGCCGTCAGGGCCCAGGCGAGCGCGAGATCCGCCGCCTCGAGGCGCGGCACGACGTCGACGCCGCCCGGCTCACAGAGCACCGCCGCCGCACCCTGGTCGAGTGCGTCGGCGATGAAGCGGCGACCGTCGCTCGCCTGGCCCCCGCGCGCCACGAACAGGGCACCAGGCGCGACCCGCCGGGAGTCCTGGGTCACGTCGACGACGACCCGCTCTCCGCCCCCGCCCACCAGGCGCGTTCCTGCGAGCTGCGAGCATCGCTCCAGCTCAGCGAGGGTTCGCCCCTGCGGGGCCCGTGGAGTGGAGATCATGACGCTGGCCTGAAGATGAGCTTGACCGCGCTCCCCTTGTCGACGATGGCGCCCGGCGGCGGCTCTTGCCGCGCGAGGAGCCCGGTCCCGCTCACCTCGGGGCGCACGCCGAGCTCGACGCTCTGCCGGAGGGCCGCGCGCACGGGCCAGCCGGTGAAATCGGGGAGGCGGACTTGATCCTTGCCCGGCTTGCCCGCCTGCTGCACCTCCTGCACCGGAGGAGCCTCACCGCGCGCGGCGCGGAGCGCGGCGTGGGTAGCGTGCGCTGGATCGGGCCGCCGCGCGAGCTCCTCGAGGTTGACGGGCTTGGTCCCAGCGGGGGTGAGACCTCGGTAGCGAAGCACCATTTCTGCGACGCGTCGGAAGACGGGAGCGGCAACGGCGCCGCCCGCGTAATCGACGCGCGGTTCATCCACCGTCACGACCACGACCGCAACGGGATTTTTCGCCGGGACGAACCCCACGAATGACGCGACGTAGTCATCCAAGGAGTAACGGCCCGTCCGCGGATCCGTCTTCTGCGCCGTGGCGGTCTTCCCGGCGACACGGTACCCGTCGATGTCCGCCTCGATGCCCGTGCCCCCGTCCTCCGTGACGGCCACGAGCATCTCGGCGAGCTGCTGGGCGACGCGCTTGCTGACCACCCGCCTCCGGACCTGGCGCGCGCTCTGGCGGACCACCTCGCCGCTCGCCGTGGTCACCTTGCGGATCAGCACCGGCTCGAGGAGCTCACCGCCGTTGGCGATGGCCGCGGTCGCCATCGCCATCTGCAGGTTCGTCACGCTGATGCCTTGCCCGAAAGAGGCCGCCGCCGTCTCCACCTGGACCCACGGGCGACCGCGCGGGCGCAAGGTGCCCGAAGACTCACCCGGCAGCTCGACCCCGGTGCGCTCACCGAATCCGAAGCGGCGCAGGGACTCGTACAGGGCGTCGCCTCCCAGGGCGAGCCCGATCTTCGCGGAGCAGATGTTCGAGGATTGGGCGAGGATCTGCGTCAACGACAGCCACTCCGCGGGGTGCGTGTCCCGGATGACGACGTTGTCCACCGCCATGACCCCCTTCTCGCAGTAGAGCTTCTGGGTCGGCTGGATCACCCCCGCCGCGAGCCCCGCCGCCACCGTGAAGATCTTCATGGTGGATCCGGGCTCGAAGGCGTCGACGATGGCGCGGTTGCGCCGCTGCTCGGGGCTGCTCTTGCGGTAGTCGTTGGGGTTGTAGCCAGGCCAGCTCGCCATCGCGAGCAGCTCGCCGTTGTTCGGATCCACGACGAGCACCGAGCCGCCGGAGGCCTCGAAGGTGCGCGCGACGTTCGCGAGCTCCCGCTCGGCGGTGTACTGGATGCCCTGATCCAGGGTAAGATGGAGATCGTGCCCCGCGAGCGCCTGGTCGTCGGCGATCCCCTCCGAGAAGATCAGCCGCCCGGAGCGATCCCGTAGGCCGCGCAGCTGATCCGGGTGCCCCTCCAGCTCGCGGTTGAGGGCGTACTCGAGGCCGTCCTTGCCCTTGCCGTCCGGCGCCACGAACCCGAGCAGCGGCCCCGCCAGCTCCCGGCGCGGGTGGAACCGCCGCGGCTCCCCCTCGACGATCAGCCCGCGGATGCGCTCGCCGTCCTCGCCCGCCGCGAGCTTGCGGATGGCCTCCACTTGCTCCGCCGTGACCTGACGGTGCAGCCAGGTCCAGCGCCGCTTCGCCAGGATCTTGCGCTCCACCAGGGCGGGCTCGATGGACAGGGCCCGCGCGATGCGGTTGGCGGCGTCGCGAGCGACGACCGGCACTTGGGGCGCCGGGACGCCGCGGAGGAGCTCGTTGGCGTCGAGGCTGACGCTCGGGACCTCCACCGTCACCGCGAGGGCGCTGCCGCTCCGATCGTAGATGATGCCGCGCTTCGGCTGGACGCGGAGCCGCCGCTGTCGCTGCTTCTCTGCGAGCTCACGCCAATGGGGCCCGTCCACGACCATCAGGTCCCAGCCCGCCGAGACCACCAACCCCAAGCCCAAGCCGAGGACGCCGCACAGCACCCCCATGCGCATGCGGATCCACTTGCCCGCCTCGGTCCGGATGCGGTTGCCCTGGGGCGCGGGCGCAGGGGCGGCTCCCCTGCGCCGACTCATGGCGTCCTCCGATCGGCGACGGTGGCCTCGTCGTTCGGGTCGGAGCCCACCTCGGGCTCGGTGCCCGCCGGCAAGATGCGATCGACGCTCGGCTCTTCCATGCCGAGCAGGGCTCGTCCCACGAGGTCCACGCGTTCGGGGGTTTGGTGGGCAGCGTGCTCCAGCTCGAGCACGCGCTTGACCTCACGCATCCGGGCGAGCTCCGCGTGCGCCTTGCCGAGCTCGTAGCCCAGCTCGATCGAGCGCACTCGCACGGCGAGGTAGAAGACGAACGCCGCCGTGACCGCGAGGACCGCGAGGGTCCACAGAGTCAGAAAGGCGTTCGCGCGGCGGTCGTCGAGGCGGGCCATCGTGCTCGTTTCGATCACGCCAGGTCGCGATCGAACTCCTCCCAGGTGGGCTCCGGTGTCGGCCCCGGCACGGCGCGTCGGGCGGCGCGGAGCTTCGCGCTGCGAGAGCGCGGGTTGTCGTTCTGCTCGGTCTCGCTCGCCACGAGGGGCTTGCGGGTCACGCGCTCCCAGAGCTCGGCGTTCTGGAACGCGCGCTTGACGAGGCGATCCTCCAGAGAGTGAAAGCTGATGAACACGGCGACACCGCCGGGACGCAGCACGCGGTGGGCCGCCTCCAGGAGCTGCGCCAGCTCGTCCAGCTCGCGGTTCACCGCCAGGCGCAGCGCCTGGAACGTCCGCGTCGCGGGATCGATCCCGCCCACGCGGCGCGGGCCCGTCGCGCGCACGATGGCGCGGCGCAGATCGCTCGTGGTGCTGAGCTCCCCTGCCTCGGCCGCCTGCTTCACGCAGCGCGCCACACGACGCGAGCGCCGCTCTTCCCCGAGCTGGTAGATGATGTCGGCGAGCTCGTCCTGGCTGACTCGCTCGATGAGCTCGAGGGCCGTCTCCCCCTGGGTGGGATCCATGCGCATGTCGAGGGGGCCCTCTTTGCGAAAGCTCATGCCCCGCTCGGCGGCGTCCAGCTGCGGTGAGCTGACGCCCAGATCGGCGATGACCCCGTCTACCAAGGTGATGTCGCGAGCGGCGAGCTCTGCCTCCACTTCGGAGAAGCACGCCCGCACCACGTCCACGCGATCGCCGAAGCCCGACAGGCGCCGGGTCGCCGCCTGGATCGCCGTCGGATCACGATCGAAGGCGATGACTCGCGCGCCGGCGTTGGCTTGGAGGATCGCTTCCGTGTGCCCTCCGCCGCCCGCGGTCACGTCCAAATACAGGCCTCCGGCGCGCGGCGCCAAGGCCGCGATCGCTTCGTCCCGCATCACGGTGACGTGGTGGAAATCGGTGGGAGGTTCCAAGGCTGCCATCGTCATATTCTGATCTGCTCCAACACCGCCTGCTTGAAGCTGGCTTCCTCTTCGGGGGTGATCAGGAGCGCCTGGTCCCAGCGCTCCTTCGACCAGAGCTCCAGGTGGTGCCCCATGCCCGCCCAGAGCACGTCCTTGTCGAGGCACGCCTTCTCACGGAGGTGATTGGGAACGAGCACACGACCTGCCTTGTCGAGCTCACACTCGACCGCAGCGGACACATACAGACGTCGGAAGCGCACGATGTGCGGGTCCATGCTGGGGAGCTGGGCGACCTTCGCCTCGAACTCCTCCCAGGCGGGCAGGGGGTACAGGTGCAAGCACGGATCGAACAGAGCCGGCGTGAGCACGAAAGGCTGCGCGCCGTCGGTCCCGGCGACCGCTTCACGGAAGCGGGCAGGCAGGCTGATGCGCCCCTTGGCATCGACCGAGTGCTGAAACTGCCCGCGGAACATCCCTGAACGCTCGAGCTCGCCACCATTTGGGAGGAGCCAACACTTGGCCCCACTTCTTCCCACTGCGTGACGCGAACGTACGGGTGTTCGACGATCCGTGTCAACTGAGCCGCTCGTCGAAAGCTTGCCCGCTCGGGCGGCGATCCCCATCCCCCTCAATCACACATGATCGGACGATCAGTAATCGCCCAACGAAGACCGCGCTCCGCCCAGACCCTTCATCGACGAGCCCCATCGATGGGCCTCCGCCGATGCCCTCTCGCAGCGCGCATGCGCCCCTCAACGAGCCCCCCGCCGCCGCCAATGACCGAACTCCCACACCTCCAGTCTTCGGCGGTCTCGGGACGACGGCCGTCCACCCGGCACCCTCACATGGGCCGGAGGGGCGGGATGGTTCGACCGGGCGACCCTCTCCTGGGGGTACCTCGACCGCCGCGCGCCCACCTACATCTCGGATCCCGGCGGGCGGCGGCTCTGACGCGGTGCGGGCGGACGTGCGCCGAGGCGCAAAGTGCCTGCGAAGACGACGCTGACGATCAGGAGCGGGACGAGCTGCAGGCAGAGGAGGACGGAATGGTCCATGGCCAGCGGACATCGCAAGCGCCGTGCCGTCGGGCCGACGCCCCATGATCCCGCCTTTCCTGGCCTTTCTTCCCGTCCGGGCGCGGCGCGCCCACACTCACCCCGTGGGGCAGAATCCACGGGCGCGGCTCCGGAGACACAGCTCAAACGTGCTGCTCGATCCAGGCGACGATCTCGGCCAGGGGCGTCCCCGGCTGAAACACCTTCGCCACGCCAGCCGCCTGGAGGGCCGCCACGTCCTCGTCGGGGATGATGCCCCCGCCGAACACGGGGACGTCCTCGGCGCCCAATTGGCGCAGCGCCTCGATGACCGCGGGGAAGAGCGTGTTGTGCGCCCCGCTCATGATCGACAACCCGATCGCGTCGACGTCCTCCTGCACGGCGGCGGCGGCGATCATCTCCGGCGTCTGGTGGAGGCCCGTGTAGATCACCTCGAAGCCGGCGTCCCGGAGCGCGCGGGCCACGACCTTCGCGCCCCGATCGTGACCGTCCAGTCCGGGCTTGGCGACGAGGATGCGGCGAGGCTCAACCATGGGCGAGGTCATCGGATGAGCGGCCACCCGAGAGACGAGAGGCGTCCTCCTGGAGCCGCTGTGCGTCCGCGTAGCTCTGCGCGACTCCGAGCGCAACGGTCGCGGCGGTCTCCGTGCGCAAGACGAGTGGCCCCAGGCCGATCGGAGTGAAGCCACGCTCCATCGCCAGCTCGAGCTCCGACGCGGTCAGGCCCCCCTCCGGTCCGACGAGGAGCACGAGCTCCTGCTCCGCATGCCACGCCGCCAGGGCCCGCAACAAGGGAACGGTGTCCGGATGCCACGCGCACACGAGGCGGAGGGAGCCAGGGTCGACGGAGCCAAGCGCCTCCTCGAGGGGATCCGGTCCTCCCACCTCCGGCACGTCGCCTCTCCCCGCCTGACGAGCGGCCTCGACCGCCACCCGGCGCTCTCGCTGCCGACGATTGTCGCCGACGGCGCGGGCGACGCAGCGCTCCGTCTCCACGAACAGCACACGACGCGCGCCGAGCACCGTGGCGTCCCGCACCACCTGCTCCGGCTTGTCCCCCTTCCCCACCGCCTGCAGCAGGCTGATCGACCACCCGTCGAGCACCGCGGCGGGGCGCACGTCGTCCACCAGGATCGACGCGTTCGGCAGGCGATCGCTCGCGATACGCGCCCGCCCTTCGAGGGCAGCCTCCGGATCGAACGCGAGGAACTCTGCTCCACTCCGGAGTCGATGGACGCGGACGACGTAGCGGCTGGTGGCCTCGTCGAGCGCCATCTCACCGCTGCGCAGGGACGCCACCGGGACGCGGAGCAAAGGACGCTCAGGAAGCTCGCGCCGGGCGGGGACCATAGTCGACGTAGCGTTGACGAGCGGGCACGGAGACGAGCACGTCTCGTCGCTCCGATGGCGGTGGGGGGACCTGCGCGCGCTCGAGCACCAGGGCAGTCAGCGCTCCTCCGTACACGCAACCCGTGTCCAGCCCCGTCGCGAAGGGAAAGAGCTGCAAGCCGGCCTGCGCGTTGTGGCCGAAGACGACGTGAGGGGGCCCCACATATCGCTCAGCCCAGGAGACGGGCGCATAACGATCGCTCGCGGCGCCCAGCGCGGTCAGCGAGCGCACGTGGAGCAGTGTCCACGGTTGCTGCTCCTCGAAGGGGACCCCAGGGACCACGCCAGCATGCACCACCCTTACCTGATGCTCAGGAAACTCGAGGGAGAGCGGCAGCGCTTCCAGCTGTGCCCAGTCCTCCTCGGTCAGCTCGCTCAAGAGACGCTGATGGGCTGGCCCGAGCCGGGGACCACGTTCCCTCCGCGTCAGGGCCCCATAGGCCACCAACATCCGGTGCTCGTGGTTCCCCCGCACCGCGAGGGCGCCGAGCTCCCGAGCGATCCGCAACACGCGCCGGCTATCGGGCCCTCGGGCGATCAGGTCGCCGACGAACACGATGCGGTCGTCCTTCGTGACGCCCAGCGTCGCGAGCAGCTCCTCGAGCTCGTCCGCGCAGCCGTGCACGTCGCCAATCCACACCGTGCGACCCACGCCTTCGAGACTAGCCCTGCCCCCGCACCAACGCCAGCGCGCCGGCCCGTAAACCCCTTTCAAATCGGCTGCTTCGACGGTCCACTGGGCTCGTCCATCTCACAAGAAAAACGGAAAACTCCACTGTCGACGCTCACGGCGGCGGCGCGCCGGGCGACGCGGGAGCGGGCTCGCCCCGGGTCCGGAAAACCGAAGAGATCGGGCCGCTTGCAGTCGGGTACCCGGGCGGACTACCGTCGTCGGCCTCAGCCGAGGAGGACCTCTGCAGATGTCGCATCATCGCATTCGCTACGCCCGTACCGCCGCACTCGTTCCCGTCCTGGTCGCCGCTACCGCTTTCGCGGGATGCGGCCGCGAAGAAGTCAAATACGAGCCGAAGCCGGCGTACACCGGGACCAAGGCCAGTTTGCCGCCCGTCCCGAACGTCCCGCAAAAGCCGATCAAGAGCGGCGACGCCTACACGGTCTGGGGCGCGAGCTACTCCTTGCGGAACCGCGTCCACCGCAAGGAGGTCGCGGACCAGAAGCTCAACATCACCGGCTACATCATCAAGACCAACCTGCTCGACGCGCCCGCGTGCGCCGTCCACAAGGGTGGAAAGGCCGACCCCGAGGGTTGCGTCGCGCCGGTCCCGACCTTCTGGATCGCCGACAGCAAGGACGCGCCGATCGAGGACTCGATCAAGGTGATGGGCTGGGCGTCCAACTTCGCCCAGATCTACGACGCCATCCAGGAGTACGACAAAGGCAAGGACGACACGGAGGTCATGGACTCGGTCTGGGGCGTGACTCTGCCGAACCCCTTGCCGGCCGTTGGGGCGAAGGTGACCGTCGAAGGGACCTACGCCACCACCTTCACGATGTCCTCCGGAGGCGCCGAGGCCGATCCGCTCATGGGCATCATCACGTACAGCTCCATCAAGTACGACGAACCCGGGCCCGAGCTGGCCACCTTGCCCGGCGTCAAGCGCAGGGCTCGCTGAGTCAGCCAGCCCGCTGAGTGCTCGACGTCGGCGCGCGGCAGGCGGTCACGAGAGGTCCTCCCGACCGCCTTGTCGCGCCGCGGCACGAGCGCCGATCGATTCGAGCCCCCAGAGCGCCCGCCCGTCCAGCCCCTACCCGGGGCCAAGCGACCGGCGGGCGTTCGCCGATCTCTCCCCGGAGCGCACACTCTCGTCGCTTGCGCGGAGCTGTTTCGGGGAGCTCCGCGCGTCGGGGGGCCCGGCGAAGCCGCCCCAGTTCTCACGCCCCCGATCGCGAGATACGGTAGGTCAGGGCGCGGGCCAAAGTGACTGCCGGGAAGACCAGCGCGACAAGGAGGATCGGGGCGCGGAGAACGAAGCTTCTTCGCGCTCTGTTCGTTTGTCTCGTCCCGCCCCTCGCCGCGCTCGTGGGCTGCGGGCACTCCGTTCCACCGGGCCGGGACGCGGTCCAGAGCGTCCGGATCGACGGCGTGCCCTCCGAGCACGAGGGCGAGCTCGAAGCAGGGCTCGCCACGCAACCGACGCCACGCCTGTTCGGGCTGTGGGGCGTCTACGAGTATGAGGTCTTCGATAGCGCGAGCCTGGAGCGCGACCTCGAGCGCATTCAACGTCAGCTCCAACGCCGCGGGTACTACGAGGCCATCGTACGGGCGGCCCGCGTCGTCCGCACCGACGAGGACAAGGTGCGCGTCGAGATCGAGGTGCTCACGGGCGATCCGGTGCGCGTCGGCGAGGTGCGCACCTCGGGCCTGGCGGATCTGCCCTTCGAGGTCTCCACCGCCGTCGCGCGGGCTCTCACCTTGCAGCGGGACGACGTCTTCGACGAGGACGTCTTCGAGCGGGCGAAGCTGGACATGGCCAACGCCCTGGCGGACCGCGGCTATGCCTTCGCGGAGGTCACCGGGCGCGCGCAGGTCGACCTGGTGACGCACACGGCGGTCCTGGAGTTCGAGGCGAAGCCCGGAAAGATGTCCGTGCTCGGCCCCGTCCGCATCGAGGGGCTGAGCCAGCTCCCCGAGGGCCCCGTTCGGGACGCGCTGAAGCTGAAGGAGGGGGACGTGTACTCCCAGAGCGAGCTCGAGCTCGCCCGCGCCGCCCTGCTCGAGCTGCGCGCCCTCTCTCGCGTCGAGCTCCTGCCGGATCTGTCCGACCCGGAGTCCGCGGTGGTGCCCGTCACGATTCGTGTCACCGAGTCCGCTCTCCGCACCGCCACGCTCGGAGCCGGCGCGCGCCTGGACGTGCTGCGGTTCTCCGCCCACGGCCGCCTGGGCTGGGAGCACCGCAACTTCCTCGGCGGTCTCCGCAACTTCACCGCCTCGGCGCGTCCGGGGGTGACGTTCTTTCCCACGCGCATCGACTACCTCGCCGCTCCGACCCGCATGCTGCCGGAGAACAGCTTGAACTTCCGCCTCAGGCAGCCCTCCTTCCTCGAAGGGCGCACGACGGGGTTCATCGACACCTCCTACAACATCTATCCCCTCCTCTACCCGCTCACCGAGGGCAGCGACCCCGAACGGGAGCGCATCATCGGGTACAACGAGGTCGGCCTCGCCGCGGGCCTGGAGCGCGTGTTCTGGCAGCGGCGCCTGCCCGTGACCCTCTCCTACAACTGGCGCGCGAACTTCCCCTTCGCCTACCAGGGCTCCACCGTCGAGGGGCTCGAGACGGTGATCGTCTCCTATCCGGAGCTCATCGCGGCCCTCGACTTCCGCGATCACCCCGTCACGACCACGCGCGGCGCCTTCATCTCCAACTCGATCCAGTTGGGGAACTCGCTGTTCGGTGGGCTCGTCAGCGACGTGCGCATCCACCCGGAGGCCCGGGGCTTCGTTCCCCTGGACTACGGGCGACGCGTGGTGCTCGCCGCCCGGGTCGGGCTCGGCTTCGTCTTCCCCTTCAACTACGGCGAGACCCTCGATCCTGCCGCCCAGGGCGCCGTCGATCTCGATCCGACCAACCCAAACGTGGTGCGGGATCAGCACAAGCTCCTCTTCCGCGCCTTCTACTCGGGAGGGCCGAACTCGAACCGCGGCTATCCGTACCGGCGCGTCGGGCCCCACGGTCCCATCGGTTTCCTCCAGCCCACGGGGGAGGACTGCAGCGTCGACGCAGGGACCCCGCCCCCCGCCTGCATCCGCCCCCTGGGAGGGCTCTCCCTCTGGGAAGCGTCCCTGGAGCTGCGCTTTACCGTGGCCGATCCGTGGACCGTCGTGGCCTTCGTGGATGCCTCGAACCTGAGCACCCGGGTGGCCCACCTCGAGTTCGGCGCGCCCCACGTCTCCGTCGGCCCGGGAGTGCGCTATGCCTCCCCGGTGGGCCCCATCCGCCTCGACATCGGCTGGCGTGTCCCCGGCCTCCAGCTCCTCCGGGAGGAGCCGGGCATCCTCGACGTGTCGCAGACGCCGGGCTTCGTCGATGAACCCTGGTACACCGCCTTCACCTTCCACGTCCTGATCGGAGAGGCGTTCTGATGGCCGCGGGGCGCGCCGCGGGATCCGGGGTGGGGCCGCCGCGCTCCGACGTCGGGGGCGAACCGGCTCGCGGCCGTTGGCTCCGGCGCCTCCTCGGGGCGGTCGGGCTCACGCTCGTGTTCACCGGAGCCGTCGTGGCGGGCGCCCTCCTGCACCTCGACCTGCCCGCCCCCCGCCGGGCCGCCGCCGTGCTCGTCAGCCGCGCCCTGAGCGACACGTTCGAAGGGCGCCTCGATGTCGGCGCCTTCGAGACCCTCGGGCCGTTCCAGCTGGAGGCTCGCGACATTCGCGTCCACGACGCCGGGGGAGTGCTCGTCGCAACGGTCGCTCGCCTCCACGCGACCTACTGGGCGCCGGACGTCCTGCGCGAGTACCTGTGGGGCGGCGAGTCCTGGCAGGTGCACATCGATCACGTGCGCCTCGATGGGGCGTGGGCGCTGGTACTCCCGGGGGAGAGCGACCTGCCGACGCTCATCGAGGCGTTTCGAGTGCGCTCCGACCCGGCGAAGCCGAGCCGCGGTCCCTCTCGGCATCTGACCGTCGCGTTCCCGGTGGTCGAGGTGGGCCATCTGGAGGCGGAGGGCCGCTTCGGCGAGGCGCCCCCGGTGCAGGCGGAGCTCCGCAGCGCGCGGGGCGCTCTGCAGGTGACCTCCGATGGCGCCACCCTCGACTTCGACCGCTTCGGCCTTCGCCTCGTGGCCTTCGATCGGTGGCAAGCGCGGGGGCTCGCGGGCGTCCACGTGCGCGCGCCAGGGCCGATCTGGTCCTCCTTCGACGGGGAGCTGGGCGACGTCCCCGTGAGCTTCTCTGGGCGCATCGAGGGGAAGCACGTGGAGGCCCGCGCGGAGCTGCCACGGATCGAGCCGGAGGCGGCGCGCGCGCTGCTCCCCGAGTGGCCTCTGCAGACTCCCATCGCCGCGCGCGCCAGCGCTGCGGGGCTCCTCCCCGAGTTGACGGCGCGGGTGAGCGCCGAGCTCGGCGGGGGCCTCCTCTCCGCCCGAGGCCTGCTCATCCTGGAGGACGGCGTCGAGGCGGACGTGGACATCGACACGGAGGGCATCGACCTCGCCCAGCTGAACCCGGACCTCCCGCACACGTCCATCGACTCCCGGGGCGCCCTGCTGCTCTGGTCCGACGGTGCGGACATCAGCGCGGAGCTGAACGGCACCTTGCCCGCGAGCCATGTCAACGGGATCGCCATCCCCGCGGTGGATTTCCGGGGGACCTACGACGGCGCCGGGCTCGAGGCGAGCGCCACCTTCCACGAGCAGGGGGTCCCTGCGCACCTCGATCTGCGCCGGAACCCGGACGGGGACGTCGCCTTCGAAGCTCGGCTGCTGCGCACCCGCCTCGAGAACAGCCCGCGTCTGCGCGCGCTCCTCGGCGCCCGCGGCACGGTCGAGGCGGACGTCCAAGGCTCCTTGCAGGGCGGGCACCTCGACGCCCGCCTCGAGCTGCGCTCGAGCGCTCTCCGGTGGCGCGAGTTCGGTTGGGGCACGGGGACGCTGAGCGCGCGGGCGAGCGGCGCCATCGACGCGCCCTCCGCGCTGCAGCTGTCGGGGCGCCTTCGCTCCACGGAGGCGCAGGCCGGCGCCCTGCGTCTGGATCGCCTCGACGTGCGCGCCGACGGCGATCCTCGATCGCTCTCCCTCGAGCTCGACGCGCGACACGGCGATGGCACCGAGATCGACGGTCGCACACGCCTCGATCTGTCTCCCCTCGCCCTGCGCGATGCGGAGGTCGCGATCCTTCGCCGGGGCGCGCGCACCTCGGCGCGGTTGCGTCACGGCTCCATCGGGCCCGGGCAGGGGCGACTCCAGGGACTCCAGCTCGAGAGTGGCGGCGCCCTGGAAGGCGACGTCAGGTGGTCTCCGGGACGCTACGAGCTCGACGTCCGGGGGGCGGGGCTCGATCTGGGGCGCATCGCCGAGGCGATCGCGATCCCCCGCAATCGGCTCGACGGCATCCTCGGACTCGATGCGCGCGTGTCCATCGGCGACAGGTCCTCCGGTCGACTGGACATCGCCCTCGAGAAGGCCTCCCTGTGGACGGTGAGCGGTGTCGACGTCCGCGGCAGCGCCGAGTTCGACGGGCGCAGGTCGGTGGGCACCTTCTCGGGCGGCGTTCAGGGGCTCGGACAGCTGGTGGCCAGCTGGGACGGCACGCTCGCAGGCACCCCGGTGGATCCCGACAGCTGGCACGACGGCACCGGTCAGGCGCAGATCTCTCTGGACCAGATCAACCTCGACGTCCTGGGGCGCGCCATCTCCCTCCCGGGGACCCGGAGCTGGGGTGGCGAAGGCTACGTCCGGGTCAGCGTCGCTCGATCGGAGCAGGGACGACTCCCGCAGGCGTTGTTCCTCGTGGGCACCCAGCGCCTCTCCCTCGACATCGACACCGCCGAGGGTCCCGTGGCCCTCGACGGCGTCGACGTGAGCCTGGCTGGGGCCGTCGAAGGCACCACGGGCAAGCTCGCGGCGACGGGGCGCGTCTTCGACTACCGGGGCGATCTCATGACCCTGAGTACGGAGCTGGAGACGGATCTGGACGCCCTGGCTCGGGAGCTCCTGCGGGGGAGATCGCCCTGGCCGTTGCTCGCGGATCGCCCGCTGCGCGCCGTCGCCATCGTGCCCTACCGCGACTTCGCCCACTTCCCCACTGCCCTGCGGCCCGAGGGCTACACGGGGCGCGGAGCAGCGCGTGCAGTGGTCACGGGCAGCCTCGCCGCCCCGGAGGTCAACCTGAACCTCACCGCGCACCAGGTGTCCGGCGTCGCCTCGCCGTTCATGGTACCCGTCGACGGCGAGACCACCCTCCGCTACGCCCCGACGACGGGCAAACTCCAGGGGAGCGTGCTCGCGAGCCGCGAAGGCCTCCCCGTAGCGCGGGGGACCTTCGATCTGGATCTCCCCTGGCAGAACCTGACGACGGAACCGGAGGCCCGCACTCCCCTCTGGACCGGCGACGCGCAGCTCGTGCTCGACGGACTCCCCCTCGAGCTCATCGACACGGTCGCCGCCCGCCGGGTGAGGGGCTCTGCGCTCGGCTCGATCGCCGTGTCCCGGCGCGCGTGGGTCCCCCGCGTGCGCGCGGACGTGAGCCTGCAGCGGCTGGAGGTCGGCGGGGCGAGGATGGGCGAAGGCCGCTTCATCGCGGACACCACGGACGACGCGCTCGTGGCGAGAGCCCACTTCGAAGACGAGTTCGGCAGCCTCACCGCCTCCGCGCGCGCAGGGGTCGTCGCCACCGGGGCCGGGATCGAGTTCGCGGCGGAGCAACCCCTCCGGCTGACCCTGGAGGCTCGCCAGTACGACGCCAAGGTGATCTCGCCCTTCGTGCGCGGTGTCTTTCACGAGCTGAGCGGCCCCCTGAACGGCACCCTCCAGCTGCTCCTCGAGCCGAGCCGTCAGAGCACACCCGAGACGGACGCACCGTGGCAGGCACAGCTCCAGGGCAACATGTCCCTGCGAGGCGGCGTCGTGGAGCCCGCCGTCCTCGGCCTGCGTCTCGAGGACGTGAGCCTCGTGATCGATGCCCGCCCGGAGGGTGAGTACAACGTCGTCTCCCTCGACGACATCCGGGCGCGCGCCAACTCCGAGCGGGAGAACCTGCGGGCGAGCGGCAAGATCTACCTGCGCAACCTGGACATCGAGCACGCCCGCTTCGATCTCGACCAGAACAGCGTGCCCCTCGCCACCGGCGGCGTGCGCCTCGCGGATCTCACGGGGCACGCCAGCGCCGTCGTCGAGAAGCGCGACGAGGAGCTGGCGATGACCGTCGACGTGCCCCGCATGACCGCGGCGCTGCCCGCGCAGGTGGAGCGCCCCCTCATCGAGCTCGAGGACAACCCGAACATCGAGGTGATCCAGCGCCGCAGCGCCGGCGAAGATCTCGACGACGACGACGAGGTCGGGACCCCGCTGCGGATCCGGTTCCGCCTCGGGGACCAGGTGCGTGTACACAGCCGCCTGCTCGACATCCGCCTCCGCGGCGGACCCGAGCTCTACGTCGCCGAGGAGACGCGAGTGACGGGGAGCATCGAGCTCGTCCCGGGAGGCCGCGTGACGGTCCTGGGGCGGACCTTCGTGATCGATCAGGGACGGGTCGCCTTCGACACGGACGAGCCCTCGAACCCGCACCTCGACGTCACCGCCACCTGGCGCGCGCCGAACGGGGTGCTCGTCATGGCGAACGTCCAGGGCACCGCCCAACAGCCTCGCCTCTCCTGGAGCAGCGATCCGGGCCTCCCTGGCGGCGAGGCAGAGGTCATCGCCCTCGTCCTCGGCGGCGGGGGTGAGTCCCGCGACGCCAGCGCCGGATTCGCCGGCGCGCTCGTCAACGAACTTCTCGGGCAGGCGGGGCCCCGCAGCGTCCAGCTGTCCGTCTCCCGCGACACGGGGACGGGCAGGGGCCAGGTGGCCCGCATGTCCGAGCGCACCTGGGACACGGTGACGGCGACCTTCCAGCTCAGCGAGGAGGTGTGGGTCGAGGGCAGCTATCTCCGCCCCCACGACACGGCGGGCGCCGTCAACGCGCAGGATCCCGGGTTCGCGGGCGCCATCGACTGGCGCTTCCACCCGGACTGGTCCCTGCGCACCGAGGCGGGGAACCTCGGCACCGGCATCGATCTGCTGTGGCGCTATCGCTACTGAGGGGGGCCCCCGCCATCGCTACGGAGCCGGCGCGGGGACCACGCCCACCGCCCATGCAGCGCGCCCCTCTCGACGCTCACGCCACGTCCCGCTCGAGGGACGGGGCGTCACCCTGGCGTCACCCCTTCCGCGCGCTCACCGCCACCAGCGTCACCCCGAGCTCGATGGGATCCTCGGACCAGTACTTGTCGATCGCCTCGACGAAGTAGCGGCTGGGCTCCGTGAGATCCACCGCGCCGAGCCATCCCTCGAGCTCCGGCAAGATGAAGAAGCGGGTGGCGGGATCCTCGACCAGCGCGCGCCCGCTGTCGAAGCGCAGCGATCGCTGGCGCACCTCGAAGTCGACGTCGCCGAGGCCCGCTTGCTCCAGCTCGAGGGCGAGTCCCTCGATGGTGATGCGCTCCGTCGACGCGTGCTCCAGAGCGTCGCTCAGGGTCGAGTCGTCGTACTTGAGGGCGTACTCCGCCAGCAGGTCCGTGAGCTCCCGGAAGGAGCTGCTCAGGGGGAGCGCCAACAGCGCCTGCCCCCCGCGATACAGGAGCCGCTGCATCTCGCCGAACAAGGCGACCCGCCCCAAGCGATCCGCTCGCGGATGGAGACACAGGGCGTGGGAGAACTGCTCGGCGGGCAGCCCCGTGGGGAGCCCCGTCGCCAGCTGGTACTCCAGGGCCGTGATCCCCGCTGCCGCGGCCTTGTTCCGCGCGAGGTCCAGCGCAGGTTCGGAGCCATCCACCCCCACGAGGGCCGTCCGCGGGATGCGCTTCAGGATCTCCAGATCCGGATACCCCGTGCGGCAGCCGAGGTGGGCCACCCGCGCGGCCTCGCTCACCAGCAGCATTTCCAGGGCGAGCTCTCCGAACCACGCCAGGTATCGGGGAACGGCGAAGGTCTCGACGATGGCGGCGTCGTTGGCGCCGAGGGCATCGAACCTGAAATCCTCCACCGCAGCGGGATGCGCCGCCTGGGCTGACTGCGCCGTGATCATTCTACTGAGCTATCAGACCGGCTCGGCTCCGTGCAATGGCTCTGGTACCTTTGGCCGGTGGAAAGCGCCCATCGCGGCCCCCCCGAGGTGGGGACGACTCCCTCCCCGGAAGCGCCCTCCC
>JAAZAA010000345.1 GCA_012514535.1 Myxococcales bacterium | reverse complement strand
GTGGGAGCCGACCCTGAGCGGCTCCTGGGGTCGCTCCCTCTTCACCATGACCTCCGAGGGGTACCGGGCCAACGACGAGGACTTCGCCGTTTACGACGATCTCCGGGTGCAGCTCGGGCTGTAGTCCAGCCTCGGAAAGGACAGGGAGGGCTCCCGACGGAGACGAAGAAGACGTGAGGACGGTACCTCAGGCGGCCTACGTGGCGCGCGTAGGTGCGCCACGCTAAGATTTTAGGAAGCACAGAATCTCGGGCGCCATGGGGAGGACCGTTCGGGCGGCGCCCTACGGAAAGGGGGCCCGGTGAATGGGCCCCCTGAATGGGCCCCCTGAATGGCTCGATGGGTGGGCGCCGTGGGCGTCCGTGCAGCCATCGAGCGACGCCGAGCGCTCCCGCATCCGGACGAGAATCACGAAGGAGGAGCATGTCGACGCGCACCCTGGGGATCTCCGAAGACCTACAGAACTACCTGGTCGCTTCCAATCGGGAGCACCCGCTGCTCGCGGAGCTCCGCGCCGAGACGGCGACCCATCCGTCCGCCCGCATGCAGATCTCGCCCGAACAGGGAGCGTTCATGGCGTGGCTGGTGCGGCTCTTGGGGGCGCGCCGCACCCTCGAGGTCGGGGTGTTCACGGGGTACAGCTCCCTCACGGTGGCCCTGGCGCTCCCCGCCGACGGAACGATCCTGGCCTGCGACCTCAGCGAGGAATGGACGAACGTGGCGCAGCGCTACTGGCGGGCGGCCGGGGTCGAGGAAAAGATCCGGCTCGAGCTGGGCCCCGCGTTGGAGACCCTCGATCGGAGGCTCGCCGCGGGGGAGGCCAGCAGCTACGACTTCGCCTTCGTCGACGCCGACAAGGAGAACTACTGCGAGTACTACGAGCGTTGTCTGCGCCTGCTCCGAGTCGGCGGGGTGCTCGCCGTGGACAACACCTTGTGGGGTGGCGCGGTCGTCGAGCCCTCCGACGCGCGGGAGACCACCCGCGCCATCCGAGCCCTGAACCGGATGGCGAGCAGCGATCGCCGCGTCGAGGCGACCCTGGTGCCCATCGGCGACGGCCTGCTGCTCGCGCGCAAGGTTTGAGCGGCGGGGAGGTGCTCGCGGCCGACGCTTCCCCCACTACCTCCGGCGCAGGCGCCGCCCGTCGAGCTCGCCGACGGCGGACGCTGCGTGGGGCTCCGACGGCACAGGGGGGTAGCCTTGGGAGGCCCTCCTGGGGTAATGCCAGCGCGTGCGTGAACGACTCGCGGTGCCGGGGTGGAGGGTCCTCCGAGGGCTTGCCTGCGCGGGCGCCCTCTCTTCGATCTTGGTGCTTCCGGCGGAGGCCCGTGCGGCCGACGACTTCTTCGAAGCCAGCGTGGTCGGCGGCTATCGCTGGCTCGGCAGCGCCGACATCGACAAGAACGGTCAGAACGGCAGCGTCGACGCGGACAGCGCGCTCGCGCTCGGCGCCAGCATCGGCTTTCGCACGGAGCCGGACGGCGTCGTGTACCTCTGGTACAGCCGCCAGGAGACGACCCTCCATCTACGCCCGGACGGCGTCGCCGGCCCGCACCCGACGCGGGACGTGACCTTCGAGTATTACCACTTTGGGGGCTACATCGAGGGCGAGTACGGGCCCAGCACTCCGTACCTCGGGGTCAGCGTCGGGCTCACGCGCATGGGCGCGGCGGACGTCGGGTCCGAGTGGCGCTTCTCCACCGCTGTCGAGCTCGGCTTCAAGCTCCCCGTGACCAGCTTCTTGCACCTGCGCCTGCTCGGCAGGGCGCCCGTCACGTTCATGACGGGCAGCACCGAGGTCTACTGCATCAGCCCCCAGGGCTGCGGCGTCTCCTTGACCGCCAAGCCCATCGCGCAGATCGAGCTCCTCGGCGGAATCGGCGTGAACTTCTGAGCCATCCCCGATACCTTAGGCGCGGGCGCCGCCCGTCAAGCTCGGGTTTTGGCGAGGCTTTCGCGAGCACCGGAGCGGAGCCGGAGTGCACGAAGTCCAGCACGCTGGAC
>JAAZAA010000344.1 GCA_012514535.1 Myxococcales bacterium | reverse complement strand
CCTGCACGTAGGCACCCAGGGAAGAGAACCCGAGCTCGAGGTGCGCCCCGCGCTCGGCCACAGCCCCCAGAGCCTCGCCCAGCTGCACCAGCGTCGCGCCCACCCCGCGGGCAAGCTCCGCCGCCCTTCGATCCAGCGCGACCAGCTGTTCCCACCCTCCTCGTGTTCCCATGGCGAACCCGGGGAGGATAGCGGGTGCTGAACGGATGTCAAGTAAGAGGGACGCCTGTTGATGCTTGTGGGCCACGGCTACCTACAGCCCGACCCTCGATGCACCCCGTCCACGCAGGCGCCCCCGATCCCGCGTGAAGCGAACGCCGACAGCGTCCTCCCGCAGCAACCTGGCGCCGAAATGATGGAGATCATCGAGGGGTCCCCTCGTTCGACGACGCCGGTCCCCTCGACGAAAGTCACCCCTCCCCTCGTCCAAAGTCAGGGCTCCCCTCGATTCCCCCTTGAATTCCCCCCGTTCAAAGTCAGGGTCCCCCTCGATCGGGGTCAGGGTCCCCCCCGAGCGCCGCCACCCCTTACCCCGGGCAGACACGCAGGTCCCAGCCAAAAACAGCTGAGGTCTCCTCGGGGACCGAAGGCTCGGATCGAGGGGACTGGCGGGCTTCTTCGAGGGGGGGTGAAGGAGCGCGCGAGGGGACCTCTATCCATGATCGAGGGGACCTCTGACTCGGCGCGAGGGGAGGTCGATCTCGGATCGGTGTGACCTGTGAGTCTGCTGCGGGGAAGGGGCGATCTCGACCGACGGGAACCCCGCCTCTGCACGAGGGGACCTCTGGTCTGTTTTCGAAATATCCCCCTCGAGGGCCCGATCGGAGCTCCTCCGCCGCTCCGTGGACGCTCTCCGTCGCCCCAGAGCTGCGCTGTCGTGCTCCGCGGGTGGGCTGTCGTGCTTCGCGGGTGGGCTGTCGTGCTCCGCGGGTGGGCTGTCGTGCTCCGCGGGTGGGCTGTCGTGCCATTCTGGCGCCCCGTTGTGCCATTATGGCGCTGCCGGTTGCCGTATTGGCAGCAACTTCGCCGCTTTCGCCGGAAAATGGGACCGGCGCGAAGGATTCACCATGGCGAAGGACCTGCGCTTTTCGGCCTCCCTCCTCCTCGACTCCGTCACCACTCCGCCACCAAGGAGGCCCTGCGCAAGACGATCCCGGGGCTATCGAGTACGGCTCAAGTGGGCAACGAGCGGTTCACGCTCAATCGGCATCCGTAATCAAGCTGCGATGACAGTAGCCCACGGTCGTGCAGGAGGAATTGGTTGGACATTCCTTGTTACTCTCGCAGGCGATCGTACATCGCCGACGGGGGCCCCAGGGCGCCTCACACACGAGGTCCTCCTGACAGGGGGCCATGTCGGAGCAGTCGACGAAGTAGCCGGGAGGCTCCGCGGCGCGGCCCTCGTCATCGGAGCCGCAGGCCGCGAGCAAGGGACCGAAGCACGGGAGCGCCAGCAGCAACACGGCGCGAGCGTGCGACGACATGGGGTGGCGGCGGGAAGGAACGAGAACGACGTGGCTGCTTCGCACACTGCGAAGTATCCCCGAGCGTTCAGCGGATCAAGGCGACGTTTCGGGCGACAGCGCGGCTTGCAGCGGTGCTCGTGGGAGGGTTGCGCCCCCAACTTGGATTGACCGAGGCGACATCTATCCTGACCCAGGGGGGCTGCTGCAAGAGCACTCGGTCACCGAGGGGCACGCCTACGTCGCCAACGTCTTCGTCGAAGACCTGAGCAGCTCTTGTCAGGGGGTCGCGGGCACGGTCGCAACCAACGACGGAACGGTCTTCGCCGGCTATGCGTGTACGCACTACACCCCGGACCTCCCCGAGGACGCGCGGTATTCGTGGACCTCTCGCGTCGTCGCTCTCGAGGGGCGCCAGGTTGTCTGGCAGTGGGATGGTCCTCCAGACATGCAGGTGCTGCGGGTCCTCGCTGCGCCCGATGGGAGGATCGTGGTACTCGGTTTACAGCAGGGAGGAGACGGTGGTCGGCAGGATCTCTCTTTGTTCGTGCTCGACCGGTCGGGGGAGCTCGAGTGGAGTCGGACGTATTCCGACGATAACCAGGTCCCGAGCCTGAACCGAGACCCCTCGGGTCGCTGGACCGTCAACACCAGCGCATTGACTCCCGATGGGCACGTGCTCGTCAGTGCCATCGTCCATCGTTTGACGCCGGAGGCATCGAGGACCTACTGGGTCGGCGAGTTGCGATGGACCGAATGAGCCGCAAGACGTGGTTGGTTGCTGCCGCCGTCCTAGCCTTGGCCAGCTGTGGGAACACTCCTGGGCCAGAGCCGGCTTCAACGGGTGATACGGAAGCCCAGGGCCAGCAGAGGCAAGCAGCTCGCCGCCGCCGCGGAGAAGCAGGACGTGTCCCTGTGCCGGCAGCGGGGCAGCAGGCAGCGGGCGGGCCGTCCTCACCCCGGGCAGAGACGCCGGTTCCAGCCGAAAACAGCTGAGGCCTCCTCGGAGACCGAAGGCCCGGCTCGAGGGGACCGGTGGGCTTCGCTTCGTCCGCGCCGCCCCCTAGTCAATCTCGACGCTTTCGCCGGAAAATGGGACCGTCTCGACGGATTCACCATGGCGAAGGACCTGCGCTTTTCGGCCTCCACCCTCCTCGACTCCACCAAGGAGGCCCTACGCAAGACGATCCGGGGCCTGCGGGAGAAGCTCGTCGCGGAGCTGAGCCAGGCGGCCAAGAGCGAGTACCACCTCGACGTGAGCCTCGACAAAGCGCAGCTCCCCGAGGCCCGGCGCTGCCGCCGCGAGCGCCTGGAGGCGTGGCTCGACGAGCAGATCCGCGG
>JAAZAA010000343.1 GCA_012514535.1 Myxococcales bacterium | reverse complement strand
GGTCACCACGACGCGCTCGTTGCGGTACGCGGCGGTCCCACAGGAGCCCGCGTTGGGGCCGATCGGGAGCCCGTCGATCTGGCGTGTGTACTCCTTCGGCAAGCGGGGAGCGGCGCCGTGGCGCAGGTGGACGCCATCCGGATCGAGCAGCAGCACGGAGCAGCGCATTTCAGGCGCGTCGCGTTCGAGGAACTCGAGCAAGCTCGTGAGGGTCTCCTCGAGGGGTGCCCCCAGGGCGATCATTTCGAGGATACTCGACTGCCCGAGGGCGAGGTTCACCAGATGGAGCGCGTCCGGGTCCCCCTGCAGCTCGGCCGTGACGAAGGTCCCCGAGGTCACGTCGCTCGATTTCTGATGAGCACTGCCACCGATGTTCATGGGGCTTCTCTCCCTTCGGTCTCCGGCCCTTCGGTCTCCAGCCTTCCGGTCTCCAGCCTTCCGGTCTCCAGCCTTCCGGTCTCCAGCCTTCCGGTCTCCGGACTCCCGTGTACCCTCCACCCCCGAGCAGCTCGCCCCGGAGCGTGCCGACGAGCGAGGCAGACCCACGGTCGTCGAGTCGTGAACAGCCGCGTTCTCACTTGAGCGTCAGCGTTCCATCATCGGGCCGCTCAGGGGCGTGGTCAATCTTTCATTGTCTTTTCAGCGCGCTCCCATTTTCCCACATCCTCCGCGGGTCGACGACATGTCTCTGGTGGTCCGTCCCCTGGGCTCGGAGGTAATCTCCCGGGGTGCTCACACTCCGGTATGTCGTGGTCGACGTCTTCACGGATCGCCCGCTCGCGGGCAACCCGCTCGCGGTGTTCACGGACGCGCGCGGCCTGAGTCAGGACACCATGCAGGCCCTGGCCTGCGAACTGAACCTCTCGGAGACGACCTTCGTCCTGCCGGCCGAAGCCGGCGGCACCGCGCGGGTCCGGATCTTCACGCCGAGAGCAGAAATTCCGTTCGCCGGTCACCCCACCCTCGGGACCGCGCTCGTCCTCGGGACGCCCCTGGAAGGTCGCACGCTGACGCTCGAGCTCCCCGTGGGGAAGGTGCCCGTCGTGCTGGAGCGGGAGGGGGCGCGCGTCGTGGGCGGGTGGTTCTCACGACCAGCTCCTCCACCGCTGGCCTTCGCCCAGGGCGAGGCGTTGCTCGCTGCATTGGGTCTGCGGCAGACGGCGTCGCCGCTCACGGTCTACGACAATGGGATGCGTCACGCCCTCGTCCACCTGGCGACTCACGCCGAAGTGGCCGAGCTCCAGCCGGATCTGGAGGCGGTCTCCCGCGTACCGGTCGACACCGTCGACGTGGTCGCCTGGGACGGAGAGGAAGCGCTCCTCCGGGTGTTCGCGCCCGCGCACGGCGTCTACGAGGATCCGGCGACGGGCTCGGCGGCGGCGCCCGTGTTCCGTCACTTGGTGGAGCACGCCGGGTTGGATCCGCGGTCGACGCTCCCGATCCGGCAGGGCGAGCACCTGCGGCGCCCGTCGCTGATCGACGTCCGCCAGTCCTCCGACTCCACGGATGCGTCTCCGCAGATCGAGGTCGGCGGACGCGGGGTAGTCGTCGCGCGAGGGGAGTTCAGGCTCCCCGGCGTCCAAGGGCGCTGAATCCTCGGCGCGTGCGCTCGACGCAGCCTGACCCGAGAAGGGGGCGTCCCGTCGGCTCCGACGACGGCGACGAAGGCGGGCCCACTTCGAGGGCGCTCTCGTCAGCGAGGTTGGGGGTGGGGGAAAGGTCCTGCGGATGGGGTCCGGGAACTTCCGGCAGGGCGCGCTGTCTGTGCGCCCATGCTGCGGGAGGTGGTGGAGCTGAGCCAGGAGAGCGGGAGCGCGGCCGGGTTCGAGGCGGCGGTGCTCCGCCTGCTGGAGCGGGAGATCGGGTGCGACGTCGCCTACTTCTCCGTGAAGGGGAACGAGGCCAACCCGACGGTGCGGGGGCTCGAGGCGACGATCGTCGAGCGGGCGGTGACCCGGGGAGAGATCTATTTGAAGGAGCTCGGCCCCGTGAAGCGAGCCGCCTTGGCAGGGCGGGGCGTCGCCGTGGACTCGGAGGTGCTGGGCCTCCGGCTCCGCGAGACGAAGTATCATCGGGAGCTGGGGCGCGCGGTGGGCGTTCGGCACTCGCTCATGGCCTACGTGCCGTGGGGCGGGCGCGTGGTCGCGGCCCTCATGCTCGGGCGGGAGAGCCCGTTCTCGGAGGGGGACGTTCGCCGGATGGAGACGGCGTTGCCGGCGCTCGGCGTCGGGCGAGCCGCCTTCGGGTTGCCCTGGAGCTCCAAGCCGCTGCGGGGCTCGGCGCGGCGGGGCCTGCTCTCTCGGCTCGGGGTGCAGCCCCGGGTGCACTCCCTCGCGTCGGTGGACACGCCGAGCGGGACGCTGGTCGTCCAGGACAGAGGTGGCTTCCGGGAGATGATCGCGATCGACGGCCGCTCGGAGCTGGTGTGGACGCGCGCCGCCCTGGCGAACCCGAGCCGGTCCGGGTGGCCCTACGTCGATCTCCTCCACGTCGCGGCGGCGCTCGCGGGCGACCGCGGTCGCGCCTTGTTCGTCGGCTGCGGCGGTGGCGTCGCGATGCGACGGTTCGCGAGCGTCTACCCGGGCATCCGCCTGGACGTCGTCGAACGCGAGCCCGCCGTCCTCGAGCTGGCGCGGCGCTGGTACGACCTCGACGCGATCCCCGGTCTGGCGGTGCACGTCGCGGACGGCGTCGACTTCATCGGGCGGGCCCCTCCTCGCACCTGGGACGTCGTCGTGCTCGACGCCTACGACACCGGGGCTCTCTCGGAGGCCTTTCTGCGGCGCTCCTTCTTCGCGGATCTGGAGCGGGTGCTCCGACCCGAGGGGGCCGTGGCCGTCAACCTGATCGGCACGCTCGATGGGCGTGGGCCTCTGCGCGCGCTCGTGGGCGCGGCGCGCGCGGAGTTCTCGGACGTGCGCGTGGTCCCGGTGATGACCCCGGATGAGGAGTACGCACCCCACGCTCCGAGGAACATCGTCGTGATCGCTTCAGGGCCGCGACGGGCGTAGGCCCGGCGCGCTCTCGGGCGCTGGGCGACCGTCTGGTCTGGGGAGCCTGCGGGCGCTCCTTCGACGCCACGGGGTGCTGAGACCGCGGCGCTGAGACCGCGGCGCTGAGACCGCGGCAAACTGAGACCGCG
>JAAZAA010000342.1 GCA_012514535.1 Myxococcales bacterium | reverse complement strand
CGCTTGCTCGCGCGCGCCGCCGCCGCGCAGGACTCTCCCACGGGCGAAGACGCGTGGTCCGGCGCGAGCAGCTCGCACCCGGTGCGCGATCGCTTGCTCGCGCGCGCCACCGCCGCGCAGGACTCTCCCGCGGGCGAAGACGCGTGGTCCGGCGCGGGCAGCTCGCACCCGGTGCGCGATCGCTTGCTCGCGCGCGCCACCGCCGCGAGGAGCGGTCACGCTCCCGAAACCACGACGGCGAGCACCTGGCCGAACACCGACGTGCCCACGGCGCCCGCCGGGCCCGTCGTGCCCCGCACGCCCATCGCCCCCGGCTCGATGCGTCCCGCCGCGCTCGACGAGCTCGCCCACGGGGAACCCGGCGCGCCTCGCAGCCCCCTCGACTCGGAGCTGGATCGCGTCGCCCTCGGCGACACGGACGGCGCAGGCCCCCTCGACGTCGACGCCCTCGCGAGCGCCAGCCGTCGTCCGGGCCTCTCTCCCCACCTCGTCGCCCTCTTCTCCACCCTGCTCGGCCTCACGACGGTGGGCTCCCTCGTCGCCCTCGCCAGCCACTTCGACACCAACGAGCTGCCGCGCCCCACCGCCCAGACGGAGGCCAGCGAAGAGGCCGTCGAGGGGGAAGAGACCGCCGCGTCCCCCGCGGACGCCCGCCCCACGCGGGAGAAGATCCCCGGCCCCTGGCGCGTCGCGGACGACGCCGACAAGCCCGGCATGCGGCTCATCTCCGGGAAGATCGGCACCAAGGCTTTCCTCACGGCGATCCAGGACGCGGGCCTCGAGAAGAGCCAGGCCTACCGCGCCTACACCGCCCTCAAGGATCTGACGAACCTCGATCGGTGCCGCAGCAGCGACGAGTTCGTCGCCCTCGTGGAGCGGGGCAGCGGCAAGCTGATCGCCTTCGAGTACAGCCCCTCCAAGGAAGAAGTCTTCCAGGCGGCCACGGGCGACGACGGCTACCTGAAAGGAAAGAAGCTCGACCTCCACGTCGCGCGGAACCAGGTCCGGCGCGCCCTGCGCTACGACGGCAAGTCCCTGAACCAATCCGCCGTCGCGGCCGGCTTCGATCCAGGCATCGACGGGGTGCTCGCGAAGGCCCTGTCCGGTCACATGACCCTGTCGGAGCTCGAAGCCGGCGATCGCCTGCGGCTCATCCTCCAGGAGGTCACCGTCCTCGGGGAGTTCTCCCGCTACGCGGGGGTGGAGGCGGTCGAGGTGGTGCGGGGGAACGACAAACCGCTGCGCATTTACTACTATAACCACCCCACGGAGGGTGGCTACTTCGACGGCACGGGCCGGGCTCCCTACGAGGGCGGCTGGCGCAAGCCGATCCCGGGCGCGCCGGTGACCTCGAAGTTCAACATGACGCGCATGCACCCGGTGCTGAAGCGGGTCGTCCCCCACACGGGGACGGACTTCGGAGCGCCCATCGGGGTGCCGATCGGGGCCTCGGCGCCGGGGCGCGTGTCGTTCATCGGCTACGCGGGGCCCAGCGGGAACCTGGTGAAGGTCGAGCATCCGGGCGGCTACGAGACGGGCTACGCGCACCTCTCGCGCTTCGCCGAGGGGCTCAAGGTGGGCGACCAGGTGAAGCGCATGCAGGTGGTCGGCTACTGCGGCTCGACGGGGCGCTCCACTGGCCCCCACCTGCACTTCACCGTCAAGAAGGACGGCAAGTTCATCGATCCGGAGAGCCTCAACCTCGACGGCATGCGCGTCCTCCCGCCCTCCCACCGGGAGACCTTCGGGGAGGTCAAGCGCAAGTACGACGAGCTGCTCGACGCCATCCCTCTGCCGGAGGTCACCGCGAGCGCGCCCGCGGCGCCGGACGCCGGAGATCCGGCCCGAGACGAGCCCGACGTCGAAGGAGACGACGAGCTCCCCGGAGGCAGCGCGCCGCCCGCGGCTGCCCCCGCGGCGACCGCCGCCACGCCTGCCGCCGCCACCGCGACGACCACGGCGAGCGCCCCCGCGGGGAAGCCGGCGCAGCCCGCGGGCAACGCCGCGATCTTCCTGACGGACGGCGAGCTGCTGCGCATGCAGGGGCTCACCGACGATGGTGAGGTCGACTGAGGGCCTGCAAGGCTCCTCCGCCCACCGCAGCGCCCCCCACCGCGCCGCCCCCCACGGCGCCGCGCCTCACACGCCGGGGCTCGAACCCGAGCGCCGCCGGCGGCGCCAGTCCACGCTGAACAGGAAGCAGCACCCACCCCCCGGGGCCGCCTCCACCCAGGCCTCGCCCCCGTGGGCCTCGGCGATGTGACTGACGAGCGCCAGCCCGATGCCGCTGCCCCGCACCGTCCCACGGGTCGCCTGGGCGCCCCGCTCGAACCGCCCGAAGATGCGCTTCCGCTCCTCCTCGGCGACCCCGGGCCCCTGGTCGATGACCGCCACGTGAAGGTAGTCGCCACGCCGGCGAACCTGCAGGCGGACCACCGGGGAGTTCGCCGCGTACTTCAGGGCGTTGTCGACCAGGTTGATGACCGCGGCCTCGATGGCCCGCTCGTCGATCCAGGCCCGGGGCACCTCGTCGGGCGCCTCGACCTCCAGGGCGACCTGCTGCCGCTCCGCCCGCACCCGGCAGGCCTCCGCCGCCCGCTGCACCACGTCCACGAGGGACGCCTCCTGGAACCGATAGGCGGCGCGCCCTCGCTCGACCCGCGCGAAATCCAGGACGTTCTCGATCAGCGCCGTGAGCCGCTCGCTCTCGCTGACGATGATCTGCAGGTACTGACGCTGCTTCTCCGGCTCACCGACGCGGCCGCTCTGCAGCAGCTCCCCGAACATGCGGACCAGGGCGAGGGGCGTCTTGAGCTCGTGGGACACGTTGGCGACGAACTCGCTCTTCAGGTTCGCCAGCTTGCGCTCCCGGGCGGCGGCGAGGGTGATCACGATGATCCCGGCGATGACCACGAGGCCCGAGAGCCCGACGAGCACCATCTCGAGGACCCGCCGCCGCTGGACGGCCGCCGCCAGCTCCTCGGAGCCGATCATGCTGACGTTCAGCCGCCACTTGTACAGGGTCGTGGCGAACTCGCGGCCCAGGGTGAGACCGCTGCGCCGCAGGGGTGGCCCGTAGACGATGCGCCCCTCCCCATCCACGACGTTCACCCGGCTCGCCTCCTCGTCGTGGACGTAGAGCTGGGGAAACAGCTCGTGGACGATGCGGGGCACGTCGTGCCAGGCGACGAGCAGCAGGCGCCGCCCGTTCCGCTGCTGCTGCCAGTGGCTGATCAGGTAGCTCGCGTCTCCGTAGGTCGTGTGCAGGTGCCGGAGCTCGTCGGGGGAGGGCCCTCCCAGCTTGAGCTCGGTGAAGATCCGATGGACGAGCAGACGACGGAAGTCGTCGTCCTCCGGCCCTGGCGCCCGGGACGCGTACGCCAGGACCTCGCGCGCCGGGCTGGACAGATCCATCACCAGCACGGAGCGCACGGTGGGCGTCTGGAAGGGCGCCACGTCGAGCCACTCCTGGCCGAAGGCCTCCAGCTGCTCCAGGTCGACGAGGCTCGCCACCGCGTTGTCCTGCTCGACGATGCGCTTGTCGAGGCGATCGGCCTTCTCGTTGGCGAGCAGGAGGGTCGCCTCCACGACGGAGCGCTCGCGCAGCTGCTCGAGCTGGAAGCTCGAGCGGAACATGATGCCCGCCAGCACGAGCACGGCCGCGATCACCCCCGGGACGAGGAAGAAGGTCAGCAACCGTTCGCGGGGCAGGCCCATCCTGGGCGCACCATAGTCGCGGCGGAGCGGCCACGTCACTCGTCGGAGAACGCTTCGTCGGCGACCAGGAAGCGCTGCGGGGGCGCGCCCGCGAAGGTCAGCGCCGCCTCCTGGCGCCAGTCTCGGTAGCTCAAGGTGACGCGCGGCGGCGGGAGCTCGCTCCGATCCGGCTCGCTCTGGGCGGCGGGGTCGGCGGGGTCGGGGTCGGGTTCACTGGCGGAGCCCTGGGCGTCGTCGTCCGCCCGCTCGTCGACGGCCCCCCGCTCCTCGGCGACGGCTGGTTCACCGGCGCGGGCGCCCGCGCCGCCCAGAGCGCCGCTGAAGGCCGCCAGCTCGAACACCTTCCCAGGAGGGCGATCCGCCACCCCCCGGCGCAGCTCGTCGAGGAGACCCCAGAGCAGGTTCGCCACGCCCTCGGGAGACGCCGTGGACGCCACGCGCAGTCCCCGCTCCCTGTAGGTGAGGGGCAGGCTCGACGTCGGATCGTGATCCCGGGAGATCACAACCTCATAGGAGGGCGGCGGCTCGTCACTGCCGTCGCTCTCCAACCAGCTCGCGAGGGGGTCCGGCGACGACGCGGGCAGCACCACGTACCGCCGCTGCCCTCGCCGATCCACGGCGCGGAGCCCGTCGCCGAGCAGCTCCAGGCTCGACGACGCCCCCGAGGCAGGTCCGGCGACCGCCGCGAGGGCATCGAGGCTCGTCGCGGCATCGACGGTGAGCTCGACGGGCTCGTCGCCCGATCCCGTCAAATCCGTCGTCTCCACCCACCAGCGCATCGGCGTCACCCCTCGGGAACGGCCCCGAGCAGCGCTCCCCGAGCGCTTTGCCCCGCTTTGGGGCGGACCAGATCGGCACGGCCCCTACTTTCGCCTATAAAGCCGCCGCCGTGATGGACGCCCGCCGAAAAAGCCCAGGGACTCGCCTTCGGCAGGCCCTGGTGCGTCACGTGCTCGCTCCCCTGGGGCGCTTCGGTTGGAAGCTCGGCCCCCACGAGCCCAAGCTGTACGCCCTGTACGCCGGGGCGCTGACGCTCTGGGTGGCGTGCCTCTTCTATTCGTCGATGCGTTACCAGACCCTCCAATCGGAGCTCTGGGCCGCGCCTCACACCTTCGACGCCATCGTCAGCGCGGACCGCAACGGCGCCTGGTCCGCGCCCCTGGACGACGTCTTCATCCACTTCGACTTCGCCCGGGCGACCGCCCGTGGCTTTCCCTTCCAGTGGTCGGAGGGCAACGGCTACTCGAGCGGCGGGACGAGCCTGCTGTATCCCTTCGTGCTCGCCGCCGGATACCTCATCGGCTTTCGCGGCCTGCAGCTGATGGTGTGGGCGGCGATCGTCGCCTGCGTCGGAGTGCTGGCCACTCTCCTGGCCGCCCGGCGCCTGTTCCAGGGGCTCCCCCTCTGGACGAGCTACGTGGCGCCCGTGGCGCTGCTCGCCGTCGGCGCCCTGAACTGGACCCTCTTCAGCGGCATGGAGGTCGCCATGTTCCTGGGCTTCTGGGGTGGCGCCCTGGTGGCCTGGGACGACGTGCGTCGGGCCGCCGCCGAGAAGACCGCGACCCGAGGACACGGCGTGGTGCTCGGGCTCGCCAGCGTCCTGTTGGTCGCCACCCGCCCGGAGAGCGCGCTCGTGGTGGCCCTGCTCGGCTGCAGCGCCGCCTGGGCCGTCCGGCGTGCCCATGGACTGACCGCGGGCGTGTGGACCCTCGGGCTCGCGGGGATCCCCGCTGCCCTCGTGCTGGTGGCGCAGTCCCTCGCCAACCGGGCCCTCACCGGTGACTCCACCGCCGCGGGCGCCCTGGTGAAGCTCGAGCTCCATCACCCCCACCTGACCGCGGCGGACGTGTGGAACGCCTGGGTCTTCCACCTGAAGTACCAGGTGCTGCGGGTCACCCACTACCACTTCAGCGACGTGCCCGCCCTCGGCTGGACGGTGTGGATCCTCGCGGGAGTCGGGCTGCTCTTCCGCTCGACGCGGCGCTTCGCCGCGGTGCTGTGGGGCAGCGCCATCCTCTGGACGGTGGTCGTGAGCCTCAACGGTCAGGTGCGCTGGCAGAACGAGCGCTACTCGATGCCCGCGGTCGCCTGGCTGCTCCTGGCGGCGGGCGTCGGTCTCGCGGCGCTCCTCGCTCACGGCTTCGCTCCCGGCCGCGCTCCCCTGCGGCGGCGGCTCGTGTCCCTGGTGCCCGCGGTGGTCCTGGCGAGCACCTTCGCCGTGCACCAGGCGCCCCGCTTCCGGGATCAGCTCTGGTTCTTCGGGCGCGCCTCCAGGAACATCTTCGATCAGCAGGCGACCGCCGGCTGGGTCCTGCGCAAGTTCGATCCCCCGCCCCAGCGGGTCCTCCTCGGCGACGCGGGAGCCATCCCGTACACCTCGGATCTGCCCGCCCTCGACCTCATCGGCCTCGGCGGTTACCAGGGGTTGCCCTTCGCGCGCGCCACCCGCCTCAGCGCTGCGGCGGGGATCGAGCTCATCGAGCACGTGCCCGAGGCCACGCGCCCGGACTTCCTCGCGCTCTATCCCTCCTGGTGGGGGGTCGTGCCCATGTGGTTCGGTCGCTCCCTGGCGGAGGTCCCCGTGCGCGGCAACGTCATCTGCGGCGGGGCCAGCAAGGTGCTGTATCGGGCGGACTGGTCGCCCCTGGAGCACAGCGGCGAGCCCTTCTCCGCCGCGCCCGACGAGCGCCTCGTCGACGCGGTGGACGTCGCCGACCTGCTCAGCGAACGAGCCCACCGGCTGCAGGTGCGCCCCAAGCACGCCGGCTACGTGGACATGAAAATCCTCGCCGACCCACGGGCGCCGCGAAAGGGGCTGTTCGACGCGGGGCGGGTGCTCGCCCCGGGGGTGGAGCTCGACTTCGAGATCACCGGGCTCACCCCGAACACCGAGGGGCGCCTCCTGTTGCGCGTCGCGCCCCCTCAGCCCGCCGTGTTCACGGTGCACCTCGACGGCGAGGTCCTGGAGCGCGTCGCCCTCGAGCCCGGCGATCACTGGCAGGAGCACCCCATCCGCCTGCCCGCCGGGCGCGTCCACGAGGCCGCGCGCCTGCGCGTCGTCCCCGAGTCGGGAGAGCTGATCCTCTACCACGTGTTCGTCCTCCAGAACGCGGAGGCGCCCCCGCGGGCCTCCGCGCCCTGAGGTGCGGCGCCCGGGTCCTTGCGCTCGTCGAGGCTCCCTTGTCGTCGCCGCGCCACCCGCTGCTCCAGTTCGGCGCGCCACCGGACGTCGCCGCCTGGGGCGCCCTCGTGGTGGGCGTCCTCGCCGCAGGGCTGATCCTGTGGGCGCCGGGCCGTGAGCGAGCGCGGCGGCTCTGCGTCGCTCATCCGCGCCTCCTCCTCACCGCCCTGGCGCTCGGGGCGCTCGGGCTCTCCTTCGCCTACGTGCACCACTACCTGCGGGGTGGGCCGCGCATCATCGACGCCACCGCCTACTACCTGCAGGCGCGCGCGTTCCTGGACGGGGGCCCGAGCTTCCCGATGCCGTCCCCGAGCGCCGCGTTCCGGGGGCGCTTCCTCGTGCCGACTCCCGGTGCGGAGGCCCTCGGGGTGCTCTTCCCACCGGGCTATCCGGCGCTCCTCGCGGCGGGATTCGCCCTGGATCGCCCTCTCTGGGTGAACCCGCTCCTCGGGGCGGCCTTGGTCCTCGCGACCTATGGGCTCGCCCTGCGTCTGAGCGGGCGGCGCGCGGTGGCGCTGCTCGCGGCGACGCTGAGCGTGGTGTCGGCGGCGCTCCGCTATCACACCGCCGACACCATGTCCCATGGGCTGGCCGCGCTCCTCTTCACGGTCGCGCTCTGGGCAAGCGTCACACCGGCGCGGGTTTCTCTCGTCTCCGTGACTCCCTGGCGCGCCCTGGTCGCGGGGCTCTGCGTGGGGTGGCTCGTCGCCACGCGCCCCGTCACGGGGATGGTCTGCGCCGCCGCGTGCGCCTGGTTGCTCGGCGGACCCGGGGGCTCGGGCGCCGGGAGCCTCCGCGACGGGAGCCTCCGCGACGGGAGCCTCCGCGACGGGAAGCTCCGCCCATGGCCCCTCCGCGGCGGGGGCGCCGCCCTTCGACGCCTCGTCCCCTTCGCCCTGGGCACCGCCCCCGGGTTGGCGCTCCTGGGTTGGCACCAGCTGGAGCTCACGGGACAGCTCTTCGGCTCGGTGCAGCTGCGCTACTACGCGCTCGCGGACGGGCCCCCCGGCTGCTTCGGGCTCGGCGTGGGCCCCCGCTTCGGGTGCCACCACGAGCACGGCGACGTGGTCGCGCGCTTCGGCGAAGGGGGCTTTGGGCTGCACTGGGCCCTTCGGCACACCCTGTACCGGCTCCACCATCACGCCCTCGACTTCGCCAACTGGGAGCCCGCCTGGCTCCTCGTGTTCTGGGCTGGGTGGCGTCGCCGCAAAGAACGGAACGTCGGCGTCCTCGCCTGCGCCGCGATCGGGATCGTGGTGGCGTACGGAGCGTTCTATTTCCCTGGCAACTACCCGGGCGGCGGCGCGCGGTTCTTCCTGGAGCTGCTGCCTCTCGAGCACGCCCTGGTGGCCTGGGCGACCTGCGGCGCGTGGGCGGGGCGCTGGCTCCTCCCCACCGCCCTGCTCGGCTTCGCCTGCCACGGCAGCTTCTCCCATCGGGACCTCGCGGATCGCGAAGGGGGCCGCCCGATGTTCGAGCCGGAGCTGGTGGCCCTCCGGGATGAGCCCGGCGGCGTGCTGCTCTTCGTCGACACGGATCACGCCTTCAACCTGGGCTACGACCCGGCGCTGGGACGGCGCCTCGCTTCGGGGGCAGCGGCCTCCATCGACCCCGACGACGACGACTTCGCCGCAGCGGGATCCGCTAGCCCACGCCTGGCCCCGGGAGAGCTGCTGGTCGCGCGGACCACGAGCCCGGACCGCGATCGGCTCCTGTGGGAGCGCCTGGGTCGGCCCGCCGCCTATGCGTACCGGTTCCGCTGGCATCACCCCGCTCCTCCGTCCACTCCGGACGAACCGCACCGCGCCGCGCCCCGGGTCGAGCTCCTGCCCTGGTCCGTCGTCCCCCGGGAGCCTTCCGGCGATCACCCGGCGCCGGCCGCCGCGACGTCACTGGGCCGCGCGGGGCCACCGACCGACGTGACAGCAGCCCACGCGGCGTCGACGGACGGCGCTGCGCCGGCGGACACGTCACCGCACGGCGCGCTGCCAGCGCCGGCCCCCCTGCGCTTCGAGGCGGAGCACGACTGGCCCCCTCTCACCGTCCGGGACGGCTGGAGCCACCCGACCTTCCCGCCTGCCCCCTGCACCTCCGGCGGTCGAGCCCTCGCCCTGCACGCCTTCGGGCCCCAAAGCGCCGTCGGCGCCGAGCTCGACACACGACGCCCGGGCCTCCACCGGGTGATCCTCGGCCTGGTCCTCCTCGCGGAAGAAGCAGCCGCCCCGAGCGCACCCGACGGTCCGCGCCCGGCCCCGCGCCTGCGCATCGGCGACCAGGTCCTCCCCCTCTCCCTTCCGCCCACCTCCTCCGCCACGGCCGGGGGCCCACCCCCACACCCCTGTGTGCGCGTAGAGCTTCCTCCCGTGGCCCTCGGGCCCCGAAGCCGTTGGCTCCTCGAGACCGACGGCGTCTCCCTGAGCCTCGACTACCTCGAGATCCAGCCCGTGGG
>JAAZAA010000009.1 GCA_012514535.1 Myxococcales bacterium | reverse complement strand
GGCCACCTCGCCGCCGGCGAGCTGTGCCGCGAGCGCCCCGGAGCCGGGCCTTTCCTCGCGGAGCGGCGCGGGCGGCGCCTCGCCGTCGTGGCGGGGCCCTACCTGCGTCCTGCCTCGGGCGAGGCGCCGCGCTCCGCCAGCGACTGCGACCAGGCGCGCCTGTGGGCCGCGAGCGTCCTCGACGACTGAACCCCGCCTCGGGCGCTCGGCACACCTCGACGCCCCGCAGGCTCGGCCACAGCCTCGGCCGGCCTCGGCAGCGCCGACGAAGCTCGGCGCAGCGTATGTCAGCGCACGCGCTCGCCCGCCGTGCCCTGCGCGAAGGGGCCCGCTCCCCCTGCGCCACCCAGACCCCCGGGCTCCGCGGGGAGATCGCCAACGGGACCGCCGCTCGACCCGTCGGTTCCGCTATTTCCGTCCCTCCCCGAGTCTCCCGGGGTCTCGGTGTGCCCCCGCGCAGGCAGATCCTCCACGGGGCTGAGCACGCAGGCGCCCACGAGGAAGCTCACGCCGAGGACGAACAGCCAGACCCTCCGCAGCACCGCTCAGTCCCCCGCCTCCGCGCCCGCTGCACCACCGGGGCCGGCACCACCAGGGCCGGCACCACCAGGGCCTGCGCCACCCTCCTGCGCCCCGTCGCCCCCCGTCGAGGACGACGCGCCACCGGAGCTCCCCGCGGGGGTCCCGCCGCTCCCCGTCGCTCCCCCGCTCACGTGAGAGCCCCCGCTCCCATTGGGCGGATCACCGCCCGCTGGCAGATCTTCGCCGGGGCTCAAGGTGCAGGCGAAGCCCACCAGGGCAGCCGAGAGCCACCAGAGTCGGGGTGAGCGGACGCGAACCATCGCCACCCTTCCTTAGCATCTTCCGCGCCACCCGAGCGCTCCCCCGAAACGGTCCGGGGTGCGCTGCTCCCGCGGGAAACCCCTGAGTCGGACGTCCCCTCCTCCTCCGGTACACCGCCAGCACAATCGTCGGTGGCCCAATCTGGCACACCCCATGACCGGGATGGCACGCCCGTTGGCGCCGCCCTCTCGGCGACGACGACCTCAGTGGCGGCGGGCGCGGAGCTTGCGGGCCTCGGCAAGCAAGGCGAGGGCCACCTCGGGGTTCGTGGGCTCTTCGGCGAGGGCCTCTGCGGCGGCGCCGAGCCGCTCACTCAGCTTGCGCAGCGCGTCGGCCACCGCGTCCCCGTTCGTGGCGAAGATGTCGCGCCACATGCTCTCCGCTCCCCCCGCGACCCGCGTCGCGGAGGCGAAGCCCGGCCCCGCGGCGATGTCCGCGCCCGCCTCCGCAACGAGCACTGCCAGGGTGCTCGCGACCAGCTGGGGGACGTGGCTCGTGAACGCCACGGAGCGATCGTGCTCCGCGGCGCCGAGGAAGACGGGCTCCGCGCCCAGGGCCCGCACCAGCTCCGCCACGCGCTCGACCGCGTCCGGCGCGGAGGTCTCCTCGGGGCAGAGGAGCCAGCGCCGACCCACGAACAGGTCCGCGCGGGCGTTGGCGAGCCCACCCTCCGGATGCCCGGCCATGGGGTGCCCGGGGACGAACCGGTGACGGGCTCGGTGGCCGGCGACGGCCTGGACGAGCGCCCGCTTGGTCGACCCGCAGTCGGTGACGACCCCCTGGGTGTCCGCGAGGTCGTCGAGCACCTCCGGCAGGGCCGCGCGCACCGCGCTCACCGGCATGGCGAGGACCGTGAGCTCGGCGGCCCGGACCGCCCGTGAGCACGCTGCGGTGTCCTCCGGGGAGAGGGCCTCGTCGACCACCCCGGGAGGCGGAGGCGCCGCCCAGCGATCGATGCCCACGACGCGCCGCGCCAGGCCCCGCTCGCGGGCGGCCAGAGCCAGTGATCCACCGATGAGGCCGACCCCGCAGACCGTCAGCTGTTCCATGTAGGTCAGCAAGTGCCACGGCGGGGACCCGACCGGCAAGCGGGCCCACCTCCGCGCCTCCAGGACCGCCGCGGCAGCTCCAACGCGCCGTTTCCTACCCCGAGTAGTCTCACTGGACGCCCCGGGCTATCGTTCGGCTTCGGCGAGCGATGAGCGACGCTTCTCCTCACCTCGTGGGCCAGCTGATTTCGGGCCGGTACCGCGTGCTCGATGTCCTCGGCACCGGCGGCATGGGCAAGGTGTACCTGGCGGAGCACGTCGCCATCCAGAAGAAGGTCGCCCTCAAGGTCCTGCACCGGGAGTATTCGAGCAAGCAGGACATCGTCGAGCGCTTCCGGCAGGAGGCCATCAGCGCCTCCCGGATCAAGCACCCGAACGTGCTGGAGATCTTCGATTTCGGAGAGCTCCCGGACGGCAGCTCCTTCATCGCCATGGAGCTGCTCGAGGGGCGCGATCTCGGGCAGGCGCTGGAGAAGGACGGGCCGCTGCCGCCGACCGCCGCCATCGACGTGGTGCTGCAGATCTGCTGGGCCCTCGAGGCGGCCCACGCGCGCGGCGTCGTCCACCGGGACCTGAAGCCGGACAACGTCTTCCTCCAGGAGCACGACGGCGCGGAGCCGAGCGTGAAGATCGTCGATTTCGGCATCGCGAGCCTGCGCACCAACGAAGAGCTGGCCCAGCAGGAGCAGGCGGGCAGCCGGCGGCGGCTGACCAAGACGGGCATGATCTTCGGGACGCCGGAGTACATGGCGCCGGAGCAGGCTCAAGGCCGACGGGCCGATGAGCGCAGCGACGTGTACGCGGTCGGGGTCATCCTCTTCGAGACCCTGACGGGCGCGGTCCCCTTCGCGGGGGAGACCTTCCTCGAGGTGCTCAACCGCCACGTGCTCTTCCCCATCCCGCGCCTCGCGGACGTCAACGGAGCCGTCCAGGTATCCACGGAGCTCGAGGAGGTGGTGCGACGCGCGATGGCGAAGGATCCCGCCGCTCGCTTCCCCTCCATGCGGGAGTTCGCGGAGGCGCTCCTGCTCACCCCGGAGGCGGCCACCCTGCCCCCTCCGAAGAGCTCCGCCTTCGCCGCGCGGCCGGTGAGGGAGGGCACACCCCGGAGTGGGACCCAGGTCCGGGGGACGCCCCTCAGCGCCACCTCGGACGTGGTGCCCCAGGACGCCCGCCCTCGCTCCCGCGCTCCCCTGGTGGCGGCCGTGATCGTCGTGGCCGCCCTGGGCGCAGGAGCGGGCTTGTGGTGGTCCCAGGGGCGCCCCGCCAGCCTGGCGGCGGCTGCTCCGGGAGCGGAGCTCTCGGCGACCTCGGCGCCGAGCGCGGCCGCGGAGGCGCCCGCCACGGCGGATCGAGCGGAGGGAGGCCCCGCGGAGGAGGCGGACGGTGAGGCCGGCGAAGCAGTGCCCGGCGAAGACCTCGGCGGGGACCCCCAGGACGAGCCCGGCGAGACGACCCACGTCCGGCTCCAGGTGATCACCACGCCTCCGGGAGCCGTGCTCTTCAAGGACGATTTCCAGGTGTGCGACAGCACGCCCTGCGAGGTGCGGGCGGAGGTCGACGAGAACCTGGTGCTCACCGCGCGGCTCGGTAACCGCACGGGACGCGCCAAGGTCCTGGCGCAGCGGGATCAACGGATCTCCATTGCCCTCGCCCCGGCTCCCAAGGCGCGCAAACCCGCGACGACCGCGGCGGCCCCCGCCCCGGAGAGCAGCCCGAAGCTCTGCGAGGTGGTGGTGGACGGGCTCAAGATCCTGCGCCCCTGCCAGTGATCCGGAGCCTCCGGAGCGCCGAGCCCTCCGGCCCTCCGAGCCACCCCGTCGAGCCCGACGGGCAGCGCGCCACGTGGTCCCACGCGCAAGCCCGGCACGTAGGCCCGACGGGGGAGGCCCACTATGTCGGGCGCGCCCCGGCTCACGACGTCGCGGCGCGGTGCCGGCGGAAGTAATCCTGGACCACGCGGCGCAGCCGCGGCGCCAGCAGGATGCTGCCGACGATGTTCGGGAAGGCCATGCACAGGATGAGCAGGTCGGAGAACTTGAGCACCGCGCCCAGCTTCGCCACGGCCCCGAAGAACACGAACGTCACGAAGATCACACGGAACACGGGCACCGTGCGGAGGCCCCGCCCGCCCCAGTGATCCAGGAGGTAAATCCAGCCGCGCTCGCCGTAGTAGCACCACGAGATCATCGTGGAGTAGGCGAACAGGAGCACGCACAGGCTCAGGACCTTCGGGAACCAGGGGAGCACCGTCTCGAAGGCGGCGGCGGTGAGAGAGACGCCCGCCGATTGGGGGATGCTCGGATCGTTCCAGGCGCCCGACACGACGACGACCAGGGCCGTCATGACGCACACGATGATCGTATCGATGAATGGCTCCAGCATGGCCACGAGCCCCTCACGGACGGGCTCCTTCGTCTTGGCCGCGGCGTGAGCGATGGCCGAGCTGCCGACGCCCGCCTCGTTGGAGAACGACGCCCGCTGGACGCCCCACACGAGCACCCCGACGACGCCTCCGTAGGCCGCGTTGTCGGTGAACGCCATCTCCACGATCAGGGCGAGCGAGGCGGGGATTTGACCTAAGTTGGACACCAACACCGCGATGCACGCGGCCACGTAGATCCCGACCATCCCCGGCACGATGCGGGAGGTCGCTGCGCCGATGCGCTTGATGCCCCCGAGGATCACCACGGCCACTGACACCGCCAGCCCGAGCCCGAAGATCCAGCTGTGCTCCGCCCCCACCCCGAACGCGCCCGAGAACGCCTCGAAGGACTGGTTTGCCTGGAACATGTTCCCGCCCCCGACGGAGCCGCCCATGATCATGAAGGCGTAGACGACGGCGAGGACCTTCCCGAACTTCGCGCGCACCCCGCCCCACTCACGGAAGCCGAGATCGAGGTAGTACATCGGGCCTCCAGAGATGGAGCCGTCCGGGTTCTCACGGCGATAGAGCTGCGCCAGCGTGCAGCTCGAGAACTTGGTCGCCATGCCGAAGAAGGCGGCGACGATCATCCAGAGGACCGCGCCGGGCCCGCCGAGCTGGATGGCGATGGCGACGCCGGCGATGTTGCCGAGGCCCACGGTGGCGCTCAGGGCGCTCGTCAACGCTCGAAAATGCGAGATCTCACCGGCGTCCTCGGGGTTGTCGTACTTGCCCCGCACGATCTCCGTGGCGTGGCGGAAGCCCCGCAGGTTCACGAAGCCATACCAGAACGTGAAGAACACCCCGCCGAGCGCCAGCACGAACACCACGAAGGGCACGGACACCGTGCGCATGACGGGCGCGCCCGTGGAGTCCACGACCGGCCGTCCCCGTTCGTGGACCTGGGCCTGGAAGAGGTCGCCGGCGACGTTGAAGAAGAGCAGGTTCTCGATGACGTCGTTCACGCCGCCGAGGGCCGCGTTCAGGATCTCGTCCAGCTTTCCGGCGGACGGGCCGGCGTCCGAAGGAGCGGCGGCAGCGTCGGCGGGGGCAGCGTCGGC
>JAAZAA010000341.1 GCA_012514535.1 Myxococcales bacterium | reverse complement strand
GCGCCTTCTTTGCGGGCGCCTTCTTGGTGGGCGCCTTCTTGGTGGGCGCCTTCTTGGTGGGCGCCTTCTTCTCAGCAGGCGCCTTCTTTGCGGCGGCCTTCTTTTCCGGGGCCTTTGCTCCCGCCGCGTTCGTGGTGGCAGCTCGCTCCGCGGCTTCGAGCACTCGGGTCGCGGGTCGTCCGTTGGTCTTGCGGCGTTCGATTTCGCCGGGGCTCTCGCTCTCCTCGGGCTCGAGCTCGTCGAGCAGGACATCCTCCGGTTCGTCGCTCGCCTGCGTGCTGCCCGGTCGACCGAGGGCCCCTCCCTGACGGGCTTCCAGCGTCGTCTTCACGACCTCGGCGAGCTGATTGAACTGGAACGGCTTGTCCAGGTAGGCGTCGGCGCCATACAGCGGAGATGTGAGCTCATTGAGAGTCTCCCCGATCCCCGTGAGCATGACGATCCCCGTGTGGGCCAGGGACACCGCCTCGCGGATCTTGCGGCACACCTCCCACCCACTCATCCCAGGCATCATGACGTCGAGCACCACGAGATCGGGCAGCTCACGACAGGCCTTGTCCCAGGCGTCGTCCCCGTCGTTCGCCTCGATCACCCGATACCCCCTGCCCCGCAAGTGGCTCGCAACTAGCGCCAGCGTGCTCGGCTCGTCGTCGGCTACCAGAACCAGGGGACTTTCGCTTTTCGCCATCGAGCGGGTATTGAGGCTGGCCGACGGGCTGGGGTCAAGCTGCGAAATGCGCGAACGACGCGGTCGGGATAGACTCGAACCCCGTGAGCTCGAACTCCACCACCCGGCGTCGCGCCGAGCCAACCGCGGACGCTGACGCGAAACGCTCCCCGGCCGAGCGTCGCACACGGTGGGCACCCCTGACGGGGCCGCTCGCGCGGGTGGAGCGAGCCGCCGAGTCGGCAGCACGTCGCTTGCGGATCAACGGGGCCCTCGACGCTCTGGTGCGCTGGAGTCCGCTGCCGCTGCTGATCGCGGTGGGCGCTTTGACTTACGTCAAGGTCACACCTCCGGGCGGGCTCGGCCCCGGGACCCGAGGGGTGATCGTGAGCTGTCTGGGGCTGGCGGTGCTCACCACGCTGGTGGTCGTGGTCCGGACGTGGCGGGCGACCGCCCAAGGCGAAGAGGGCGCGCTGGCCCTCGACCGCCACCACGCCCTGGAGGATCGCCTCACGAGCGCGTTGGCCTTCGGTCGACGGCTCCAGGGCGAGCGCGCCTCCCGAGATTCCTCGGACGACGACCGGCTCGGGCGCTCGTTCATGGAGCTGGCCATCGCCGACGCGGTGTCCCGCGCGCCGCGTCTGGATCCCCGGGGAGCGGTCCCCTTGCGCCTCCCCGCCCAGTGGGGTGCCCCCCTGTCGTTGGTCCTCGGGTTGGGGATTTTGGGAACCCTCGAGGTGCAGCGACCGCAGGTCGTGGTCCCCGAGCTGCCGCCGCCCACGGACCGGGTCACGTTGTTCGCGGACGACGTCGAGCTGCTGCGGGAGGTGGCCGAAGAGCTCGAGCGAACGGCGGAGACCCCGGAGGCCCTGGCGAACGTG
>JAAZAA010000340.1 GCA_012514535.1 Myxococcales bacterium | reverse complement strand
GCGCCCCTTTTTGGGGCGGGTGATCCTCGCAGCCTTCTTCTTCCGCTCTGCCTGCTGCCCCGGGCTGTCGCTCGATGGTGGTTTCCCACTATTGCGCGACGAGACCCGCAGCTTCTCCTCCAGCTCAGCGATCCGAGCTGGGTGCGGCTCTTTTGCGGCAACTGGGAATGGAGCGATCTCGGTCACTTGACCCTCCTGAGGCGGGGCTTAGGGACAGGAAGCGGGTCGGGGATCTCACCATTTGCATAGCGTGAAGCATGATTGCGGAGGCGGTCCTGCTCGAGATGGAAGGTCCAGTACGCATCGAAGTCCTTCGACGCGCGCAAGGCACGTAGGCGGAGCACGGCCTCGGCGCCGGTGAGCGACCAGCGTGCGCCGGTGCGGTCCATCCGGTCCTTGACGACGTGTCGGCAGGCGCCCTCGATGACGCCGGTGGCGATCGGCAGCCCATCGCGCAGCGCCTCCTGGTACCCCAGCATGCGCGTCCGGGTCCGGTCCGCCAGGTAGGTGCACGTCCTGCGGATGGTGGCGTGCGCGCTCGCGTCAAGGTCCTTCGTGCGAGCCTCCCACCAGCGGATCGTCTTCGCGACGTCGCCGCCGCTCCGGCCCGAGAGCAGCGCGAGCAGGCGGTCGGACACCCAGCGCTCGGCCTTGGAATTGCTCCCGCCGAACAGAGCCCGAGCGGCGTCCCAGATGTACTCGATGACGTGCACGATGTCGGCGATGAGGGTGACCTTCACGCCGACGCGCCGAGCCTCTGCCTTCACCGCCCGCACCTGCTTCGGATCCCCATCCACCAGCACGACCCAGCGCCGCTCCTTGTCGGGATCTCGGCGGAGCGCCTCGTCGAAGGCCTCGCGGATGACAGCAGCCATACCCTTGTCGACGCTCGCCCACACGCGCTTATCGGTCGGCCGTGGCCGCTTCGTGCTCACCTCGTCGGCGTTGCGCAGCGTGTGCAGGACGTCCCTCGCAGTCCGTGGGAACGGGGCGATCGAGTACACCGTCGCGACCTGTGCCATGCGCTTGCGGTTGCTCTTCTCGCCGGGGGTCAGGCGCGTCTCGAGCTTGTTTGCCTTCTTCTGCGCCGCCTGCCGCGTGCCCTCACGCAGGTCCTCGGTGCGCATCACGATGCCCTTGCCGTCCGTGCTGATCACGAGCAGATCGTCCTTGGGGTCGCGTGCGGCGGCGCGCTGCTCGTAGAAGGCGTCGAAGTCCTGCGCTGCTCGCACGGCCAGCTCCTCGACCTGGCGCTTGCCGATCTTGGCTCCGGTGAGCTCCTCGACGCTCTCGACGACCTCCTGGAAGGAAGACTTCGCGGCCTCACGCGCGACCAAGCGTCGAAGCCCATGGGAGTACATCTCACGCGGCAGGTTGAGCGTCGCATCCATCGGGTGGAGGTCGGGGGAGCCCGGCGCTTGATACGCCAACCGCGGCACCTCGACGCGCCCCAGCAGCGTCTCGAGGCTGCGCGCGCTGGGACGTTTGCGCCGCCTCCGAACCTTGTCTTCCCCTTCGACTTCGACCTCGCGCTCCGCATGGGCGCGCCACTCGAGGAGTTCCTCGAGCATCGAGCGGGCCCACTCGAGGGCTCCGCTCCTCAACATCTCTTCCAGCTCCGAGTGCGTCTTTCGGCTCATTTCGTCGCTCGCGAGCATACTCTCTAGCCGGGCGGCGTGCGCGCGGGATCGCGTGAACAAAGGGGCGGTGACATCGAAGGAAGCGGCGGCGACTGCACTCATACGGACTCCTCGGGGCTGCGCTCACCCAGCGCTCGCCAGGTGAGACATGATGGAAGG
>JAAZAA010000339.1 GCA_012514535.1 Myxococcales bacterium | reverse complement strand
CGTAGTGGGACACACGGGCGACCAGAAGTCGTTTCGTCTCTTCTTCTACCTCGAGCCCGAAACGCGTACCGCGGTGATCGGCGCATTCAACACGACAGGCCGCCCGGCGCCAGCCACGGACCGCCTGCTGTCGGAGCTGCGGGCGGAGCTACTGGGGAGAGTTCTGCCGGTGTTCCGGTAGAGAGCGGGCGAGGGGACTGGGGGGCTGGGGACAGGGGACTCGGGACTCGGGGGTACGACCCGGGGACATTCTTTACACCCCGTTCTAGGGACATCCTTTACACCGGACGCCAAGTTGGCTGGCACCAAGGAGGTGGTGCCGATGCCATGGAGGCAAACCGATCCGGTGCTGGAGCGAGCACGTTTTGTACTGGAACACGAGCGCAGTGGACTTTCGATAAGCGAGCTTTGCCGGCGCTACGGGATCAGCCGGCCCACGGGGTATCAGTGGATACGCCGCTATCGGGCCGAGGGCATGGACGGGCTCCTCGATCGCTCACGCAGGCCTCTGGAATCGCCCCGCAAGACGCCACCCGAAGTGGTCGAGAAGCTCATCGCGCTTCGCGCGAAGAAACCGACTTGGGGCCCGAAGAAGCTCCTGGCCCGGCTCAGCCGCCTGCACCCGGAGCTCACGCTTCCGGCGCCGAGCACGGTGAGCGCGATCCTCAAGCGTCGGGGCCTGGTCGAGCCCCGTCGACGGCGTCAGCGTCCGGCGGAGCGCGTGCTGGTCTTGCCCCTGGGCGAACTCGAGGGGCCGAACCAGGTGTGGACGACGGACTTCAAGGGGGAGTTCCGCTTGGGAAGCGGACAGCTGTGCTACCCGCTGACGATAGCTGATGGGTGGAGCCGCTTTCTCGTCGCCTGCCAGGGTCTGACGACTACGCGCTATCAGCTCGCCCGACCCGTGTTCACGCGAGTGTTCGAGGAGTACGGGCTGCCGGAGCGGATTCGCTCGGACAACGGTGCGCCGGTCGGTACGCACGCGTTGTGTGGACTCTCGCGGCTTTCGGTGTGGTGGCTCAAGCTGGGTATTGGCGTGGAGCGAGGGCGGCCGGCCAAGCCGCAGGACAATGGGCGGCATGAGCGTATGCACCGGACGCTGAAGGAGGAGACGACGCGTCCCGTGGCGGCACTGATGTCGAGTCAGCAGCTGCGCTTCGACGCGTTTCGTCGGGAATACAACGAGGAGCGGCCGCACGAGGCGTTGGGCGGCTCGTGTCCCGCTGATCTGTACCGGGCGTCGGCTCGTCCGTTCAGCTCCGAGACCCCGGGTCTGGATTACCCTTCGCACTATGAGCGTCGTCAGGTGCGGCTGGATGGTACGATCAAGTGGCGCGGCGGGCGCGTCTTTCTCTCGGAGGTGCTGGTGGGAGAGCCGGTCGCACTGGAGGAGATCGAGGACGATGTATGGGCGGTGTACTTCACGCAGCTGCGTCTCGGGACGCTGCGAGAGGGGAGGTTCAACGCGAAGCAGGCAGCTGTAGTGGCACCGGCGGGGCGTCCCTCCTGACCCCCCGGCCGGAGAACAGAATGTGTAAAGGATGTCTTCAGACAATCTGTAAAGGATGTCCCCGGCCTTGCAGGGGACTGCCTCCGCTTCTGTCATCCCGCGCCGCCCGCCCCTGAACTGTCATCCCGCACGAGCGCAGCGAGTGTCGGGATCTACCTGCAACTGGTAGTGGCCGGCTTCGGTGCAGGGTGAGTAGATCCCGACGCTTCGCGCGGGATGACAGCGAGGGAGGCAGTG
>JAAZAA010000338.1 GCA_012514535.1 Myxococcales bacterium | reverse complement strand
GGGCGCTCCGCACCTCGCCTCACGGCGGGGACGGTGCGCGCTCCGACCGCGGAGGCGCGGAACGAAGCGCGGTGCCGGCGCGTACCAGAAGCCAGCGAGCGCCGGGGCGGCGCGGAAGAGGCGCTTCACCGCGTTCGAAATGCACCCCCGAAGAGGTCGTCGGGGCGGGGTCGCCGAGCAGCTGGGTGACGAGCGAAGCGGCGACCGCCCGTGAAGACCTTCGACCGCCGCTGCGTGGGCCTCCCACCGGGGACCCCCGGCGTGGCGGAGAGCAGGAAGCGTGTGCGGCCTCAGCCGCGGATCACGCCGCCGTCGAGACGGTAACCGGGGGGCAGCGCGCTGGTGCAGGACGCCCGCAGCTCTTCGGGGATCTCCCAGCCGCGCTCGGCGAGGCCTCCCGCGATGCGGTTCTTGATCCGGAGAGACTCCTCCTCGGCCAACCCGGCGATGAGGCTCGGGACGCTTCGAGGATCCTCGACGGCGAAGACGGTCGTGACCGCGGCGAAGCGCACCGCCTCGTTGGCGTCGGTGATGAAGGGCTCCGCCGCGATGCGGACGTCCTCCGAGGGATGCTCACCGAGCGCCTGGAGGAGCTGCACCTTGGGCTCCGGGTTGCGGACGTAGTCCGTGTCGAACTGGTCCAGGAGGGTGAGCAGCTCCTGGACGAGCTCGTCCCCGGAGAGGATCTGCCGCAGGGCCTTCAGCGGCCAGGTGACGCTCTCCGCGCGAGCGCAGTGGCTCCGGATCGGTTCGAGGGCCTCCTTGCCCGCCTTCACGAGGCCCGCCACGACGACCGCCTTCTCTTCCTGATCCGTGATGGACGGATCCAAGGTCCAGGTGAAGCGCTTGAGCAGCGCCGTCGCAGCGCCCGCCGTGCCCATCTGGCTCAGCCGATCGAGGGCGTCCTGGCGATCCAAGTTCTGTGAAAACTTCGAGGAGACCAGCTTCTCGAGGCGTGCGAGATCCCGGTCTCCCTTCGAGGAGGCCGCGCTCGGTTCTTTTTTCTTGAAGAGATCCAGCAGTCCCATGTGCGATCCTTCGCCCCTACCTGTCTGGATGAGGGCGCGCCGGGCTTATAGCTCGATTCGCCCGGACATGCAGGCGACGAGCGCCCCTGCTCGGCGAGAACGCGGCAGGAGCATTGGAAAGCAGGCGGAGGCTGTGTTCGGGCGCCCGGCGCCGTCCCCGCGGAGAACGAGGGCCCGCGCCGACGTCCCACGCCAGTCGCTGGCGCCCTCGACCGAGCGCGGTCCCCTCTCGTGCGGACACGGCGAACGCCGACGCCCGGGGGGCAGCGCCCTCCGACCTGCGTCCTCGGCGGGCGTCCTCGGCGGGCGTCCTCGGCCTGCACCACGTGTCCCCGGCGCTGCACCACGTGTCCCCGGCGCTGCACCACGTGTCCTCGGCGCTGCACCGCGTGTCCTCGGCGCTGCACCGCGGGGCGAGGCGCCTCAGCTCACGAGATCGGGGAGCGGGACGGCGACGAGCACGATCGCGCCGTCCTTCAGCTCCACCCCGTAGCGCACCGTGCGACCGTACTTGCCCCGCAGCTCCTCTTCGGTAGCTCGAATGCGGCTCCGGAACGCCTCGGCGGTGATGTGATCGACGGGCTCGCCGAGCTGCTGCTTCAAGGCGACGTAGGACTCGTAGAGCTCCGCGTAGTAGCGCTCCGGCGGGAGCGCGGCGAGTGCCTCCCCTCCCGGGACGTCGCGAGCCTGGGCGATGGCGGACTCGTCCACCGCGAGAGCGTCGTCGAAGCTCCGGGGAGGCGACGCCGCCGGAGCCCGCCCCTGCGCATCGGTCGTGTCCTCGGCGACGCCGAGCAGGGTATTGAGCAAGGTGTTGATCCGTGAGGCGAGCCCGCCGAGCTCGTCGTGCTCGAGCTCGAAGCGGAGGTTCTGGTTGCCGCTGATCACCAACAGCAGCCCCTTCTCCAGCTCCGCCACCGGACGGGACACGTAGTTCCCGAGCAGAACACCACCGACCACGACCAAGGCGACACCGAGAGCCCCCACGGCGAACACGGGCCAGAGCAAGGCGCCCACGCTCCCGACCCGCGAAGCCGGCACGGAGGCCACGATCGCGCCGCTGGCCTCCGGGTAACCGTCCAGGCGGATCGCCCCATAGAGTCGGTCCTCGATGGGACCCGCCGTGAACACGGGGTTGTTGCCCGAGAGGCTCTGCAAGGCCATCTGAGTGACCGCAGGGGCCTTGGCCTGGCTCGCGCCGGGACCCGACGCCGCCACCACCGTCGCCCCTTCCCCCTGCACGTGCAGGAACGCCAACGAGTGTCCGCTGGTCAGCTCGCTCGTGCGGCCGAGGCGCTCGTCGTTCAACGGGGTCCCGAGGACCAGGGCACCGAGGATCCGCCCGCGCTCGTCTCGAACCGGCGCGTAGCTCACGAGCATCTGCTCCTGTCGCTCCCGATGAATCCAGACGTCGCTGCGCGTCAACCCGGACTCGAGGGCGCTGGCGAGGCCGGGATAGGACTCCGCGACGCGGTCGCCGCGCATCAGCGCCGAACCGTTCCGACCGATCCCCACCCCGCGTTCATCCACGAAGAGGACCAGCGCGGGCGCCATCCGAGCGAAGTCGGGCTCCGCCGCCGCGCGATCGCGCAGCGCGTTGGCAGCGCTCGTCGCCCAGTCGCTGCGCGCGGCGGCCGTGCCCCCTTGATAGACCTCACGAACGGGTCGAGTGACCACCTGCTGAGCGAGCCAGCGCTCCATGCGCAAGCCGTCCAAGGCGAGCTGCGAACTCGCTCCCCGAAGAGCTCGCGCGAGCTCTCGCTTCTGCTCGGCGGGGTTGGCGACCACGCTGGAGAGGGAGGCTGCCAGTAGGAAATAGGTCAGCACCGCCACGACCATGACGACGCCACCGTTCACGAAGATGATTTTCCACCGCATGGGGCTTTCCTCTCCGGCCGGGCCCGCGCCCGCAGGATGCGACCAGAGAGCGTAACACCCGTGAACCATGGCGGACAACGCTCGAGGAGGGCACGCTCTTGGCATGAAACTGTTCGTCCTCGATGACCCGCTCTTCGACGCTCACAGGCTCGACACCGAGGAGCAGACGGACCCTCCCGGAGACGACCGGTCGTTCGAGGACCCCCACGTCGCGCACCCCGAGCGCCCCGAGCGTCTCCGGGCGTGTCGACGCGGGCTCGAACGCGCCGCGACCCGCCTGTGGGAGCGCGTCGGCGCCCGCGTTGCCACCCCCGACGAGCTGTGCACCGTCCATACGTCCGAGTACGTCGAGACCCTGCTCGAGCGACGCGGCGCGCGCGGCTTCTTCGACGCGGACACGTACTACAACGAGCGCTCCGTGGACGTCGCGCAGATGGCCGCGGGTGGCACCTTGGCTCTGACGGAGACCGTGTGGCGCCAGGGTGGTCGTGGTCTCGCGCTCGTCCGGCCACCAGGTCATCACGCCCGTGCGGACGGAGCGATGGGGTTCTGTTTGATCAACCAGGTCGCCCTCGCCGCGCGACACGCCCTCGGACTCGGCGCTCGACGCGTGGCGATCGTCGACTGGGACGTGCACCACGGGAACGGCACCGAGGAGATCTTCTATGAGGATCCTCACGTCCTCTACATCTCCGTACACCAACACCCGCTCTATCCCGGGAGCGGCGCCGCGACGGACTGCGGTGCCGGTGATGGTCGCGGCTTCAACGTGAACGTGCCCCTCTCCGGTGCGGCGAGTGACGCCGCCTACGAGGCGGCCTTCCAGCGGGTGATCGAGCCGGTGCTCGCGGCCTACGGCCCGGACCTTTTGCTCATCAGCGCAGGCTTCGATGCCCATGCCCGCGATCCCCTGGCGGGCATGGCGCTGGGGGACGAGGCCTACGGGGCGATGACCCGGCGCCTCCTCGCTGCGAGCGGATCGGTCCCGACCGTCGCCGTGCTCGAGGGGGGCTACGATCTCACCGCCCTCGAGGGGGCCCTGGCGATGACCGTGCGGGGGCTCGAGAGCGACCCCGTAGCGCCGGGCGGTGACCCTTGGGAGGCGCCGGGAACCCCGGGAGACCGCCATTTGGACGAGATCGAGCGGGTTCGGGGGGTCCAGAAGGCATTCTGGGGCTCTCTCTAGTTGCGCATCCCGGTCATCGTGCGCTAAATGCCGCGGGCCGGTCAGGCACCCCCCAGGGAACGCCCCCAGGGAGACCCGATCCGGCGGCGCCCCGTTCTCATCCCGTAGGACGGTCGCGTGGTGGGTGTAGCTCAGTGGTAGAGCACTGGATTGTGGCTCCAGGTGTCGCGGGTTCAATTCCCGTCATCCACCCCACGCATCTTCCGGTCGGAGCGGACGACTGCTAGCTTGCCGCGTCGGAGAAGACCTCATGACGCAAGCAGCCCGTTTCCTTTCCGCAGCAGCAGCCGTGTGTCTCTTCGCCCTCTCCTGCAGTGAAGGACCAGGGGCGATCCCACAGGGCGGAGCACAGTTCACGACCGCCAGCTCAGCGAGCGCACCCGATGGGACGAAGTGCCCGACACCGGGTTATACGGTGTCGATCGGCGATCCCGCGCCCGACATGTTCAGCGACGATCCGGGCGCGACGCTCCCCGATGGGGTCGACGGCACGGAGGTCAGCTGCAGGGTGAAAGGACGGGACACGATCACCTTCTCGGGAGTCCTCCGCGGTAAGAACACGACGGATGGACGCAGCGCCGAGGTGCGTTTCCACAACGGCACCCTCGACGCCAACGGTGAGGGGACCGTCTCCGTTTCGCTCAGCACGCCCATCTCCTCCTCCGCCTTGGGTACCGTGCAGCTGGCCAGCCAGGCACCGTGCACCATCACCGGGGTCGAGGCGCGCGGGGAGAAGCAGTACGGCGACGGGCTCATGTGGGCTCGTTTCACCTGCAGCGGGATGGTCACCTCCGGACAGCCTTCGAACTACTGCCGTACCGAAGGCGTCGTGGTGCTCGAGAACTGCGATCGCTGAGTCCACGCGAGCATCGGTCGCGCCGCGCGACGCGGACGACGAGAAAGGCCCGGCCCCACGCCGGGCTTTTCTTTTTCGGCACGCGCGGTGGCGCGACGGGGCCGCTCAGCGCGCAATGACGACACGGTGACGATCCCTGACGCCTCGCCGGGGTCAGAGGATCGCGCGATGATGACGACACCCATGCGACACGCCGGCGATGCGTCCTGCGCGCTGTGACGCCGACGCGCCGCCCCCGCTCAGGCGCGGCATCGCGCGATGACGGCGACGCTCGCGCCACGCCGACGATGCCTCCTGGCGCGGCGAACGCGCCGCTCACTGATCGGGGATGGTCGCGCGCAGCTCGTCGACGGTCACGTCATCGACTCGCACCACGACCGCCGTGATGTTGTCCTCGCCGCCGTTCTCGTTGGCGACGTTGATCAAGCGCCGACAGATCGTGTGCAGGTCCGACGTCTCCGTGGCGATCCGGAGGATGTCTTCGTCGTCCATCATGCCGCTCAGACCGTCGGAACAGAGCACGTACAGATCTCCGGGCTGCACCTCGTCCGACTGCAGATCCACGGTGACCTGCTCCTGCATCCCGAGGGCCCGCGTGATCACGTTCTTGGGCAGCTCGCTCTTCTGCTCTTCCGTGAGCTCCGGCATCGCCTGGAGGTAATCGTTCACCAAGGAATGATCCCGCGTCATCTGCTGGATCACCCCGTCACGGATGCGGTACGCGCGGCTGTCGCCCACGTGCCCGATGAACATCTTGCGCTTGGAGCGGCTGAACAGGGCGCCGACCACCGTCGTGCCCATGCCGTGGTGCTCCCGCGACCGCGCGCTCTGTTGGACGATCTGCTGATTCGCCAGTCGGATCCCGGCGAGCAACCGGTTCTCCTCCTCCGAGAGGCGAACGTCGAAATGAAACGGCCAGGTCACGTCCTCGGAGGCCGTCGCCTTGAAGAAGTCGACGATCGTCTGGGTGGCCAGTCGGCTGGCGACGTCTCCCGCCCTGTGCCCACCCATCCCATCGGCAACGATGTACAGCTCCTGTTCGCCAAGGATGGCGAAGCTGTCTTCGTTGTGTTCCCGCTGCAGGCCGACGTCACTGATGCCGGCCGCTACCGCGCGCATCACCAAGGGCTCCTCCACTCACTCGGGCCGTCCGCTGCGGTCATGTTCTTTTTCGGAGGATTTCACGGCGGATCGGGGGTGTCAACGGCAGGCTAGCCGAATCCATCGGCCCAATGACCACCGCAGGGGCTCGACCCGGCGACGCCGCCCCTCCAGGACGGTGCCGCCCTGGACCACATCCGCGCTGCCCGGCCCGCCCCGCCGAGGTGCACCACCCCTACCCCTGTCATGCTGACTCGTCCGCGACGTGCTCCAGCGCACCCCGCGCAGATGGTCGCACGGCATCGACGGCGCCCTGCATCGCCAGCCCATGCGTCTCGACAGCGCATGCATCTCGACAGCCCGTGCATCGATCCCATCGCGCCGTGCACCGCCGCTCGCACCTGTCTCCCTGAGCGGTCGCTGCTTTGCGGCATCGCTCCCTCCCTCACCTCACCCGTCGATCACGAGCGCCTCGTCGACGGACCGGGGACGCGCAGGACGGCGCGGCCCGCCGAGATCGGCGGGCGTCCTGGTCCGTCGAGATACCGGCGATGGGTCCCTCACCTCAGACGGTGAGGATTTCCTTTTCCTTCCCCTGGACGAGGACGTCGACGTTCTGCACGCCCTGGCCGACGATCTCTTCGACCTTCTTCTTGGCGCGCTCGATCTCGTCTTCGCTGGCGTCCCCGTTGGTCTTCATCTCGTTGAGCATGTCGAGGGCGCCGTGCCGCGCGTGACGGATCGCCACCTTGCACTCCTCGCCGCTCTTCTTGGCGAGCTTGACCAGATCACGACGCCGCTCCTCGCTCAGCGGTGGCACGGGGACTCGGATCGTGTCGCCGTCGACCTGAGGGTTGAGACCGAGATCGGACTCACGGATGGCCTTCTCCACGGCCTGCACCTGGCTCTTCTCCCAGGGCTTCACCGTCAGCAGGCGCGGCTCGGGCACGCTGATCGTCGCCATCTGCGCGATGGGCGTGACCTGCCCGTAGTAGTCCACCCGCACCAGCTCGAGCAGGCCTGCGTTCGCGCGCCCGGTGCGCAATTTCGACAGGTCCCGGCGCAGGGCCTCGTGACACTTGCCGATGGACGTTTGCAGCTCTTCCAGGACCTCTTGGATCATCTCCGCACCTCGTGACGGCCCCGCCATGACTCGAGGAATCATCCCCTTGGGCCGCGCTTCCTATATCACTCCGGGTCGGTCGTCGCGAGCCCGCTTCCTCGCGAAAAGAGCCCTCCGACCACCAAAACCGACAAGGGCGTCTTCGTCGCGCCGCAGCTTTCTGCGCCCGTCCTCGGTGGCACGACCCGCTTTCGTCATTAAACTGCCGGGAAGCACCCTCATCTTCGGCAACCTCCAGCATGGTGCCCGAGGTCCATGGGCACCTGGCTCAGACAACCGGCGGTGGGAGGCACCCGCCCGGCACGGACCACCGTGACGAGGTAGCCCGGGCCCCGTCGGACCTCTTCGACGCATGCATCTTCGAGTCATCTCCTGGAACATTCACAAGGGCATCGGAGGCGCGGATAGGAAGTATCGCCTGGATCGCACGATCGAGTTGATCCAGGCGGTTCAGCCGGACGTCGCGCTTCTCCAGGAGGTGGCCGAGGGATGGCCCCAGGCTCGCTTCGAGGTGCAGGTGGACGAGCTCCGCGAGGCGCTCGATCTCCCCTACGTGGTGTTCGGACCGGAGCACCGGTTCAAGCAGGGCGGTTACGGTAACGCGATCCTCTGCCGTTGGCCCCTGCACGACACCCACCACGTGGACTTGACGGTCGGCTGGCGAAAGAAGCGGGGCGCGCTGCAGGCGCGCACCATCGTGCGGCGCGGCGGACATCAGCGGACGGTCGTCATCAACAACCTCCATCTCGGCCTGGCCGGGAGCGAGCGCGCCGAGCAGCTCCGTCGCTTCCTCGCCTGTGAACCCTTCGCCGGGATCGATCCTCAGACGCCCCTGGTCGTCGGCGGCGACTTGAACGACCTCTGGGGCTCCCTCGGTCCGAAGTTCCTGGCGCCTGCGGGGTTTCAGCGCGCGGGCCTCCTGCAGAACACCTTCCCGGCCTACATGCCGATCCGCCCACTGGACGGCATCTTCGTGCGCGGCGCCGTGCAAGTGCACGAGGCGGGCGCGTGGACCGGCCCGCTCGCCCGCTCCGCCTCCGATCATCTGCCGCTGGTGGCCAACATCGAGCTGATGTCGCGGGGGGACCGTCAGTCGCGCCCCTCCTGGACGGGCGAAATCGAGATCGATCCCTCCGAGCTCCCCGTGTCCGCCTCCGACTCGAGCACGAGCGCGCCGTCCACCAGCCGATAACGCTCGCCGCTGACCGGGCATCGCCCGCGTCCGTCCTCGTCGAGGGTGAGCCGCTCCCCGCGGCGGGTCACCCACCCCTGCGGGCGCGCCGGAACCCCCATCACGAGCGCGAAGTCCGGCACGTCCCGGGTCACCACGGCGCCCGCCGCGACGAAGCACCAGCGCCCGAGCGTCACTCCGGGGAGGATCGTGGCGTTGGCCCCGATGGTCGCCCCGCGCTTCACCCGCGTGACCCCGAACTCGTGCTTCCGGCTCACGAAGGCCCGCGGCGTCTTCACGTTCGTGAAGGTGGCGCTCGGGCCCACGAACACGTCCTCCTCGAGCAGGACACCGTCGAAGAGGCTCACGTGGTTCTGGATCCGGCAGCTGTCTCCAATGACGACGTGGGGACCGACGAACACGGCGTGACCCAGCACACAGCGCGCGCCGATGCGCGCCCCGGCCATCACGTGGCAGTGATGCCAGACGCGCGTGTCTTCGCCGACCTCGGCCGCCTCTGCGACCGTGGCCGTGGGGTGGATCTCAGGCGAACCCATCGTAGGCCAGTCGCGTCGCCGGAGCCGTGACGCGTTCGTCGTCGCGGAGCGTGGAGGGCATGCGGTCGACCGTCGCCTCCCCCAGCACCAGCATCTCCAGCACGGGCAAGCTGGCTCGGACGCTCGTGGGCATGGCCGCGCCGTTTCGGACGGCCCGTGAGAAGGCGAGCAGCTCTGCTTGGAGAGCGTCTCCGGGCTGGACGGGCAGCGGGCTCTGCTCGGCTTGCCCGAGGAGGCGCTCGACCT
>JAAZAA010000337.1 GCA_012514535.1 Myxococcales bacterium | reverse complement strand
CGGGACCCCGCGAACTACGCGAAGGAATTGGCGATTTCCCCGCTCTCGGATCGACTCCCCCGCGGCGGCGCGGCGCGTCGTCGAGGGAGAGATGAGCAAATGGCAAGACCCCAACCGGGTCGTTTCGGGTTCCAATGGCACGAGACGGCTGGCACACTCCGCGCCAACGGACTGGCACAGCCATCCGGCGCGTCGGCGAGCAGCGGAAGGTAGGTTGGGATGAAACGAACCAGAATCGTGCGGGGGATCGGAGCAGGTGCGCTGGCCCTGGTGGGTCTCCTGGGGCCCGGCACCGCGTGGGCTGAGCCCGTCGAGCTCGATGAGGAGGAGTCCAGCCTCGACGACGACTTCGAGCCCGAGGACGAGGCGGACGACTTCGAGCCCGACGGAGACACCTCGGAGAACGCCGCGCCGCCGCGCATCGACGCGACCGAGGGGAGCCCCTTCGAGAAACCCGGCGAGACCTACTACTTCGTGGGCGCCCGCTACCGGGCCCTGGTGGTGCCGCAGTTCATGATCAACATGTTCGCGGACGGCGGCACGACCTTCGTCGTGCACGGAGCGGGCGCGCAGTTCGGTATCCGCAAGGACAACTTCGAGATCCTGCCGTCGATCTGGTTCGCCAACTATTCCTTCGACGGCGTCCCCTTCAAGGGGAAGTCGGATGGCGCCGACGCCTGGGAGATCATCGACGCGAACCTGAAGGTGCTCTACCTGACGGCGGACTTCCTCTGGAGCTCGCCCATCAACGAGCAGTTCGCGATCACCTACGGAGCCGGCGCCGGCCTCGGCTTGGTGATGGGGGACATCACCCGCACCGAGGGCTACTTCCCGGGCGGACTCCCGGGCAACCCTGACGGCGCGGGCCTCGCGCGTTGCAACGGTCCCGGCGGGGCCTCCGGCAATCAATGCCCCTTCGACGGTGAGTACAACAAGACGGACGATGCCTGGCCGGTGTTCCCCTGGCTCGCGGTGCAGACGGGGCTCCGTTACAAGCCACATCGCCACTTCGTCGCGCGGCTGGACGTCGGCTTCAGCACCAGCGGCCTCTTCTTCGGCCTCGGCGCGGACTACGGCCTCTAAGGTCCGACGTGGGGGAGGTGAGCTCACCGATTGCAAACACCCTGGCGCTGCCGCCCCGCTATGAGCCGCTCAGCCGCCTCGGTGAGGGCGGTGGCGGTGAGGTGTGGGCCGTGCGTGATCGCTCCAGCGGGCAGCGCCTGGCCCTCAAGGTGCTCACCCGCGGTCATGGCGCCGCGGAGGTCGACGCGCTGGTGCGGGAGGCGGTGGCGCTCTCCGGTCTGGAGGGGCTGGGGTTGCCGCGGGTGTTCTCCTTCGGGCGTCTGCCGGACGGGCGCGCCTATCTGGTGCGCGAGCTGGTGGACGGCCGCAGCCTCGAGGCAGCCCTCGCCCAAGGAGAGACCACGGCGGAGCTCGCGGTGGAGTGGGTGGCCCGCGCCGCGGACGTGCTGACACACATCCATCGATCGGGCCTGCTGCACGGCGACATCAAGCCGGCGAACGTCATCGTGCGCCCCGATGACACGGTCACCTTCGTGGACCTGGGGCTCGCGGCCGTCTGGCAGGAGCGCGGAGCGACGCCCGAGGGACTCACGCCCCACTACGCCGCTCCCGAGGTGCTCGCGGGGCAGGCGCTCACGGCCCGCTCGGAGGTGTACGCCCTCGGCGTCGTGCTCCAGGAGATCTTGGCTGCCCTCGGGGGAGAGACGACGAGCTCTCGTCTCAGCGCGTCCCGGACGGAGCTCGACGGGGTCGTCGCGCGAGCCACCCAGCATGATCCGGCCGAGAGGTATCCCTCGGCGGACGAGTTCGCCAGCGCCCTGCGTCACGCCGCGCGCCTGGCGCCTGCCGATCCCGTGGCGCCCGACGGGCGCTGGCCCATCGAGGGCATGGATCGCGCGGCCACCGAGCTCCTCGCGGTGATCGAGGGGATGCGCCCCGGCGCGCTGCTGCGCGTGCAGGGCCCTGTCGGCTCCGGGCGCACGACGTTGCTCCGGCGCGTGGCGTGGACCCTGGCGACCCGCGGTCGCTCCGTGGTGTGGCTCGACGAAGCCATTTGTGGGAACGCCGAGGCGCTGGCGCGAGAGCTGAGCGAGGAGCTGGATGGAGACGTGATCGTCGCCGACGCTCCGGAGCCCACGCTGCAGGTTCAGGGGCCCTTGCAGCGCCTGCTCCGTCGGCGACTCGAGCGGGGCGCGCGGGTCGTCGTCGTCGGGGCCCTCGAGCTGGGCAGCGCGGCGCAGCTGTTCGACGTGCCCGCGCTGGAGCCGGCGGCAGCGCGCCGGCTCTTGCGCCGCGCCATGCCGTCCCTGACGGAGGCGATGGTGCAGCGGGTCCTGGAGACCACCGGGGCGCGCCCTGGCGCGCTGCGCCAGCTGGTGGCGCGGGCCGGGACGACGCCGCTCACCTCGCCGTCGGATCTGGAGCAGCTCCTCGCCTGGGATGACGAGCTCCCCGCCGCCCCGGAGGATCCGCGCGCGGCGGCGGCGTACTACCTCGAGCGTGGTCGCTTCATTCAGGCGCGCGCGGCTCTCGATCGGACGGAGGGTCATGACGCCGAGACCCGCTGGCTCGAGGCGAGGTGGCACTTGGGGGCGGGCTCGCCGGGGAAGGCCCTCGAGATCATCGACGGCGCCGCGTCGGGCGAGGCGCGTCCGGATCCGGAGAGCACCGCCCAGCTCCTGGCATGCCGCGGGCGGGCCCTGCTTGGCCTGGGCCGTTATACCGAGGCTCTGGAGGTGCTCGTCGGAGCGGAGGGCTGGCCCCTGAAGGTGCGCCTCGAGGGGCTGGCGTATCGCGGGCTCGGCCAGGGCTTGCTCGGGGACCACCGCGCGGCCCGCGACACGCTGGAGGGAGCCCTGGCCGAGGCGCGGCGCCACGAGGTCGTGCGCCTCGAGGCGTTGATCGCGTCGTGCTTCGCGACGGTGCTGTGGCGCGCGGAGCAGCTCGTGGAGGCGGCGGAGCACTTTCGCGGGGCCATCGCCGCCGCCGAGCGCGTCGGAGACGCCGGCATCCTCTCCTCCGCTCAGATCAACCTCGCGGCTCTCCTCAAGGTGCGCGGAGAGCTCGCCCCCGCCCTGGAGATGCTCGAGGCAGCCGTCGACACGGCGCGTCGCTCCGGGCGGCGCGCCACGTTGCATCAGGCGTTGCTCAACCTCGCCAACGCGGATCTGTACCTGGGGCGGCTCGAGCGGGCGCGCTCCAGCATGTCCGCCGTCGACGAAGCCGCGCTCACGGCAGTGGCCAAGGCGCAGCTGATCGGGTTGCGCGCCGAGCTCGCCGAGCGGGAGGGACTCACCGAGGAGGCCTTGCGGCTCTACGGTGAGTGTGAGTCCGCGTGGTCGGCCCTCGGGCGCAAGCGCGACGCCGCGGAGGCGGCGCTGGAGGGGGTGCTGTTGGCTCTGCGTACGTCGACCTTCCAGCTCCGGGAGGTCGAGGAGCGGCTGGAGGCGACGCGGCGCCTGATCGGAGAGGAGGGGGCGCACGAGCCGTTGCTGCGCATCGCCGAGGCACGTCTTTACCTCGCGAGCGGAGACGAAGCGGAGGCCGAGGCGCGCTGTCAGCTCGCCGTGGAGATCGCGGAGACGGCGGGGCAGCGGGACTGGTCGTGGCGGGCCCTCGAGCTCCACGCGGAGGTGCTGGAGCGTACGGGACGGGCGCAGCGGGCACGTCGGGTACGCCAGCGAGCCCTCGAGGTCGTCGAAGAGATCGGCGCGAGCCTGCCGCGGGATCTGCGCGAGGTGTACTGGAACGACTCGCGTCGTCGTGCCCTGCGCCGGGCCACGGCGGAGCCGGACGGCGTGGCCCGCGCCGCCCAGCGCGCCGCGGTGTTGCCCTTCCTGCAGACCACCCACGCGGCGGGCACGGGCGTGGCCGCCGTCTCTCGCCTGACGCAGACCCCCCTCGAGCAGCGCTTGACCCGGATCCTCGCGGTGAACCACGAGCTGGCCGGGGAAATCGACGTGTCGCGCCTGTGTCGCCGCATCGTCGCCCACGCCGCGGAGCTGCTCGGCGCCGATCGGGCGTTCCTGCTGCTGGGCAGCGGGAGCGAGCCCCTGACGGTGCAGGCGACCTTCGGGGTGGGCGCGGACGCGCAGCGCGACTTTTCGAGCTCCGTGGCGGGGCGCGTGGTCGCCTCCGGTGAGCCGTTGGTGAGCATCGACGCGGCGCGGGACGGGCGCCTCGAGGGCTACGCTTCCGTGCACCAGCGCATGGTCCGCGCCGTCGCCTGCGTGCCGATCCTCGACCCGCGGGCGGCGGTGATCGGCGCGTTGCATCTGGAGGCGCAGGGAGCGCCCAGCCCCCATTTCGCCGACGAGCTCCCCACCCTGCGCGCCTTCGCGGATCAAGCCGCCATCGCCCTGGAGAACGCGCGGCTGCTGTCGGAGCTCCGAGCCCGCACCGAGGAGCTGGAGACGAGCAACCGTCAGCTCGCGTCCGCGCGGGAGCGTCTGGAGGAGCTGCTCGAGGCGCGGACGGCGCGGTTGAAGGAGGCGCGCCGCGAGCTGCGCACGACCCGCAAGGCGCTGGAAGCCCACTACACCTACGAGGGGCTCGTCGGTGCGAGCGCGCCCATGCGCCGCATCTACGCGATGATCGAGCGCATCAAGCACACGGACGTCCCGGTGCTCATCACGGGGGAGAGCGGCACCGGGAAGGAAATCGTGGCGCGGGCGATCCATCAGTCCTCGCCCCGCAGCGCCGGGAAGTTCTTGGGGGTGAACTGTGGAGCCATCCCCGAGCAGATCCTCGAGAGCGAGCTCTTCGGTCACGTCCGGGGGGCCTTCACGGGGGCGGATCGGGAGCGCAAGGGGCTCTTCCGGGAGGCGAGCGGTGGCTCCCTGTTCCTCGACGAGATCGGGGAGACCCCGGCGAAGATGCAGACGGGGCTGCTGCGGGTGCTCCAGGAGCGCAAGGTGCGGCCCGTGGGGGGGCAGGTGGAGGAGCCCATCGACGTGCGCGTCATCTTCGCGACCAACCGCGATCTCGACGCGCTGGTGGGGGCCGGGCGCTTCCGGGAAGATCTGCTCTACCGGATCCGCGTGGTGGAGCTACGCCTGCCCGCCCTGCGCGAGCGCAGCGAAGACATCCCGCAGCTCGTGGACCACTTCTTCTCCCGCTTTGCGGCGCGCTTCGATCGACCGAAGAAGGTGCTGTCTCGGGGCGCCCTGCACCGGCTCTTGGAGTATCCCTGGCCCGGCAACGTGCGTCAGCTCGAGAACGCGCTGCTCAACGCCTGGGTGTTGAGCGAGGGGGAGGTCATCGAAGCCGACGATCTGGAGCTGCCCTCGTCGCGGCCCAGCTCCGCGCTCCACTCCAGCCCGTGGCGTTCCGCGGATCCGTCCTCCAGTGGCCCCACCAGCGCCACGGGCGCGCCGAGCTCCGCTCACCCGCACGCGACGGAGGCGGCGGTCGCCGCCTCCGTCGAAGACTCCGCCTCGGCGTCACCAGCGACCCTGCGCGGGCCAGCGCCCGCCCCGGGTCGAGCGGAGCCGAGCTCGACGCGACGACAGACGACGTCCCAGCATCGCCGCGACGAGCGGCAGCGCATCGTCGACGCCCTCAACGCCTGCAACTGGAACCGTGTGAAGGCGGCAGAGCTGATCGGGATGCCGCGTCGAACGTTCTATCGTCGTCTGCGTGAGTACGGGATCCAGTGAGCGAGGTCGGGCGGGGGCCTCGAGTGGGCGGTCGCCGAGCGGGCGGTCGCCGAGCGGGCCCGGCGAGCCTCGAGGGGCCCGGCGTTCGTAGTGGACGCGGGTCCGGAGCGAAGCCGCGTGGCGGCGAGGCCGGCGCTGGGTCTTCGAGTGGGCCATTCGCCTGAGCGCTCGACCCACAAAGCGCGACGGGCAGGCTCGGAGAGCCTGCCCGTCGTGCGCCGCTACGGCCCCGTGGGTTCAGCCGCCGCGGACGCTGAGTCGGTAAGCGACCTGCTGCAGAGGCTGATCGGCCGCCATCCGGTTGGGATCACCCGAGAGCTTGTTCTTGGCGATGATCTCCTCGAGCTGCGTCACCACCTGGTCCGAGCCCTTGGGCGTCAGGTGGTCGATCGTCTGTGCGGCCACGAAGCGCAGGGCGGCGTTCTCGATGGAACCGAGCGCGCCGACGAGCTGGTCGCGGGCGGCCTCGTTCCCCAGCACGCCGATCATGTAGCCGGCCTTGATGCCAGCCAGCTGCTTCTCCTTGCGCTGGTAGTCGCCCTTCTGGATGGCCGAGACGTAGCAGTCCACCTTGTCGCCGCAGGCGTTGACCACCTCTTCGACGTTGGCCACGAGGTCCTTCGCGTTATAGGTCTCCGCCGCCTTCTTCACCGAGGCCATCTGATCGGGCTTGGCGAGCTTCAAGGCGGTCATCACCAGGGTCTTCTGGAGGGCGACCTTCTCCTCACCGCCGCCCTTGGTGTTCCGGGCGCGCTCGAGGAGCCACGGGATCATGTCCGCGTCGTAGAACTGACCCGCCGCCTCGGCGAGCGCGACGAGGGCAGGCATGCCCTGGAGGGAGGCGTCGAGGGGGATGTTCTCGAACGCCTTCTTGAAGGCGTCCTTGGACTCCTTGGTGGCAGGGATCTTCGCGAGCTCCCGCGCCACCACCGCCTTGTCGGCGTCGCTCGCGTCGCTCTCGAGGATCTTGATCATCGGGGCGATCCCCTCGGGGCGGCCCGCCATACCGATGACCGCCGCCGCGACCGGCAGCGAGATGTTCCCGCTCGGGGCTTCCTTGGCTTCCGTCGCCTTCTTCACGGCCTCCTTGTGGAAGTCGATGAGCTTGGTGTCGGAGCCGTCGAGGACCTTCAGAGCGCGATCGACGGAGGGCTTGCCGATCTTCACGAGGGCCAGCAGCGCCGTGGTGGCCACCGCGCTCTTGCTGGGCTCGAGCAGGACCTTGAAGAGCGGCTCCACCGCGTCTGCCTCGCGGAGCTCTCCGAGCACCTGGGCGGCGGTCACCTGCCAGAAGCTCTGGTCACGGAAGGGATCGACCAGATCCCGCGCCTGCTCCTTCGTCTTGGCGCTGCGCGGATCCGTCATGGGCTGGTTCAGCATCTGGATCAGGGGACCGGCCCACTGCTTGCTCGGAGCCCGGACCATGGCCTCGCTGTAGTCCCGGTACGTCACGCCGCCGAGCTGGGTGTGAGCCTCGAGCTTCTCGAAGGCCGCCAGGACCGAGGGCGCGAGGCCCTCGAGCTTCATCCGGCCGTAGGCGCGGACCGCCCACTTGATGTCCGACTCGTCCTGGGTCGTCCGGGGGCGCTTCGCGAACTCGTCGAAGGCCTTCTTCAAGGCAGGCTCCGTGCGCGGATCACGGAAGTCGGCGAGGAGCTTGATCAGGGCGACGCGCGAGTTGGTGTCGTAGTCGGAGTAGTTCTCGACGTAGCTGTTGGTGAGGGGCTCGACGATCTCGTTCAGCAGCTTCTGGACCGATTCGCCTTGCATGTCGCCGTTGGACGAGGCCAGGGCATCGTCGAGGAACTGGCCCAGGCGCTTGACGGCGTTGGGCCGCCACTTGGGATCGTCGAGCTTGTCGACCCAGTACCCGGGTTCGTTCTCGTTCTTACAGCCGACGAGGACGGTCGACACGGCGACGGTCGTCGTCACGGCAGCAGTTCCCAACATCAGCGAACGAATCAGCGCGGCAGTAGTGCGCGAGGAGCGGAGCATGCTTTTCCTCCAGAGAGCTCGTAAATGAATACGCTTGTGTGAAGAGGTGGGGCAGAGTCACAGCCGCCCTCAGCACGAGCTGAACGGCGAAAGCGGAATACTTCCGCCGGGTAACCGTATGGCAGCGCAGCGCACGGTACGCCGGGCGCGCTCATGCTGTCAACGAAACCGCCCGGTCATCGCTCTCTAACGTGGATGGATCGGCTCGTCCGGGCCGCCGGCTGGCGTGCGGGGCTATGGCACCCTCGGCGCGCCGTCGCTGGAGGGACTCCCGAGGTGCGGAGCGACTCGTTTGCGGCTGCGATCAGCGCTCAAGCGATCGCAGGCGAGTGACCACCCGGTCGTGAAGTGTGGGGTTTGCTGCCACGATCCCCCGGTCGTTCTCGACGCGTTCGGCGCGGTAGTCGATGGCGCGTCCGTAAGCGTCCGTATAGATGCCGCCCGCGGCGCGGACGATGGCGTCGGGGGCGCAAGCGTCCCAGAGACTGCCCGCTCTTTCAGGAGCCATGTAAACGTCCGCCTCCCCGCGAGCGACCGCGACCCCCTTGAGCCCCGCGCTGCCCAGGTTGACCACGCGCTCCGGAGCCAGCAGGTCGAGCGCCTGCCCCAGCAGCGGGCTTCGGTGGACCCTGGAGGCGACGACGCTCGCCTGCTCGAGGGCCTCGCGCTGGCCCACGTGGAGGGGGCGGCGGTTGCCGGCGTCGTCCACCTCGAACGCGCCCTGGCCCACGACCCCGGCCCACGCGAGGCCGCTGGCGGGAGCGTGCACCACCCCGTGGGTGGCTTGCTCCCCGTGGACGAGCCCGATCATCACGACGAACTCACCATTACGGGCGACGAACTCCCGGGTGCCGTCGACCGGGTCCACGAAGAAGATGCGGTCCGAGGCGCGGAAGCTCCGCCAGCGCTCCTCCGGGCTCTCCTCGGCCACCACGGGGATGTCGGGGAACGCCTCGGCGAGGCGCCGACAGATGAGCTCGTTGGCGCGCTCGTCTGCTTCGGTCACCGGATCCGCGGGGCCCTTGTACTGGACGGAGAAGGGCTTGTCGTAGACCTCCTTGACCACCACCGCGGCCTCCGCGGCGATGGCGAGCATCTGCTCCAGAATCTCGCTCATGGCTTACCTTCCCACCCCGAGCGCCTCGAGACGCTGCTCCAGCGCGCTCAGCTTTCCCTCGGAGAGATAGGGGGGCTCGCGGCCCGCCTCACGCACGAGCTGATCCAGGTGGAGGCTGAAGCGAGGGCCCAGGATCACGCTGGACACGGCGTCGTTCGCCAAGGCGAAGCGGAGCGCGGCCGCGCGCAGGGTCCGTACGTCCCCGGACACCATCGGGCGCACCGCCTCGAGCTGCCGGATGCGGCGGCGCAGCTGAGTGGGGGACCAGCGCTCGCTCCGGTGGTCTCCGTAGCGAAACTCCTTGTGGGGCGGCCACAGCCCGCAGAGCAGGCCGTAGGACAGGATCGAGTGGGCCAGCACGCCCGTGTCCGTGCTCACGAGGCGCTCGGCCAGGCTCCGGAGGGGCTGCACGTGGAACACGTTGTAGGCGAAGCTCATCACCTCGGCGCCCGCGTCCAGCGCCGCCTCGGCCGCCTCGAGGTTGCCGACGCTCACGCCCCAGGCGCGGATGGCTCCTTTTTCCTTCAGCTCCCGCAGCACTCCGGTGGTCTCGTCCTGGCGGAGGGCCTTCGCGGAGGGATTGTGGAGGAGGACGACGTCCACGGTCTCCCGACGCAGGCGCTCCCGAGAAGCTTCGAAGGCCCGACGGAGGAACTCCGCGTCGAAGCGCTTGCGGGGCGGGGAGGCGTCGCGATCCGTGCCGAGCTTGGTCACGACATGGGCGTTCTCGTCGCCTTCGAGGCGCTCGCCGAGCTTCTTCTCCATGCCGCCCGCCGCGTAGGTGTCGGCGGTCTCGAACAGGGTGATTCCCACCGCGCGAGCTCGATCGATCACGCGGTCCGCTTCGCCCTCGGGGATGGGGCCGTAGCCGTCACCGGAGAGGCCCCAGGTGCCGAGCGCGAGCTCGGAGACCTGGAGTTCCGTCCTTCCGAGTCGTCGTCGCCGCATGGGCGGGCGCTATACCACACTCGGAGCAGCGGGCGACGGGATCCGGCGAAGCGCAGGTAGCCCCCTCGGGGACACCGACGGCGCCGCCGGGAGTCGCGGCGGGCCATCGGAGGGCTCTGCGGGGGCCTCATTCTGGAGTGGCCCTCGGGTCCGTTCGGGTGATCAGCGCAGGCCGATGCCGCGAGGCGGCATCCCCACCTTCGTCTCCACCTGGATGGGCTCGAGCAGCTCCAGGGAACCGTCGTCGTCGATCCGCACCCGCTGCAGCACGGCGTTGGCCCCGTCCGCCATGAGGCAGACGTCCGAGCAGCCGGGGAAGCAGGTCGTGCTGGTGAACACCAGCCCCCGTCCCTCGCCCTGATCGTCCGGCGGCGCCTCGAGGAGCTCGGTCGTCGTGCCTTGCTCGAGATCGTAGGCGAGCCAGCGGTTGTGGGTGGAGCCGCCGTAGGCCGTGTGGGTCGAGAGCAGGACCAGCTCCTCGGACGCGAACGCCACGCGCCCCTGGATGGGCTCCCCCGCGATGTCCTCGGCCGTGTAGCGCGCGACCTCCCGGAGGGGGCGCTTCTTGGCGTCGAACAGGACCAGGGCGCTCTGGTCGAGGGCGTCGATTTCCCCATCGGTGTTCATGGCGCCGCTGCAGGCGACCGCGAAGCGGCTGCCGTCGGGCGACAGGGTGGGCCGACCGCAGCTCTTCAGCCCGGTGAGGGTGTGGCGCCAGGCGATCTCTTCGTCCTCGATGGATAGTCCCACGAGCTCGGCCTCTGCGGTCGACGTCCAGTCCGCCGCCACGCGGGCCAGGCTGACGATCACCTCGTCGCCCAGGCGGACCATGCGCGCCGGGCGAGCGGGGATGTCTCCCGCGGGGGGCAACGGGATCCGCCCCACGATGGCGGGCTCCTCCGTGTCGATCACGAGCACGTCGCTCCCTCCGTCGAACTCCTCCGCCCCGGCGTCCGCGTTCGGGCTGTGGCGGGTGACGAAGGCGCGGCCGCTGCCCACCTCGAGGTAGTCCTGCGGGTTGGACTCGAACCCCGTGCCCACGGGGAGCTGCCGGAGGACTTCGCCCGTCTTGGGGTCGGCCCAGGTGATCACGTTGGTGCCGAAGCGATCCAACAACACGATCTGGCCCGAGGGGGGAGCGCTGGAGGGGAGGGCGACGTCGCCGGAGAGCGCGAAGGCCAGCCCGGCGGTCTCCGTGGAGGCGGTCGAGAGGAAGGAGGCGGAGCGCGTCTCGCCCTCGATGCTGCTGAGGGCGATCTGGGTCGCGGTGTAGTCGCTCAGGAGCACGGTGATCCCCGCGGGGCACGTGCGCGCTCCTCCGTCGTCGGCTCCCCCCGCGCCGCCCTCTCCGCCCGTGCTCGAGTCGTCCACTCCTCCCGTGCTGCCGGAGTCGACGCTCTCGACGCCGCAGGCCACGAGCGCCGCCGCGACGCTACCAATCAACACACCCACAGTTGCCGCGGTGCGGCTTCGACCGATTACCATGTTGCCTCCAGAGACATGAACGCGCTCCGACCGGGGAGCGGGAACCCGACGACATCGAACCTTCGAGCGTCGAAGAGGTTGGCGATGCGTCCGCGGACGACGAGCTGCCGGGACAAGGCGCGGGCGGCGAGCTCGAGATCCACCCAGGTCTGCTCGGGGATCACCCCGAGGCCTGCGGCGTCGGCGAAGCGGCTCGACTGATGGAGCGCGCGCAGGCCGACGGTGGCCTCGTCCACCGCGCGGTCTTCGAAGGTCGCCGTGTAGGAGACCAGCCCGGACGCCGTCATCGGGCTGATGAAGGGCAACACGTCGTTGGCGAGGGTGCGCGTCGGGCTCACGTCCCGCGCGTCGATCCAGCTCACGTTTCCGGACAGCTCGAGCCCCTGGGTGGGAGAGACGCCCGCGGTGAGCTCAGCGCCCACGCTGCGCGCGGCCATGCGGTTCTGCGGGATGAGGTAGCCCTGGGCCGTGCGTGTGTAGAGGATGAGATCCGAAGACCAGCGCGCGAAGGCGGCGGCGTCGATCCACAGGAGCGGCTCGGGCCCGCTCCCGAGACCTTGCCAGCGCACGCCGGCCTCCACGGTGTCCCCGCGCTCCGCCCGGAGGCTCGCGTTGCCCTGGACGAGGAGGGAGGCGCCGTAGAGCTCCGTGAGGGTCGGGAGCCGCTGGTAGCGCCCTGCGCTCACGTACATCTCATGTTGCTGGCCCTGACGAGAGAGGCTGACGCGGCCTTCGGGCAGCAGCTGACGACACGCCTGGAGCTCGGCTCTGCTCGTGTCGACGCAGCGCGCGGCGGCGGTGCCGCGCGCCACGATCCCGGCGCCGAGGGGCAGCTCGGCGGAGAGGGTGGGGCGCGCCGTGAGCCGCCGCGCGGCCAAGATCTGCTGGGGCGATCCCGCCCGACGTTCGAAGCGGCGTAGGCGCTCCGTCGACACGGTGAGCTGCTGGCTGAGCACGAGGCCGAAGTCGAAGCGCTGCGTCGCGCGCACCCGCTGCTCCAGGTGCTCGCCGGGCGTGTGGATCTGCTGCCCCACCAGGCTCAGCTCCCCGAGGGGATCGTCGAGCCAGGTGGTGGACATGGTGGCCGCGGTGGACAGCTCCACGGCGCCGTCCCAGGGCTCCACGGGCACCCGCGAGGTGACCGCGACGAGGTCGCGCTCGTTCCGCACCCGCGCGCCGTGGGTCGGCGTCAGGACCAGCTTCGGCGCGCCCTGCTCCCGGCTCCCGTGGTGCAGGAGGAAGCGGAGCTCCGCGGAGCCGATCCGCTCGTCCGCGAGCAACCAGAAGCGCCTCAGGTGCGCGTCCGCGTTGCGCAGTCGGTTCGCCTGGTCGTCGCCGTCGACGAAGACCGTGCCGCGGTCGTCGTGGAACGAGTAGTCGTTGTCCGCGGCGCTCAGCTCGAAGGCCGCCAATGCGCCGCGCCCGCCGCTCCCGGCCATCGCGTAGCCCTGAGCGCCCCGCGCGCCGAAGGCGCCCGCGTGGACCCCGAGGGACAACCCGTGCCCGCGGGGGCGTTTGGGCTCGAAGAGCACCGCGCCGCCGACGCCGAGCTCGAGATCCCGAGGGGCGTGGCTGCGGTACACCTCGACGCGATCGATGAGGAAGAGCGGCACGTCAGCCAGGTTCGCGGCGCCGCCGATCTCGTCGTTGATGCGCACCCCGCCGAGGTAGATGGGCGTCTGTGCCGCGGTGGCGCCCCGCAAGGACGCCGTGGCGCTCCCGCCGAGGGCCCCGAGCTGGGTGACCTGCACGCCGGGCGCCTCGCGCAGCGCGTCCGCGACGGCCGTCCCCGGCTGCAGCAGCCGTTCGCCCCGCAGCACGAAGCTGGAGGCGGCGGGCTCCCGAGCGGCCCGGGTCGGGTGAGGGCGTTGCCCCGCGACGACGATCTCTTCCGGTTCTTCCGCTGCCGCGTCCGTCGAGGCCTCCGGCGAGAGGCGGTCGTCGTCGCCGTTCGCGTCGTCGGCCAGGGCGCGCGGCGGCACGAGCAGCGCGCCCACCGCGAGCGCGGTAGGCACGGAGAGCCGCCGCCACGGTGCGGGGCCAAGGAGGCGTCCAGAGGAGAGCACGAGGAGTTCCCGTGGCCACGGCGCACCGCAGGCGCGGCACGGCAGAGGCCCGTCGTGACCGTCTCCGTCCCTCGAGGAGAGAGGTCCGCTCCGGAAGATCCGCCAGAGCGATCATCATCAGGTCTTCGGGCTCAGGGCTCGGTCGCCGGAGGCGACCTCCTACTCACCACCGCTTCCCGGCCCAGAGCCAGTGCTTCGGGGTGGCTTTCGTTCCCAATACCGCTGCGGGGCAGCTCCGGAGTCACACCGGATTCCCTCGAGGCCTGCCACCAGGGGCAGGCGACGACGACCCGCGCCACTTACATCGACCCCGCAGACACGGCAAGGGGGGCCGTCGTCGGAGCTCGACGCCCGGTACGAGCTTGCCGTCCGGGGCGAACTCGTGGGATGCGCTCCCCGCACCCGTGACTCGAGAGTTTCCTTACGCCCACGCGCCGCGCCTCCCCGAAGGGGACGTCATCGACCTCGCCCAGCTGTTCACCCCCGCGCTCCCTCTCCGCCCGGAGGAGTCCCTGGAGCTCGAGATCGGTCCCGGGCGCGGCTGGTTCATCTTCGAGCGCCTGGAGGCAGCCCCCGCCGTACGCATGCTCGGCCTCGAGATCCGGCGGAAGTGGGCGACGATCGTCGACGATCGTCTGCGCACCCGCGGCTTCGCCTCGCGCGCTCGGGTGTTCGCGGAGGACGCCCGGCTCGCCCTGCCGCGCTTCCCCGACGCGAGCCTGTCCGTCGTCTACGTGCATTTCCCCGATCCCTGGTGGAAGAAGCGGCACCAGAAGCGGCTCGTGCTCGGCGCGGGGCTCCTCGATCAGCTGGCGCGGGTGTTGATCCCGGAGGGCAAGCTCTTGATCCAGACCGACGTCGAGGAGCGGGCCGCCGCCTACGAAGCCCTCGTGTCCGCTCACCCCGCCTTCGCGCCCGCGACGGGGACGACCCCGCGCATCGACGATCACGCGTACGTGGCGCGGAGCCCCCGGGAGCGCCGGGCGATGGAGGACGGTCTGCCGATCCATCGCCTCCACTACCGCCGGCTGAGTCGCTCGTCCTCTGCCTTGCCCGCGTCGGGCGAGGCGCCCTAGGCTCGACGGGTGTCTCGTCTCGCCACGGTGCTGCGGCCGCTCGCGCTCGCGTCGAGCGCGGCGCTCCTCCTCGCCGCGTGCACCACGTATCGCTCGCAGCTCCACCGCGGGCAGCGCTACTACGAGGAGAACCAGTACGAAGCGGCCCTCGCTCTGTGGCGCGATCTGGAGGCGGACGCAGACTCCCTCACGCCGGAGGAGCGCGCCCGCTACGCCTACTTCCGCGGGATGACCAACTACCGACTCGGTCAGCGCGCGGAGGCTCGCTACTGGTTGAGCCTGGCCCAGGCGGGGGAGCAGCTCCACCCGAGCTCCTTGGGGGAGGAGCGGCGTCAGCGACTCGAGGCCACCCTGAGTGAGCTCCAGAAGGACGTCATGGCTCGCGAGGGCGTGCAGGGGCCGTCGTCGGTGCCTTCTGGGCAAGTGCCTTCTGGGCAAGTGCCTCCTGGGCAAGTGCCTTCTGGGCAAGTGCCTCCTGGGCAGGGGGGCGCGCTGACGCCCGGGTCCGCCGCGGTGCGGCCGGGCTCGGAGTCGTGGGGCGAGCCGGCCACTCGGGGCGCCGCTGGAGGCAGCGGGAGCGATCCCGGCGAGGGGAGCGACCCCCGGGGGCGGGCCTGCGTCTGGTCCACGGAGTGCTCCGCTGGCTACATCTGCCTGAACCGGGTCTGCGTGGAGCTGTGAGCCGCGCGTGAGGTCGCGGGCGCCGTGTCGCCGCGCTGCGGGGGCTGCGGCGTCGAGGAACGGAGGGCGTCGCGGGCGGTCTCGGCGACCCTCGGTGGGCGCCGTCGTCTCGCCCGTCGCGACGGAGCGGTGTCGTGGCGGAGCGGTGTCGTGGCGG
>JAAZAA010000336.1 GCA_012514535.1 Myxococcales bacterium | reverse complement strand
CTGCCGAGTGTTCGCCCTGCCGAGCGTTCGCGCTGCGGGGCCCCCCGCTCCCGGGGCTCCCGCTCGCTTCGCTGCGCCCTCGACGCGCCGCTTTGATGGGTTCCGTCCAGGCCGCGAAGGGGGCCTCGGTTCTGGTGACAGGGAATGTCCGCGCTGACATTGTCTGTCGTTTCACGAGGCGCGCTGCCGGAGCATCCTCCTTGGCGTCATGCTCAGCCATCTCACCATCCGAGACCTCGCCGTCGTCGAAGAAGCCTGTCTGGAGCTCAGCCCCGGTCTGAACGTGCTCACGGGGGAGACGGGCGCCGGAAAATCGGTGATCGTCGACGCCCTGGAGCTCCTGCGGGGCGCGCCGCGTCCGCGCGCCAGAGTGCGGGAGGGCGCCGCGACGGGCAGCGTCGAGGCGCAGTTCCTGCCGAGTCCGGAGGCCCGGGCCCGCTTGCTGCCGGTCCTCGAGAAGTACGACCTGGGGCTGCACGACGAGCTCATCCTCGGGCGACGCCTCGAGGCGGGGGGCAGGACCCGCGCTTACGTGCAAGGGCGCCTGGTGCCGCGCCATGTGCTCGCTGAGGTGGGGGAGGAGCTCGTGGAGATCTGTGGCCAGCACGAGTCTCACTCCCTCCGCTCCGCCGCGGCGCAGCTCGCGGCGCTCGATCGCTTCGCCGGCCTCGGCGCGGAGGTGGAGCGGTTCGCGGCCGTCTACGGGAGCGCGAAGGCCGCCGCGGCGCGCCTCGACGAGGCCATCGAGCGCCGTCGCAGCGCCGCCGCGCGCCGGGACCTCGTGGAGTTCCAGCTCGCGGAGCTGTCGAGCTGCGCGGGCTTCGACTACCGGGAGGGCCGCCGCCGTCTGGAGCTGGCGGACTCCGCGGCGCAGCTGGAGGCCCTCGCCGCCGAGATCCAGCAGCTGCTCGAGGACGGGGAGGGGGCGGCGGCGGAGCGCCTCGGTTGGCTCCTGAAGCGGACGAGGCTCCTGGCGAAGGATCCCGCGTGGGCGACGGAGCCCCAGCTGGGCGTCCTCGAGGGCTGCCTACTCCGCGCCCTGGACGGGGTGCAGGAGGCCTCACGGGTGGCGGCCGCGTTGATGGCGCGGGAATGCCCCGACGCTGGCGAGCTCGACCGACTCAACCAGCAGCTGGCGGAGATCGAGCGCCTCGCGCGCAAACATCGTCGGGCGCCCGAGGAGCTGGGCTCTTTCGCGGCGGAGTTGGGGGAGGAGCTCACCCGATTTCAGGACCTCGAAGAGGAAATCCCGGAGCTCGAGCGGGCGGCGGCGGCGCTCCGGGAGGAAGCGGAGAAGGCCGCGGCGGCGCTCCACGAGCGGCGCGCGCGGGGGGCCCGCCGCCTGGAGGACGCGGTCGCCCAGGAGTTGGCCTTGCTCTGTCTGCCGGGGGCCGCCCTGGGCGTGCAGGTGCAGGCGGCGGCCCTCTCGCCGTCCGGGGCGACCCAGGTCGAGCTGCAGTTCTCCGCGAACCCCGGGCACCCCGCCGCGCCCTTGGGCCGCGTGGCGTCCGGGGGTGAGCTGTCGAGGGTGCTCCTCGCCCTCAAGGTGGCGTCTCGTCACGGACAGGGGACCGCCGTGTTCGACGAGATCGACGCGGGGGCAGGGGGGCACGTCGCCGAGCGCATCGGGGAGCGCCTGCGCCACGCGGCCCGCTCGGCCCAGGTCATTTGCGTCACCCACTGGCCCCAGGTGGCCGCGTTCGCGGATGCCCACTGGGTCGTGTGCAAATCCGGCGCGGTCGCGGCGACCCGTGTCCGGCGGGTGGAAGGGGACGAGCGCCTGGACGAGTTGTCGCGTATGCTAGGAGGAAGGCGCCGGTCTGCCCGGAGCCACGCGGCGCATTTGCTGGAGTTGGCGCTCCAGACCCCTGCGGCGGCCGAGCGAGCCGCCTGAGGGACGCTTTTCCTGCGCCCGAGCTGGCATCGCGCTTTGGGCCTGCTAGCGTCCGGCCCCTACGAGCGGGTGCCTGGCCCTCGAATCCGTCAGCGTCCGTCCGTCGATCAGGCGTCGACGGGCGCTGTGGGGCCCATCCGCAGGGACGGCGGCGCTGGCGACCGCCAGCGCGGCGCGCCGCGTCCGGACAGAGCGAGGAATCAAGATGATCACGGTCAATGACGTCTCCATGAACTTCGGCGGCCAGGTGCTGTTCGAGAACGTCCACGTCACCTTCAACAAGGGGGAGCGCTACGGTCTGACCGGCCCGAACGGAGCCGGGAAGTCGACGTTCATGAAGATCCTCTCCGGGGATCTGGAGCCGATGTCCGGTCACGTGGTCCGGCCGAAGAAGTTCGGCGTGCTGCGCCAGGATCATTATCAGTACGAGTCCACCCGCATCATCGACGCCGTGATGATGGGCAACGAGAACCTCTGGAAGGCGATGAGCGAGAAGGAGGTCCTGCTCGCCAAGGGGGACCAGCTCACCGACGACGACGGCGTCCGCCTGGCGGAGCTCGAGATGATCATCGGTGAAGAGGATGGCTACACCGCCGAGGCGGAGGCGTCGTCCCTGCTCGAGGGGCTCGGGATCCCAGAAGAGCTCCACGAGGAGACCCTCAGCGTCCTCACCGGCGGCGACAAGGTCCGCGTCCTGTTGGCGCAGGCGCTCTTCGGCAGGCCGGAGGCGCTCCTCCTCGACGAGCCGACCAACGCTCTCGACATCGCGAGCATCCGTTGGCTCGGGGAGTTCCTGCAGAACTACGACGGCTGTCTCATCGTGATCAGCCACGATCGGCACTTCCTGAACGAGGTGACGACGAAGATCGCCGACATCGACTACGAGACGATCATCGTCTACCCGGGCAACTACGACGACATGGTCGAGGCCAAGGCAGAGGCGCGCTCGAACCTCGAGATGGCCAACGCCGCGCGGAAGAAGAAGATCGAGGGGCTCCAGGAGTTCGTGCAGCGCTTCCGCGCCGGATCCCGGGCGAGCCAGGTGCGCTCGCGGGAGCGGGTGCTGGAGCGGGAGAAGCAGGAGCTGAACAACCTCAAGCGCTCGAACATCGCGCGCCCCTTCATCCGCTTCGAGCAAAAGCGCCACTCCGGAAAGCAGGTGCTGAACATCGAGATGCTCGACAAGGCCTTCGGCGAGAAGGTCATCTGCGAGCACTTCAACTTGAGCGTCGCTCGGGGAGACAAGATCGCGATCGTCGGGCCCAACGGCATCGGCAAGACGACGATGATCAAGATGCTCAAGGGCGACGTCGAGCCGGACGCGGGCAAGATCGAGTGGGGGTACGAGGCCCAGATCGGCTACATGCCCCAGGACCACAGCGAAGAGATCGAGAAGAGCGACATGACCGCTCACAAGTGGCTGTGGCAGTGGAACGACCACGCGGACGAGGAGAACCTGCGCGCCCTGTTCGGTCGCCTGCTCTTCAGCAAGGACGAGCCCCTCAAGCCCACCAAGGTGCTCTCGGGTGGAGAGACGGTGCGCCTGCTGCTCGCCAAGCTGATGATCACGCAGCCCAACGTGCTCCTGCTGGATGAGCCGACCAACCACCTCGATCTCGAGGCGATCCGCTCGCTCACCATCGGGATGGCGCAGTTCGAGGGGACCATCATCTTCGTGACCCACGACCGACACATGGTGTCCCGCGTGGCGAACCGCGTGATCGAGATGAGCTCCGACGGGGTGCGCGAGCTCAGCCCGCGCCAGTTCGACGAGGGCGACTTCCTCGTGGGCTACGGCCGGAAGAAGCCCGCGGCCTGAGTTCGGATCTGGCGACCCCGCGGCGGGACGAGGTCCGCCGCGGGAGCGGCCTGAGTTCGGACTTGGCGGCCCGCCGCGCGATGAGGGCGCTGCGGGACGGCACTGCCCGCCCGGCGAGTCTTCGCCGGGCGGAGCCCGCGGAGCGAAGGACTCAGCCCTCGGCGGCGCTGCGGGCGGTGTCTTCCATCGGGCGATCCAGCACCTCGCGCACGTGGTTGGCCAGGGCGGTCACCGTGAACGGCTTGCGCAGCAGGTGCGTGCCCCGCTGGAGGAAACCCCGTTCGCCGAGCAGGTCGTCGGCGTGCCCGGACATGAACAGACAGCGCACCCCGGGCTGTCGCTCCGTGAGCCTCCGGTACAGCTCCGGACCGCTCAGGCCGGGCATCACCACGTCGGTGAGCAAGAGGTCGATGGGGGTCTCCGCGGCGAGCTCCAGGGCGCCGCGGGCGTTCGAGGCGGTGAGGACGCGGTAGCCGAGCTCCGTGAGGGCGTCGCTGGTGAGGCTGCGCACTGCCCCGTCGTCCTCGACGACCAGCACGACCTCGCTGCCGAGCGCCGCATAGGGGGTGGGCTCCGAGGAGCTGACGGGCTCCGCAGCCTCGCGGTGCGCCGCCGGCAGCGTGATGCAGAAGGTGGAGCCGACGCCCTCCTCGCTCTCGACGCTGATGCGCCCGCCGTGCTGCTCCACGATGCCGCGCACGGTGGCCAGACCGAGTCCGGTGCCTTTGCCCCGGGGCTTGGTGGTGAAGAAGGGTTCGAAGAGCCGCCGCTGCACCTCCGAGGTCATCCCCGTGCCCGTATCGGTGACGAGGAGTGACGCGGTGTCCGCCGTGTCGCGCCGCGTCTGGAGGGTGAGCGTCCCGCCCCGGGACATCGCGTCGCGGGCGTTCGCCACGAGGTTCATCAACACGTGCTGCATCTGGGCGGTGTCCACGCGGACGTTCGTCTCTTCGTCCTCGAGGCTGACCACCAGAGACACGTCCTCTGGGATCAAGCGACGCAGGAGGGGTTCACTCTCGAGGACGCACGAGGCCAACGGCACGACGCGCGCGTTGAGGATCTGCTTGCGGCTCAAGGCGAGCAGCTGGCGCGTGAGCTCCGTGGCCCGCCCCGCGGCGTCCAGGACGTGGCCCAGGTACGTGTAGGGGGCGCTGTCCTCCGGGAGGGTGCGACGGCAGAGCTCCGCGTAGCTGATGATGGGCGTCAGGAGGTTGTTGAGGTCGTGGGCGACGCCGCCGGCGAGCTGCCCCATGGACTGCATCTTCTGGGAGTGCTGTAGCTCCTGGAGGGCGTTGTACTGGACGGTGAGATCCCGGTACACGACGACGGCGCCCACGAGCCGCCCGTCGGGGTAGTGCAGCGGGGCGCCTGCCTGATCGACGCGGCGTTCTTCGCCGTTGGCGGAGCGCAGGACGGGGAGGTTGCCGAAGGGGTCTGCCGGGTGGCTCAGGGCGAATTGGATGGGGTCGCGCACGATGCGGTTCGTCTCGGGGGCGCGCACCGTCACGAACGCGGCGAGGGGTTTCGACCAGGCCTCCGCCAAGGGCAGGCCGAGGAGGCGTTCGGCGGCCGGGTTCATGTGCACCACCGCGCCTTCGTTGTCGGTGGTGATGACGGCGTCCTGAATGCTGTTCAGGGTGATGGCGATGCGCTCCTCCGCTTCGTGCAAGGTGCGCTTGGTCAAGGCGGCCTCGACGACCTCGTTGGAGAGCGCCGTGCTCATCATGAACACCACGGCGAACCAGCAGTATTCGGTGATGTAGATGTTGGCGATCCACTGCTGCGAGACGAGAGAATCGTGCAGCAGCCCACCGAGCACGATGCCGGCGGCGAGCGGGAGCGGCAAGGAACGCTTCCCGACCTCCGCGCGCGCCTGCAGGGCGATCACGAACACGGCGACGGCGAGCAGGGGGACGGAGAAGGTCGCCAGCTGCAGCAACGGCCCCGGCGTCATCTCGTAGTAGACGATCGCGCCGAAGGGCGTATCGATGTGCTTGACCGCGGGCACGTGCGAGAACGTCAAAGCCCAGGGGTCGACGAGCCCGAAAATGGTCAATCCGATCAGCAGCCCCAGCACGACGCGCAGGAGCTTCGGGAGCCGGACGTTGGCGTACGCCGCGACGAAGTGGGCGAAGGCGAGACCCACGGGAGTGATCGTCGCGTATTGGAGGCGTTGCCAATAAGCACCTTGCTCCAAGGAGGTGCTGCCGTAGAGCCCCGCCGCGCACAGGTCGTAGAGCGCCATGGCGAAGCACGTGGCCGCGAAATACAGGTCGGCCCGGTCGCGCCTCCGTAGGTGGAGGCCCAAGTGATAAGTCCCCACGTACAGGGTGATGCCCGCGACGACCAGGACCGGAACCGCGATGGCATTCATCCGGAAGTGAGCACCCTAGCATGAGGGTCGCCCCATTGGGCCCCAGGACCCCGGTGCCGATTCGAGATCCAGCCTGTGCGTCGCGCGACGCCGTTACGTAAGTTCCATGGGTACGTAAGTTCCATGGCTACGTAGGTGTTGGGGGATGGTTCGGCGGCTCGAGTGATCGGGGCGGAGCGGGATCGGGGCGAGCCGAGCACGGGGCCGAGGAGGATGGCTCACGTGGGGCAGGGGCGCGGGGACCCCGACGCCGCCGGGGACTGGGGTGACCTCCGCCCGGGGCACGCCGAAGCCACCGTCGACGTGCAGCGGAGGGGGCATCGATGAGGGACTGGGAGACGGGTTCAGGAGAAGACGGGCGCGCCTACCTGGGCGGGTATCTTCGGAGCTCCATGCTCAGCGTGCCCCAGCGTCTGAGCGGGCTCGCGCAGCTGATCGAGCACATCGCCGAGGGGTGCGCGGAGTTGGGAGAGCACGTGGCGCGCTGCGCGGAGCAGGGGACGCACGCTGCGGGGGGCAACATCAACTCGAGCGGCGATCGCGTCTGCGAGCTGGACCGTGTGGCCGACGAGCTCCTCGTCGAGCGCCTCGCCGCGAGCGGATCTTGTGCGGGGGTCGTGAGTGAAGAGCGAGCGCTCCCGGAGGTCCTCCCCGCTGCGGCGGCCCCGTACCTGGTGGCCATGGATCCGCTGGACGGATCGAGCAACCTCGGCTGCTCCATCCCGGTGGGCACGATCTTCTCGGTGCGCGCCCGGGGCGAAGGGGATCCGGCGGATCCGGAGAGCTACCTCACGCCGGGGACCGCGCAGGTCGCAGCCGGGTACGTCATCTATGGCGCGCCGCTCGAGCTCGTCGTCACCACGGGCAGCGACGTGCACGTGTTCTTCCTCGACGCGCGGCGCCGCTGGCGACTGCGCCGCGACCACGTCGTCGTGCCGCCCCAGGGGAAGATCTATTCGGTCAACGAGGCCAACGTCTCGCGCTGGGAGCCGGAGCTCCGTCAGTGGCTCGAGTCCTGCAAGGAGGCTGGCTACACCCAGCGATACGTGGGCTCGATGGTGGCGGACGTCCACCGGACCCTCCTCAAGGGAGGCGTCTTCCTCTATCCGGCCGATCGGAGCGCCCCGGAGGGGAAGCTGCGCCTCCTCTACGAGGCGGCTCCCATGGCGATGCTCTTCGAAGCCGCTGGAGGCTTCGCGAGCGACGGTGCCCGGAGGCTCCTCGAGGTCGAAGCCGCCTCCATCCACCAGCGGACTCCGGTCGTCCTGGGGGGGCGCGTGGAGGTCATGGGCGTCGAGCGGGCGCTGCGCTCCAGCGGCTCCTGGCACGTCGTCGCGGCCACCCGGCGAGGGCGCTTGCCCTGCATCTTCGAGGTGGGCGGGCGGCGTGTCGACGGACACCTGGAGCTGTCCCCCGGAGGGAGACAGCATCGGTTCTCTTCGTCTTGACGCGAGGCGCCGAGCAGGGACGGCGGGGAGGGGCGGCGGGTTTTCCTGGAGCCGCCGGGGCGTGGCGTGGTGTGCCGTGGTGCGCCGCGGCGTGCCGTGCCGTGGCGCTGCAACGGCCGGGGAGCGACGAGCTCGTGCGCTCGTGCGCTCGTGCCGGGGCGCTGCGGGAGGGGCCGTCCCGAGAGGAGCCGCGTGGAGAGGGCAGGATTGGAGGGACAGGGCGGAGGGACAGGGCGGAGGGGCACGTTGGAGGGGCCGTGCGGCGCGCCCTTGATTGGGTGGGCGGTCCTCGGCGAGACTGCGGGCGACCTCCCTTCTTTCCGCGGGAGCTCTTGGAACCCGACTCATGAAGATGCGCTCCCCCTCGCGCCCGGTCTGCTCCTCGTTCGTCCCTCTGACCGCGGTGGCGCTCCTCGCGAGCTCCCTGATCTCCTCGCCGGCGCTCGCGGAGGAGGGATCAGCCGCCCCTGGTGAGATCACCATCACCGACAAGGCGCGGGCGCACTTCCGCACGGGCGTGAACATGCTCCAGGACCCCGACGGGCCTCGCTACGCGGAGGCATACCGGGAGTTCAAGGCTGCGTACGCGGACTCGCCTTCCTGGAAGATCCTCGGCAACCTCGGCATCGCGGCGATGAAGCTCGAGCGGGACGGCGAGGCGATCGAAGCGTTCCGCAAGTACCTGGAGGAGGGGGGCGACGAGCTGGATCCGAGCGAGCGCCAGCAGGTGCAGCGGGACCTGGAGACCCTCGAGTCCGGGGTCGTGTGGGTGACGCTCCAGGCGACGCCGCCTGGGGTGCGCCTGACCGACACCCGCACGCCCCTCGCCGGGCGCCCCATCGTCAACCGTTACACGATCGACGGTGAGTCCATCCGCGTGGGGCTCCACCCGGGTTCCCACCGCCTGGTGGCCGAGCTCGACGGGTACGAGCAGGCGGTGTGGTCCCTCGAGGCGGAGGCGGGGAGCAGCGCCGAGCACGTGTTCACCCTGCAGCCCAAGGTCGCTGCGGAGCCGGCCCCGGCCCCGTCCACGGGCGCCGAGATGGGGGACGCAGGGACCCACCGGCCCATCCCCGCCACCGTGTACGTCAGCTTGGCGGCCGCGGGCGCTCTGGCGACGGGCGGAGCGGTGATGGGCGTGCTCGCGCTCGGCAAGCAGCGGGCCTTCGACGACGCCAACGCGCGGGTGACCGACGCGGAGTCGGAGGCGCACGCGCGGGAGCTGCGCAACCAGGGGCAGACGATGAACCTGGTGACGGACATCCTCTTCGGGAGCGCTCTGGTGGCCGGCGGCGCCGCGGCCTTCTTCTATTTCACGCGCCCCGAGGTGAAGCCCACGACGAACACCGCCTGGACGGTGAGCCCCTCCGCGCTCCCCGGGGGCGGTGGCGTGTGGATGCAGGGCACCTTCTGAGACCGGTTCTGGCGCCCCGCCCCGTCACGTCCCGTCGGCTGGCCCTACCAGGAGAATCGGTAGCGGCAGGGCTCCTCGCCCCGGATTTCGCAGCGCAGGCCGCCCCGGGTGAGCTCGACGAACGCGTGGGCTCGCGCTGGGCGGCCGGGGGCGTCCTCGTCGAGGTTCTCGATGAGGCTCTGGAGGGTGACGTAAGGGATGCCCCCGATGACGCTCAGGTGGTTCCAGTGGGCGTGCCCCGAGAACACCGCGCGCACCTTCCCGCTCTCCTCGAGGACGCGCCGCACCTGGCGCCGCTCGGCCACGCGACACAGGTGCGGCTGCCGCTCGAACCAGCGGTTGCCGCGGCAGTCCATCTCGCAGAGCGGGTGGTGCACCAGCACGAGCGTGTCGAGCCGTGTCCTCGCCAGATCCTCCTCGAGCCACGCGATCTGATCGGGCGGCAGGTGCACGCTGCGCCCCGGCACGTAGCGCGTGCACAGCACGACGAAGTGCCAGTCGCCTCGATCGAAGCTGCGCCACGGCGGTCCGTCGGGCAGGCCCATCAACGCGGTGAGCTCCCCGTCGGCGAGGTGCATCTGATCGTGGTTGCCCGCCACGTGGACCAGCTCCGCCGTCGCGGCGCCGAGGAGCTCCGTGAAGCGGGCGTAGCGCTCCCGATCGAGCGCGGGGGATTCGTCCTCGACGACGTCGCCGAGGTTCACCACCAGGTCCGGGCGGTCGACGTCGTTCATCCGCTCGACGAACTCCCGGAGCAGCGGCTCCGCGTGGGCGGAGAGCTTGCGCAGCCGCCCTTCGTGCCGCGCCTCGGGGCCGAAATGGACGTCCGTCACGATCCCGAGGCGCAGGGGAGTCATCTCTTGGCCTTCTTCTTTTTCGACCCCTTCTTCTCCGCCTTCTTCGAGCGCTTCTTGCGCGCGGGCGGCCGGGTCGGCTCCGAGGCGTCCTCGTCCGCGGGGACCTCCTCCGCGGGGCTCGTGCCGTAGCGCTCCTCGAGCATGCGGGCGAGGGCGAGGAGGCCGAGGGCCTCGCCGCCATAGGGTCGTCCCGGGCGAGCGCTCAGGTTGAAGCCCATCGTGTCGATGTGCACCCAGTCGCGCTCCTTCGCCACGAACTCGCCGAGGAAGAGGGCAGCGGTGATGGCGCCTCCGAAGGGCCCATCGGAGATGTTGTTGATGTCGGCCACGCGGCTGTCGAGCAGACGTCGATACGGGGTGTGGAGCGGCAGGCGCCACAGCGGATCGTGAGCGTCGTCGCCCGAGAGCACCAACGCGCGCGCGGTCTCGTCCCGTCGGGCGAAGACCGCCGGCAGGCTCGTGCCGAGGGCGACCCGGGCGGCGCCGGTGAGGGTGGCGGCGTCGATGAGCAGGTCCGGTTCGTCCCGCTCCGCCTCGGCCAGCGCGTCGCAGAGGATGAGCCGGCCCTCGGCGTCCGTGTTGCCCACCTCGACGGTGAGGCCCTTGCGGGTCCGGAGTACGTCGAGCGGGCGCATCGCGTTGCCCGCGACTGCGTTCTCCACGGCGGGCACCAGCACCCGCAACCGCACGGGCAGGTTCCGGCTCATGATCACGTGGGCCAGACCGAGGACGAGGGCCGCGCCGCCCATGTCCTTCTTCATGAGCTGCATGTTGCCCGAGGGCTTGATGTCGAGCCCGCCGGTGTCGAAGCACACCCCCTTGCCGACGAGGGTCAGCTTGGGGTGTTTGGGCTTGCCCCAGACGAAGTCGAACAGCAGCGGCTCACGGCTACTGGCGCGTCCCACGGCGTGGATCGCCGGGTAGTTCTCCCGGAGGAGGTCATCGCCGCCGATGCACGAGAAGCGGGCGCCGTGGCGCCTGGCCAGCTTGCGCCCCGCCTCCGCCAGCTCGGCGGGCCCCATGTCCTCCGCGGGGGTGTTGATGAGGTCACGACACAGGCAGATGGCCTCCGCCAGGGCGAGCACCTCCTCGGGACGCACCGAGTCGGGCCACACCAGCTCGGGGGAGGTCTTCTTCTTGGTCTTGTAGCGCTCGAAGCGATAGCTCCCGAGCGCCCATCCCAGGCAGAGCGCCGCGGCTCGCTCCGCGTCGAGCCCCGCGGGGGCGGCGTAGGTCCCGGGAGGCAGCTTGCCAGGGAGCCCTGCGTAGTCCCAGGGGGAGGGGCGGCGCCGATCGAGGACGATCACCTGGCCGAGCGCGCCTTCGGGTCCCGGCACGAGGGCGTGGGCGCCGACCTTCGGCTCGGCGGCGTCGTCGCCGGGGCTCAGCAGCGCGCGGGTGCTCTCGAGCCAGGCGCGGACGGAGGCGGGCTGCCGCTCCAGCCAGGCGCCGTAGTCCCCCTGGTGCACGGGGACGAGGGGCATGGCGCTCTTCGCACGCTTGGAGAAGCAGGACTCGACCTTGAAAGACTCGCTCACTTTGCCTCCAGATGCTCGGGAGAGTACCTCAGGGCGATGGCGACGCCACACCTCGAGATCCTGCGGGCGGAGCGGGTGGTCGTGAGCGACGGCGAGCGGGTCGAGGTGCGCCCGGCCGCCGTCTGGATCGAAGGCACGACCATCACTCGGGTGGGTGCTCTCGATGAGGTGGCCCCTCCCGGCGCCGTCGTCCACGAGCTCGGCGCGCGCGTGCTCGCCCCCGCCTTCGTGAACGCCCACACCCACCTCGCCATGGGCGCCTTCCGTGGCGTCGCCTCGGCGGCGGCCCGTGGGGGCAACGTGGTGACCGATCTCTTCTTCCGCCTGGAGGCGGCGCTGTCCGCGGAGGACGTGCGGGCGTTTACCCGGATGGGCGCCTACGAGTGCCTGCTGGCGGGCAGCGCCGAGGTGTGGGATCATTATTATTTTGGGGAGGCGGTCGCCGAGGGCCTGCTGGACGTCGGCCTGTCCGGGGTGGTCGCGCCGACGCTGCAAGACCTGGCGGGCCCGGGCGCGGGGCGCTGGGAGGCCGAGCTCGAGGCGACCGAGCGGATCGCCCGCTGTGACCGCAGGGCGCGCGGGGGGGTGCGCGCCGCCCTCGGCCCGCACGCGACGGACACGGTCAGCCCCGAACTCTTCGACCTGGTGACGGACGCCGCGCGGAGGCTCGGGCTCCCCGTGCACCTCCACGTGGCCCAGTCCTTCGAGGAGCACGCCGCCGCCCAGGAGCGCCACGGCTGCTCTCCCCTCGAGCTGCTCGAGCGGCAGGGGGTGCTGGAGCTGGGGCGCGTGCTCCTCGTGCACTGCGTGTTCGCGTCGGAGAGTGACCTACGGCGGCTGGACCCGCGGCGGCATTTCGTCGGGGTGTGTCCCTTCTCTCAGATCCAGTTCGCGTTCCCGACGCCGGTGGGTGCCCTGGTGGAGCTCGGCGTGCCGTGGGTCATCGGCACCGACTGCGTGGCGTCCAACGACTCCATGGGGCTGCAGAAGGAGCTCGCGCTGCTGGGCGGCTGGGGGGCGCTGCGCGCCGCCTTCTCTTCGGAGGGCCAGGAGCACCTGCGGGCCGGCACGTCGCGCTCCGCCGAAGCGCTCGAGGCGCGACGCCGGGGCGCCCTGGACGTGTGGAGCTCCCAGGTGCACGCGGACGTGCTGCTCCGGCGAGCCTGGGGGGACGGGGGACGCCTGGCGGCGGACGGCGGCGGGGGACTGCGCCCGGGCGCGCTCGCGAACCTGGTCGTCTACGATCCGGACCATCCGTGCTTCTGGCCGGGAGACGACGTGCTCAGGACGCTCGCCTACGCGGACACCTCCGCGGCCATCTGGGCGATGATGGTGGCGGGGCGCTGGCGCGGGCAGCCCGGCGACTTCCGGCGGAGCGTGGTCGAGAGCGACGACTATCGCGAGGCGCTGAAGGAAGCCGCGGAGCGCCGGCGGGCCCTGCTCGCCCAGCTCGACCTCCGCGAGAGCTGAGCCTTCGGACCGCCGAGGGCGGACTCCGAACCTTCAAGACTTCGGGTCGCCGACGGGCGTGAGCCGGTAGTTCCCTGCGACGCGGAACAGGGTCTCCCGGCGGGCCCGCGCGACCCCGAGCTGACCGCGACGCAGGTACTCGATGGGCTCGAGGCGCTCCGGCGAGGGCTGCGAGAGATGACAGCGCAGGAGCGTGCCGGCGGGGAGCTGCAGCTCGACGTGCCGGATCCAGATCGTCCCGGGCGGGCAGCCCTCGTCGCCGCGCTCGGAGGAGGCTGTCTCGATGGTGGCCTCCGGGTGCTCCGCGGCGCGCACCCAGCCGTCGTTGAGCTGGACCCACCAGACCCGCACGCGCTCACCTCGGGCCACGACGCTGGCTTCGTCGCTGACGTGCACCCGGTAGAGCCTCATCGCGCCCGCAGGTTAGCCGCCGGGCCTGGCGCAGGCGAGGGCGCTTGCCAGGCCCCCCTCGGCCATGGCTTGCTTGGGGCCCCTTTGCGGCCTGACCAAGGAAGGTGGGCCCGGAAAATCTGCCATGCGCTACGGATATTTCGACGACGCAGCCCGCGAGTACATCATCGAGCGACCCGACACCCCCATGTCGTGGGTGAACTATCTGGGCACCGACGCCTACTGCGCGATCGTCTCGAACAACGCGGCGGGGTACGCCTTCCACCGCTCCCCGAAGTCGGGGCGCCTCCTGCGCTTCCGCTTCAACAGCGTGCCGATGGATCGTCCCGGGCGCTATTTCTTCCTCCGGGACGAGGAGGACGGTGACTACTGGTCGGTGAGCTGGCAGCCGGTGGCGAAGCCCCTCGTCGAGGGGACGGAGTACCGCTGCGCCCACGGCCCGGGCGTGACGCGCTTCGAGTCCACGTACAAGGGGATCCAGGCCCGGGCGCGGGGGTTCGTCCCCGTGGACGAGAGCGCGGAGGTCTGGGAGCTCACCCTCACGAACACCAGCGATCGGCCGCGACGGCTCGGGGTGTTCGGCTACGTGGAGTGGTGCTTCTGGCACATGATGCAGGACGCCTTCAATTTCCAGTACATCCTGTACACGTGCCGGATGGGCGCCGACGACGGCATCATCGATTACTCGATCCGCCTCTGGCCCTTCGAGGAGCCCAAGGGGTTCTTCGCGACCTCGCTGCCCGTGGAGAGCTTCGACACGGATCGCGAGGTCTTCTTGGGAGGGTACCGGCACGAGGGGCAGCCCGTGGCCGTCGAGCGGGGCAGCTGCTCCAACAGCATCGCGGTGGGCGGGACGCCCTGTGGCGCCTTGCACAGCACCGTGGAGCTCGCGCCCGGGCAGACGGTGCGGGCCGTGTACGTGCTCGGGGTGGGGGACGCCAAGACCGCCGGGCGTGCCCTGCGGGACCGCATGGCCGCCCCGGGTGTCGTCGACCAGGAGCTCGCGCGGGTGCGGGCCTACTGGGAGGAGCGCCTCGGCAAGCTGACCCTGCAGACGCCCGATCCGGACGTGAACAGCATCGGCAACGTGTGGAATCAGGTCCAGTGCCACACGACCTTCAACTGGTCCCGCTCCGCTTCCTTCAACGAGGCGGGGGGGCGTGACGGGCTCGGTTTCCGCGACACGTGTCAGGACACGCTCGGGGTCGTCCACGCGATCCCCGAGCAGGTCAAGGGCAAGCTCTCGGAGCTGTTCAAGGCCCAGCACTCCTTCGGCGCGGCGATGCACCACGTGCAGCCCCTGGAGTGGAAGCAGGGTCCCCACAACCTCGCTCCCCAGTACTTCTCCGACGATCACCTGTGGCTGCTCGTCGCCGCCTCCGCGTACCTGCGGGAGACGGGGGATTTCGAGTGGCTGGAGGAGCAGGTGCCCTTCGCGGACGAGGGGCGCGGCTCCGTCTACGATCACCTGAAGCGCGCCATCGACTTTTCCTGGTCGAAGCGGGGCGATCATGGCTTCTGCCTGGGGCTCGCCGCGGACTGGAACGACTGCCTCAACCTGCGCGGCAAGGGCGAGACCTTGTTCTCCACCTTCCTGCTCCTGCGCGGGATGAACGACTTCCTCGAGATCGCGCAGCGCGCGTCCGGTCAGGATCCGAGCCGGCAGCAGGACGTCGAGCGCTACGGGCGCCTCAAGGAGAAGCTGCTTGCCGACATCGCCGAGCACGCCTGGGATGGCGACTGGTTCCTCCGGGGCTACCTCGACAGCGGGCGCAAGCTGGGCTCGAAGGAGAGCGAGGGCTCCATCATCTTCCTCAACACCCAGACCTGGGCGGTGCTCTCGGAGGCCGCGCCCCGGGAGCTCCTGGTCCGGGCGATGGACTCCGTGCACGAGCACCTCGCGACGGAGCACGGCGCCGTCCTCAACCACCCGGCGTACACCGAGCACGACGCGGAGGTCGGCGCCATCACGACGTTCCCGCCCGGGCTCAAGGAGAACGGTGGCATCTTCTGCCACGCCAACACGTGGGCGGTGATCGCCGAGGCGCAGCTCGGCCGGGGGGAGCAAGCCTTCGCCCTGTACAAGGCCTTCTTGCCTGCCGCGAAGAACGACACCGCGGATCACCACACGATGGAGCCCTACGTCTACGCGCAGTTCGTGACGGGCAAGGACCATCCGTACCACTTCGGGCGCGCCCGCAACTCCTGGCTCACCGGGACGGCCACCTGGGCCTTCGTGGCGCTCACCCAGTGGATCCTCGGGGTGCGGGCGAGCTACGACGGCCTCGTCGTCGATCCGGTGCTGCCCCCGGACTGGGAGGGCTTCTCCATGACCCGCGAGTACCGCGGGGCGACCTACCGGATCCGCGTCTCGCAGACGGTGGCGGACGAGGCGGCCCCCACCCAGATCCTCGTCGATGGGCAGCCCGTGGAGGGAACCGCGCTGCCGATCGCGCCGGCGGGTGCGGTCGTCGACGTGGAGGTTCGCTGCACCGCCGCGCGCGGTGGGCGGCCGAGCTCTCCCGTCGCGGCTCCCTGAGCGATCACGGCGGGGCCCTCTCGAAGGGCTCCCAGGCTGCACGGCGGGCCACGAGCTCGCCGATGATGGAGCGACGCCAGCGGGGCCCGTCGGAGGGCTCCGTTGCCTCGCGCCGTTGCTCGCACCGCGCGCCGCCGTCCCGTAGCTCCGCTCGGTCGGGAACTTTCCACGGCGCCGAGGACAATCCACACCTCTTCCGAGGGTAGACGCCCCCGGGATATCCAGGTGGCATGCGGAAGCTCACTCTGCGCCGGGGCGCGCACGGGGCCGGACGGCTGGGAGCTTGGGCGTTGTGCGCGACCACGCTGCTGGCCGCGTGCACGGGCGTCCTCGAGTCGGGGAGCGGCCACGACGCCGACGGCACCGGAAATGGCGGTCCTGGGGGTCCCGGAGGAGGAGGAGACGGCACGGCCGTGCTCCCCGGCGGGCTCGAGCTCAAGGGGAACCCGGAGTATTTCCAGGCGCTGCGGCTCACGCACGATCAGTGGGAGAACGCCGTGCGGGACGTGTTCGGCCTGCCGGAGCCGACGGGGCTCTCCAGCGGCTTCGTGCCCGATCCTCCCGCTGGCAAGTTCCAGAACAACGAGAAGGGGCTGTACGTGAGCGGCACCCTGCGGGCGGACTACCAGCGGGCCGCCGAGGAGGTGGCCGAGAGGGTCGCTCGGGATCCGGTGCTCCTGGCCCGCTTCGGGGGCGCGGAGGACGGCGCGGCCTTCCTCCGGGAGCTGGGCCAGCGGCTCTTCCGGCGGCCGCTCACCCCCGGTGAGGAGGCGCGCTACCAGGCGCTGCTGAGCGCCGGGAAGGACTTCTTCGACAGCGGAGACGACTTCGCCGACGGCGCGCAGGCGGTCCTCGAGGCGATGCTGCAGTCCCCGCACTTCCTCTATCGCCTCGAGCTCACCCCCGCGGGGGAGCGCCTGTCCGGCTACGAGCTCGCGACGAAGCTCTCGTTCCTGCTGCGCAACACCACGCCGGACGACGCTCTGCTCGAAGCGGCGGCGAGCGGCGCCCTCGACACGGACGAGGGGGTCGCGGCGCTGGCCGAGAAGATGCTCGACGAGCCCGCGGCGGCGAGTGTGCTCGAGCGCTTCCACGCCGAGCTGTTCGGGGTGACGCGCTACAAGTCGATCCTCAAGAGCACGACCCTCTTCCCGACCTACACCGAGGACCTCAACGAGACCCTCATCGCGGCGGACCTGCTGTTCTTCCGGCGCATGTTCGAGGGGGGCTTCGGGGTCCGTGAGATCCTCACGTCGCCCATCGCCTTCGTGGACCAGGCGACGGCGCCGTTCTACGGCCTCACCGAGACGAGCCCGACGCTGACGGAGGTGATCCTCGACGAGTCCCGCCCCGGGTACCTCACCCGGCTCGGGTTCCTCGCCTACAACGGGACCCTGCGCGACCCCGATCCCATCCACCGGGGCGTCGACATCAACAACCGTCTGCTGTGCGTGCAGGTCTCACCCCCCGCCGGAGAGATCCCACCGCTGCCCGACTACGTGCCCGGGCAGACGAACCGCGAGCGCGTCACGGCCCACACGGGGGAGGGGGTCTGCGGAAACTGTCACAACACCATCATCAACCCGCCAGGTTTCGCCCTGGAGGGCTTCGACGCGATGGGGCAGGCGCGAGATACCGACAACGGCAAGCCCGTCGACACGAGCGGGGAGTACAACTTCCGCGACGGGAAGAAGTCCTTCGACGGCATCGTCGACCTGGCGGCGCTGCTCAGCGAGAGCCCACAGGTCCACGGCTGTTACACCGCCAACCTCGCGGAGTTCGCCCTGGGGCGTGACGTGGGCGGCGCGGAGGTCGACCTCGTCGCCAGCTTGCAAGAGGCCAGCCTCCAAGGAAATGGCTCGATCAAGGAGATCATGATGACGATCGTCCGCAGTCCGCAGTTCGTGTTGAGCAAGGGAGGCGCCCAATGAAGGCGAAGCGGAGCCGGGTGAGCCGGCGCGCGTTCCTGCGCGGCGCGGGGACCATCGGTGTGGCCCTTCCGTTCCTCGAGGGGCTCCCCGAGCGCTCGGCCTGGGCGCAGACCGAGAACCCGGTGTTCGGTCTCTTCATCTGCACGGCCAACGGCGTGGTGCAGCAGTGGGGGAGCGAGCCGGAGCGCTTCTGGCCCACGGAGTTGGGGCCCCTGACGAAGTCGTCGATGGAGGCCTTCGCCTCGGAGCGCTGCACCGGCATCCTCGCCGATTACGCGGACAAGCTGCTCATCGTGCGCGGCGTCAACTACCCGGCGCCCCCTTCGGGCTGCGGTCACGCCCAGGGGCTCGTCCAGTGTCTGACGGGGCGCGGCTCGACGGGCGCGGCCCAGCACGCGACGTCCACGGGCCCCTCCGCCGACACGGTGATCGCGGAGGCCGTCAACCCGCCCGCGGTCGAGCCGCTGACCCTCTACTCCGGCATGAAGGGCGGCTACATCGACGAGAAGCTCTCGTTCCGAGCGGCGGGTCAGGTCCGGGCCGCCGAGGGCAACCCCTACAACGTGTATCAGCGCCTGGTGGGCTTGCTCGACCCCGACACGGGGGCGCCCTCGGGCATGGCGGAGCGCCTCGCGCTCCGGCGCAAGAGCGTCAACGATCTCGTGCGCGAGGAGCTCTCCGACTTGCTCGCGCGCCCGCAGCTCAGCAAGGCGGATCGCGATCGTCTCGATCTCCACTTCACCACCATCCGCGACATCGAGGTCACGATGGGGGAGATGGGGGCGACCTGCACGGGGAGCCTGCTGAACATGGAGGCGATCCAGGCCATGAACAGCGGCAACGCCTTCCGCCAGAACGGCGTGATCGAGGAGGTCGCCAAGCTCCAGATGGAGCTGGTCGCGCTCACCTTCGCCTGCAATCAGAACCGAGTCGCCACCCTCCAGATCGGCGACGGCACGGACGGGACCCGCTACACGGTGAACGGTCAGACCGTGGAGCGCTTCCACTGGGTGAGCCACCGCATCCAGAGCGACGGCACCGAGGGCGCCGCCATCCCGCAGGCCCTCGAGTGGCACGCGGCCATCGACCGCATCCGCATGAACACCTTCAAGCACCTGCTCGACAAGTGGTCGGAGTACTCGACCGCCCAGGGCAGTTTGCTCGACAACGCCTTCGCCATGTGGACGAGCCACGTCGCCACGGGGCCGCCACACGGCTTCAACAACCTGCCCATCATCATCGCGGGCAGCGCCGGCGGGTACCTGAAGCAGGGCCACTACGTCGACGCTGGAGGGGCGCCGAACACGCGCCTCCTCAACACCCTCATCGCCGCGATGGGCGGCTCACCGGGCGCCCTCGTCCCGAACGACACCAGCCAGATCAACGCCCTGTTGGCGTGACCACGCGACGCCGGGCCCCGGGAAAGTGACCGGGGCCCGCGTTCGGCGCTCCGAGCGCCGATGGTCCGTGTTCACGTCCCCGCGCGTGCCTGGAGCACGACGTAGAAGGCCGGCTCGCGCACGGTGCGGCCGGCCATCTTCACGCGGCCCCCGTGGAGCTCGACGATGGACTTGGCGAGGCGCAGGGCGAGCGCCAGGCCGCGGTGCTGCCCCGGCTGCTTCTCGGGGTTCAGCATGGCCTCCAGGTCGTGGGCGCTGAACCGCGCGCTGGGCACCTCGATGTGGATGCGGATCCGGCGGCGGGCGAGGGTGGGCTTGTCCCCGGCGTCGTCCGCGTCGACGCGGATCCTGAGGCTCTGGCGCTCGGCGGTGCGGCGCGCGTGCCCGATGAACGTCGCCAGCGCCTGGCTGAGGCGCACACGGTCGACCTGGAGCTTGGGCAGACCCGGTGGGACCTCGGCGATCACCACGACGTCGGAGCTCGAGCTCAGGTCCTTGCCCTTCTCGATGGCGAGCTGCAGGAGCTCCTCGACGGGCTCCTCCGTGCGCACGAGGGTGAGCTGTCCCGCCTCGACCCGGGCGGCGTCGAGGATCGTCTCGATGAGGGCGAGCAGCTCGTGTCCCCGCTGGATGATCAGATCGAGGCTCTCGCGTTGGCCCTCGGTGAGCACCTCGCCGCGCCGGGCCAGCTCCGCGAAGCCGAGGATGGCGTTCAAGGGGCTCTTCAGATCGTGGCTGACGCTGGCGAAGAACAGGCCGCGGGTGCGGGTCGCCGCTTGCCGGGCGTCGATGGAGCGCTCTTGCGCCTGCGCGAACAGGCGAAAGCGGCTGGCGAGCAGCTCGATGGAGTTGCCGAGCTCGGCGACGGCGCGGAAGCGTGCCGGCTTCATGACGCGCGTCCCCTCCAGGGCGGCGTCCGTGCCCAGCAGCCGCACGCCGTGGTTGGCCATGCGCAGATCCCGGGACAAGAGGCGGCCCAGCCACACCCCGATGGCCGCCGCGGCGCCGATCGCGAAGAGCGCCACCAGCAGCGGCGGCCAGCTGATCCCGCTCACCGTGGAGCCGCGGAACTCCACCCGCGCGGTGCCGGCGTCGAGAGCGGTCGAGACCTGCACGAGGCCCTGCCGGCCTCGCTCCACGCGGAAGTCCCCGGGGGTGGGCTCGAGCTGCGCGCGGAAGCCGAGCTGCGCGGCCGCGGCGATGGCGGCGTTGCGCCCCTCCTCGTCGTTGCGCCCGGGGGTCTGCTCCAGCATGGCGCGACCGAGCGCGCGCGCCGTCTCCTCCCTATCCCGTTCGTCCGCGGAGCGCAGGTGCGCGCTCGCGATCAGCGCGGAGCCGGCGGTGAGGAAGACGACGGGCGTGACCAGCGCCGCGATGAGCCGCCGCGACATACGCCCGCGCAGCTTGCCCGTGCGCTCGAAGGTCTCGATCACCTCGCGCATCACGTCCGGCGGCGCCAGCTCGATCACCCGCACGAACGCCGCCCGCACGAGCACGAGCAGGGGGAGCGCCGCGGCGGCGACGATCACCGACGCGAGCACGCAGAGGGTGAGGGCCGTCGTGGCGGGTACGATGGGCGGCCGCCACACAGTCATGGACACCATCAGCGCCACGACGTTGCAGGCCACCCAGAAGGTGACGATGCTCCAGGGATCGTCGTTGAGCTTCGGCAGCTCGAGCTGATCGACGTTCGCGGCCCCCACCGCCAGGGAACGCACCAGCTGACGGCGTCGCCGCACGAGCACCCAGCTGTAGGCGATGGCCACCACCCCGGCGACGAGGACGGCGATGACGATCGTCTCGGTGCCCCGCGTCGCCAGGGGGCCGGAGAGCAGCAGCAGGAACGGGGGCAGCACCAGGAGCACGCAGGCGGTGCCGATGGAGAACAGCACCTGCCACGCGATCACGCGCCCGGCGAGCCGCGCGGCGCCGATCCCGATGGGGGGTCCTCGATGCCCGAGCTCGTCGATGTAGCTGTTGCTCATGGGCCGTCGCTCACGAATCGTCGCTCGTCGGCGAGACGAGGAGGTCGTCTCCATCCCGGCGCGCGCGCAGGGAGACGAGGGAGCGTCCGAGGCACGGGCCGCTGTCACACTCCCCGGTGGTCGGCGAGAAGATGGCGCCGTGGTTCTTGCAGTACACCCGATCGAGCTCCTCGTCGTAGAAATGGCCGTCGCCGAGGTCGAGCTCGACGGACCAGTGCGGGCACTCGTTCAAGTAGGCGAAGAAGCGGCCCTGGTGGGCGAGGACGAAGGCCTCCCGCTGACGCCCCGCGTACTCGAGCTCGAACACCCGCGTCTCACCGTGGGCGAGCCGCGCTGCTCCTTCGAGGCGCAGCTCCGTTCCAGGAGGCTCGGGGGAGACCTGCGGGGCGTCGGGCGCTTCGCAGGCTGCGCCCGCGGGGACGCCCCCCGTGTCGGCAGGGCGGTTCGGTTCGGCAGAGCTGGTCGCGTCGACGGGGCGGTCCGCGTCGACGGGGCCGTCGGGATCCACGGTCCCGGCGGGGCGAGAGGAGGCCATGGCGCGTTTATAGCGGATGGGCGCCGCGGCGGCGCTAGCCGGGGCGCCGAGCGTCGGGGAGGGGAGCCTCCGGGCGCGCCGGGAGGTGCGCGGTCGTCGACGAAGGGAAGGGAGCATGGGTGCTGGACAACCTCGCGAGCCGGGTTCATTAGGCAGCGTCGCGCCGACGGCGACGGCGCCCCTCCCCCCCATGGCTCGAACCACGCGTCCCATGGCCCTGCGGCTCGGTAGCCTCAGCTGGCCCATCCTCTCGGAGCACCTGCTGCACGCCGTGCTCGGGCTCGTCTTCGTGTGGCTGACCGCGCGCATCTCCGACGGCACCGCCGCGGCGTTCGGCGTCGCGAACATGCTCATGATGAGCTTCTTCATCCTGTTCCGGCTGATCGGGGTCGGCGCGAGCGTGGTGGTCGCCCAGAACCTCGGCGCCGGTGACGAGCTGGGCGCGGCCCGGGTGGCTCGAGCGAGCCTGGGCGCCTCCTTGTGGATGGGGCTCGGGGTGGGCACCTTCGTCGCGGCGTCGTCCGGGTGGCTCCTCCGCTGGATGAACCTCGAGCCGGCGCTCCTGCCCGAAGCGCAGCCGTACCTGATGGTGCTCGGCGCGGTGCTCGCCCTCGACGCGGTGAACACCTCGATGAGCGCGGTGGTGCGCTCCTACACCCTGACGCGAGCGATCATGCGTCTGGTGCTGATCATCAACGGGGTCTCCCTCGCCCTCGGGATCCCCGCGCTGCTCGGCTGGTTCGGGTTACCCAAGCTCGGCTTGATCGGGGTCGGGATCGCTTACCTGATCGCCCGCGTGATCGGCCTCGGGGTGCTCGTGACCATCTGGCGCCGCGACCTCGGCATCCACGTCGCCGCCGACGACTGGTGGCGGATCCGCCGCGGACCCTTGACGGAGATGCTCCGTATCGGCCTGCCCGGGGCGGGGGAGACCATCGCCCACCGCGTCAGCTTCACGCTGATCCTCTCCCTGGTGGCGGGCATGGGCACCGTCTCCCTGGCGACGCACACCTACCTCCTCCAGATCACGCACCTCGTCCTGCTCTCCTCCCTCGCGCTCGGCTTCGGCACCGAGATCATCGTGGGCCACCTCGTCGGCGGAGCTCGCCTGCGCGCGGCGGATCGTCAGGTGCGGCGAGCGCTCGGGATCGCCCTCTCCATCGCGCTCGGTCTGGGGCTGCTGTTCGCGGGGACGAGCCGCTGGATCCTGGATGTCTTCACGGACGATCCTCGGATCATCGCGCTCGGCTCGAGCGTGGCGTGGGCGATCGTGCTGGTGGAGCCCGGGCGCGCCTTCAACTTGATCGTCGTGAACGCGCTGCGGGCCACGGGAGACGCGCGCTTCCCCGCCCTCGTGGGCCCGGTGTTCATGTTCGTGGTCGCCCTCGGGCTCGCCTGGCTCCTCGGGGTCCATTGGGGGCTCGGCCTCGTCGGCGCCTGGCTCGGCTTCGGTGCGGACGAGTGGGCGCGAGGGCTCATCATGTACGCGCGCTGGCGGCGCCGTGGGTGGGTGCGCCACGCGCGGCGAGCGCGGCGGCGGGCGCTCGCGGAGCGTCGGCTCGCGGCGCCGGCGTCCACCAAGGACGTCCTCCCCCAGGTGGCCTGAGGCGACCATCCCACCCCGGCCCGCAGGGTGGGGAAAAGCCCCTACGATCTCCCGTACATGCAGAGGCGAGGGAATGGAGGAAGGCTGGCCATGGTACGTTAGCGGGCTATGGGTTCACTTCCTTGTGGAAAATTACAAGCAACCGCCGGTGCGCTGCTCCTCGCCGCGGGGGTGTGGGGGTGCTCGGCATCGGGCGGAAGCGCGCCGGGTGAGGACACGGCGACGGTCGCGGAAGCGCTCACGACGCCGTCCAGCTCCCTCACCTTCGAGACGCGGCTGCAAGGGCGAGATCTGTTGATCTCCCTCCGCCGCATCCCGGCGCCCGTCACGGGGAAGTACGGCGTCCTCCGACTCGGCGCGGATGGACGGATGACCCAGCACTCTTCCCAAGCTCCCGACTGTCTCTACGAGGGGAGCCTGCACGATGCCGCATCGGGCGCGGTCATCGAGGGGAGCTTCGTCTCCGTGTCGACCTGTCTGCACACGGGGGGCTATGACGTGGGCGCGGCCCTGCACGGCACCTTCGCTTTCGCGGATCGGCTTTGGACGATCACCCCCGAGCCGGCGACGGGCTCGGGCACCCCCCATGAGGTTCCTCACGTCGTCGTGCCGACGGCGGAGCTGCGGGCCGCGCGGGACGCAGGCAGGCAGGCTCCCGCGCAGCACATCGGGCTACGACGCAGCACGCGGCAGGTGCCGCGGGTGCTGCCCCTCTATGAAGGTACGCCCCGGGAGACCAAGTACATCGAGCTGCTCTTCGTCAACGACGCGGCGCGGGTGGCGGAGGTGGGGGGCGCCCCGGCGGCGGAAGCGGCGGCGGTGGCGCTGGCCGCCGAGGTCAACACGATCATGGCGGGCTCGGGGCTCGAGCCGCGGGTGCGGGTGGTGCTCACGGGGCAGGTGACCTTCGACACGGATCCTTACGACGTCGGCGCGGGCTTCGAGGTAAACGCCAACCTCCTGCTCGACACCTTCGAAGCGTGGGCGGGGAGCGCGGAGCTCCCCCATCACGATCTGCACGCTCTGCTCAGCGGACGCGAGTTCCAAGGGGCCACCATCGGCCTCGCGCCCCTGGCGGGGATGTGTTGGCCGGGCTTCAGCGGGATCATCGTGCAGGCCACCGCGGATCTGCTGGCGCTTCCTGCGGAGACGACCGCGCACGAGATCGGCCACACCCTGGGCATGGAGCACGACGGGGAGGGCAACGCGTGTCCCTCCAGCGGGTTCCTGATGGCGGCGGTGGCCACCAACAATGGCCTCGCCTCTCCAGCGTTCTCCTCGTGCAGCCTCGAGTACTACACGCAGTTCTTGGAGGGCTTCGCCCCGCGCTGCATCGAGGACCTGCCCGCCACCGCGGCCTTCGACAACTGCGGCGACGGCGTGGTGACGGGAGCGGAGACCTGTGACTGCGGCGCCGAGGACTGCAGCGCCATCGATCCGTGCTGCGACGGCAGCACCTGCCGGCTCGTCGCTGGCGCGGAGTGCAGCGACTTCACGGACGCGTGCTGCGCCGAGTGCAAGATCGCCCCCCGCGACACCGTGTGCCGGGCCGCGCGGGACGCCTGCGACACCGAGGAGGTCTGCGACGGGGTGAGCGCCGCTTGCCCCGCCGATCTCTGGCCGCGCGGCGGCGCGGAGTGCGAGGACGCGTCGGGGTACGGCGGCTCTTGCTTCGAGGGGCGGTGCGTCACGCGCGGCGGTCAATGCGAGGAGCTGAGCGCGGCTTACGGGATCGACTTCGTGGCGCCCTCGGAGAGTTGCGTCGCGGCCGGTGGCTGCAGCGCTCCCCGATGCGGCGACGCGAACAACTCGCTCACCTGTTACACCCTCGACTCGTCGACGGTGGCCGACGGCATCGTCTGCGGTGTGGACAGCTATTGTCTCGGGGGCACCTGCGTCGGTTTGGACGAGCTCGACGAGTGCCCGCGGGACGAGGACAAGACCTGGCCCGGCGAGTGCGGCTGCGGCATTCCCGACACGGACACGGATGGCGACGGGACCCCCGACTGTAGGGATTCGTGCCCCGAGGATGCGGACAAGACGGTCCCCGGCGAGTGCGGTTGCGGCAGCCCCGACGACGACACGGACGGCGACGGCGTGCTCGATTGCGAAGACGAGTGCCCGGAGGATCCGCAGAAGACGGAAGAGGGCAACTGCGGCTGCGGCGTGGCCGAGACGGACTGCGACGTGGAAGAGGACAAGGACATCATCGACGGAGACGATCCGAAGACCGAGTATCCCTTGGGCGACGAGGACATGAAGACGGTGAGCTGCAGCTGCCGGGCCGCAGGATCGGGGCCCGCGAGCGGCGGGTGGTTGTCCGTAGGGTTGCTCGTGCCGTGGTTCCTGCGACGGCGCGCCCGGACCACGGCGGCGGTCTAGTCCCGCCACCCGCGGTCAGGATGTGGCGATCTCATCAACAGTTCCGAACAGAAAGCGTGGGCAATCCGGTCGAGATCCGAGACTTGCGCAACCCCGCCGAGTGGCCCGCAGGGGCCAAACCCGTCACCAGGAAGATCCAGTACGACGATCTCTACCGCGCCACGCGCATCGACTACGTCTACTCCGCAGGCGACGACCAGTGGGTCTCCCCCTTCGCCGACGAAGTCGCCAGCGGTGGGGAAGCGACGGACGGCCGCCGCGCGCCGCCGTCCCCCCACGTCGCCTTCGACAAGCGCGTCTTGCGTCAGACCTTCGAGTACGACTGGCTCGGCAACACGGACAAGAGCGGGGACGACTCGCGTGGCTTCTACGATCGCTCCCTCGGCACAATCGAAAATGCCACCGCTGGCACCCCCGGAGTTACGGAAGCGAAGCCCTACCAGCTCCGCTCCGCCTCGAACATCGAAGG
>JAAZAA010000335.1 GCA_012514535.1 Myxococcales bacterium | reverse complement strand
TGACAGCCAATCCCCACTGCACGCCGGCTCAAGTCGCCCGTCTACACCGAAAGACCGGCAAGACGTGGGAAGCCCAACACCAACACGATGACGCGCTGGAGTGCTATGCGCAGGCGGAACGAGCGCTCGGCGGCGCGAGCGGGACGCCCGACACCCTCTCCCCCGAAGAACGAAACGAGTGGATCATGGTCCACATCGACGAACTCTGGGTATACTACTGGATCGGTATACGCATCAAATGGAAGCGATCGTCCAGCGCCTGAGGCCCGTCGTCGACCGACATGGGTCCGCTCAGCACCGCGTGCGGTTCTATCAAAGTCAGCTGCAGCTCAACTTGCGGCGCGATCGGTACGTCACCACGGAAGAGACGCTCGCCTACGCCCATGCCGCCGTCGCGGTGTGCGAAGAATACGGTGTCATCGAGGGATTGCCGATGGCACGCTTCAACCTCGGGTTCGTGCTCCTTTGGCAAGACTCGTTCGAGGAGGCGATGGTCGAACTGCGCGCCGCCCTGGAGCTCGCGGAACGGGCGGGTGACATTGCACATTGCGCACGCTGCCTGAGCTACTTGACGCTAGCGGCGCGGCGCTTGGGGCGCGTCGAGGAGACCGCCAAATACGCGGAACAGAGCGCTCGCGCCGCCCATGCTGGCGACATGCGCGACTACGTAGCAGCGGCTCATGCTCACCGGTCGTGGGTGGCGCTGAAAACCGGGGTGATCGACGCCGCGCGTACTCACGCAGAAGCAGCAGTCTCCATCTGGAGCGACCTGGCGCTTGCCTTCCCGATGCAGTGGATCGCGACACTAACGTTGCTGTACCTGGACTTGAAAGAGGACGCCGTCGATCGTGCTTTGGAGCGCGTCGACACACTGCTCGCCCACACGCAGCAGCCACTCCCCGGCGATGCGATGGACGCGCTGGCGCGCGCCGCCCGGTTTCGTGATGCACGCGAACCATCTTCCGCCCGATCAGCGCTCGCGACAGCCCTGCGCCACCTCGAGAGCTCTGGATACCTGTGAACCAACCCGAAGGACCAAGCGATGGCCGACTATTATCTACACGTCGAACTTCTCGTAGAGGAGAAGAACGCCCAGGATTTCGAGAACGTCGTCAACGACCCTAGACTTCGCGAAATCTTCGCGCCATTCGGCTGGAAGTTGCGATATGGGCTGCGGGGGCGGAAGCCCCGCAGCCTGGAGCGAGGACGCGAGCGCGGTTCACGGACGTTGGCAAAGGGAAGCACACAGACCGAGAACTGTGTCCGCTTCGTGAACATCTGGGACGTCCCCGATCCTCCTGGCCTCGCGGAGGTCATGCAAAGGTTGACGGATGACAACGTGTACGTAGCGGCGAACAGCATCGTCGTTCGCGAGATCCAGAACTTGGTGTCCGTCGCCCGTCCACCTTCGCCTGCCGGCAACACGGGAACGTTCATCGAAGTCCATCGTCGATTCCCGGTGCGGAATCTCGGAGCCTTCGTGTACAAGAGCGGCATCCCCGTACCGCTCCTGGAATCGAACGGATGGATCAACTGTGGCGCGTATCAAGCGTTGACCGGTCCGCTCAACAGCGTGACCGAGGTCTGGTACACTGAAAACCGCTTCGAGAACACCCCCGGGACGTTCTACGAGCTGGTCCGCAAAGCGGGCGGCTTGAACGGGAGCGGGCCCTGGATGGAGAAGATCTGCGAAGAACTCGACACGCTACCCGATCAAGAGTGGCGCGACACAATGGACTCCTATTTGAAATGAGCCAACCCATGATTCTAGTCGTTGGATCTACCGGTCTACTCGGACGAGAGATCGTTCGCTTACTCAGAGCCGCCGACGTGCCTGTGAGGGCGCTCGTTCGCGCATCTTCCGACTCATCCGTCCAAGCCACCCTGCGTGAGCAGGGTGCCGAAACGGTAGTTGGGGATCTCAAGTCGCCAGACTCTTTGGCAGCCGCGTGTGACGGCGTGCGCGCCGTAATCAGCACGGCCAGCGCGACGCTCTCTCGACAACCAGGCGACTCGATCGAGTCTGTCGACGAACAGGGACACCTCGCTCTGGTCAACGCCGCCCGCAATGCACGGGTCGACCATTTCGTCCACGTGTCGTTCGCTCCTCTGCATGTCGACTGCGCTCTGCAGCGGGCGAAGCGCACCGTCGAGCGCGCCGTCGAGGAGAGTGAGATGGCGCACACCATCCTCCAACCGCTCGACTTCATGGAAGTCTGGCTGAGCCCCGCCTTGGGATTCGACCCGGTGCATGGCAAGGCCCGCATCCTGGGTGACGGGCAACAACCGGTCAACTGGGTGTCCTTCCTCGACGTGGCGCGCTTCGCGGTAGCGGCTTTGGAAGTCCCCGCCCTCCGGGACAAGACGTTGCCGCTGGGAGGCCCTGACGCTCTGAGCCAACTCGACGTGGTCCGCCTGTTCGAGCAGCTGGGGGGCCCAAAGGTCGAGCTGGAGTTCGTTCCCGAGGGGGCCTTGGAAGCCCAGCTCGCGGGAGCCCAAAACCCAATCGAGGAGGCATTCGCAGCGCTGATGCTGAACACCGCGCGGGGCTATCGAGCCTCCCCTCGTGCGGCATTGGAATTGGTCCCCGGTCGAATGATGACGGTTCGTGAGTTCGCGACCCGTCAACTGAAGAATGCGCAACAACAATAGGAGGAGCTACCATGTCCAACGAAACGAAACCGACACCCGACCTGGACCACCCCAGGAACACGATCATCATCGCCGCTGAAGACGGCAAGTACTACAAACTCACTGGTAGTCAGTGGCAGGAGCATGGCACACCGATCACACCAGCGGAGCAAGGTGTCGTTGATCAGCTGATCGAATGGGGCTCCTACCTCGCCTTCATCCCGACGGAGAGGTACGTCGGCATCGGGTCGGTGTGCACCATCGTCAATTTGAAGAGCATCCTGCAGAACAACCCGAGCAAGGACACCGAGGAAGGCGGAGGCGGCCAATAACGGCGCAGCGCCCAGCGCCTCGCGGCGAAAGACCGGGAGCATCGGTTCCTGGTGACGGGGCTCGACTGCATCGGGATTCCGGTCGTCCAGGTGTGTCGCCCCAACTCACGGTCTCTCGCCGTCTCGCAGGGGAAAGGGACGAGACCCTGGACGCCGCGCGCGCGTCGGGGCTGCTCGCTCTTCTCCGAACGTGACGTCGAGATAGTGGGTGGGGCTGGGCGAGACTCTTCGCGCGGGCAGCGTGGCTCGTGATGTAGTCGGCGCGTGCTGATCGCCAGAGACGATTCAAGAGTTTTGATATAGGCGGCTCGCCCCTACGCCGAGCACGCCCTACGACTCCCGAAGCGAATCGAGCAGAGCTAAAGGTCTCCCATGATCACATACGCACTCTACGCCGACATCATAGTCCCTGAGAGAAGGGCAGAGCTGTTCGAAGAAAGGGTGAGGGAGTTTCAAGAACTGGGGTCGTTCCAGCGCCTCGACCCAGGCTGGGACGCCTACATGATCTCTGCGCTGCGCACACCGAGCCCATCCGAGCACATAGGCAACGAGCTCTTCCGAACCGCCATACATCCTACACTGGCAAACGATCTAAAAGGACCAACGAGACGCTACGTCAATTTGTTCATGATGCCCGATCCGAGCAAGCTCGCACTTGCCGACATCATGGCCCGGTCCGCCGACGATCAGCTCTACACCGAGATCAACGGACTCATCAGTCTAGAATTCCAGAGTATCGCCACGATCGTTCCGTTCCCACGAGTTCCGTTCGACAGCAACCCCAACCTTCGCTACTCCCGAGTCACCCGGCAGTTTTCGACCAAGAAGTTGGGGGCCTACCTGTTCGGTATCGGCGCCCTGCTCCCCACTCTCGCAGAGCTGGGCTGGCAGAACATCGGGATCTTTCAGAACATCACGGGCCCCCTCAACACGCTGAACGAGTTCTGGATTGCCCCACCGGGAGAAAGCCAGAACGGCCTCCGCGATCCTTTGGATGCCCTGAAGAACAACGAGCTTTACAACATACTGCTCGCCGACAACCTGGCTCGAGCCAAGGTCGTGGAACATCTTCAGCCAGCCCCCTACTTCCAGAACACTCAACCCAGCCTTCAATGCGCATGAACCCCGGACGGGTGGCATCTGAACCCATCCCCGTCCCTTCGAGCTGCCCCCGTCGAGCCCGGCCGTTCCTTGAGCCAGTGGCGAGGTTTCGCGAGCACCGGAGCGGAGCCGGAGTGCACGGAGGCATACAGCCCTCGCCCCTGGCGAAAGCCCAATCCCGAGTTCGGCGGGCGTCCTGGTACGTTGAGATACCGGCGATGGCTATCGGTCTCACTACTTGGCGGAACGGCTGGAGCCGAGGGCGGCGCGACCTGATCGGGAAAGTGCGCGAAATCCTTGATTGGGACTCATCGGCGGCAAACGACGACGCACTCACGTCGTAATCTTCAAGCGACAACTATCTTGACACCCGCCGAAGGCCTCGCGAGAATCGCAGCTCGCCGACGCATCGAAGACGATGGAGAGGCCTACGCCGCGAACACGTTTCCGCGGTCTCCACGTGGGTCGCCCGCCTTGGAGATTCTACCGGGGCAGCGCGCTCCGTGAGCACGAAGATTCAATCCTCGGGAGACAAGCAACAGGAGGAGGTCCATATGGCATCTAGCAAGGATCAGGGAGTCGCCGATCCCCGGTACACGATCATCGTCGCTGGGGACGACGGCAAGTACTACAAGATCAACCGGGAGCAGTGGCAGACCGAGGCTAACGAGGTGAAGGATGCGGGAGGCGCAGGCATGCTCGACCAGCTCACCCGATTCGGAACATACTTGGCGCACATCCCGCCGGACTTGGCTGTCGGCATTGGGCACATCTGCACGATCGTCAACCTGAAGGCCGTCCTGAAGGACCAGGGCAAAGACGACCCAAAGAAGGATACCAGATAGCTGGTACGACCGAGCCACCCGAGGCCCGGCCGACGAGGCAAACGTCCGTATCACCCGGAGCAGCAGAGCTGGTTACTACGAAGTCAACCACACCCAAGCGCTTCACCCGCGGTACCCATCGCCTCGTCGATCCGGCGGAGACGGCCGCTCGCGTCCTGGCGCTCAGCGGCCCGCTGGGTATCACGCGCGTCGCGCACGTGACGGGACTCGACTGCATCGGGATTCCGGTCGTCCAGGTGTGTCGCCCCAACTCACGGTCTCTCGCCGTCTCGCAGGGGAAAGGGACGACCCTGGACGCTGCGCGTGCGTCAGGGCTGATGGAGGCCGCCGAGCTGTTCCACGCCGAGCGCATCGGTCATCCGCTCAAGCTCGGCTCGTGGAACGACCTGCGGTTCTCCCACGAACTGGTGCGGGTGGAGGCCTTGCCGCGCGTCTCCGTGAGCCCGTTTCATCCCGATTACAGCCTGCTCTGGATCGCCGGGATGGACCTGTTCACGTCCCGGCCGCTGTGGCTTCCCTTCGAGCTCGTCCACAACAACTTCACCATGCCGTTCCCCACGGGCAGCGGCTGCTTCGTGATGAGCTCCAATGGTCTGGCGTCGGGCAACCATCCGCTGGAGGCCATTTCGCACGGTCTCTGCGAAGTGATCGAACGCGACGCCGCCGCGCTCTTCCGGCTCCACCCGCTCGAGCAGCAGGCTCGTCTGCGGGTCGATTTGAGCACGATCACCGATCCCGAGTGCGTCCGCCTGCTGCGACGCTTCGACGAAGCAGACGTCGAGGTCGCGGTCTGGGACATGACGTCGGACATCGGCATCGCGACGTTCAAGGCCGTCATCCTCGATCGCGGCTCCAACCCGTTTCGCGTCCTCGGCCCCGTGGAAGGCATGGGGACGCACCCGGTCCGGGAAGTGGCGTTGCTGCGGGCCCTCACGGAAGCGGCGCAGGGCCGGCTCACCCTGATCGCGGGCTCGCGCGACGACAACGGTCGGGGCCGCTACGCAGAGACCCAGCAGGCGGAGCTCATCGAGCACGCTCGTCGCCGCCTCGCCGAGACGGCGACCCGTGCGTTCGACGCGACGCCCAGCTACGAGAACGATTCCTTCGAAGAGGATCTGGTGACGTTGACCTCTGGTCTGCAGAAGGCGGGCCTCGACCAGGCGATCGTCGTCGACCTCACGAAGCCCGAGTTCGCGATCCCGGTCGTCCGGGTCGTCGTCCCCGGGCTCGAGCCGTACCACCACGTCCCCGGCTACGTGCCGGGTCCTCGCGCGCGCGCTCTCCTCGAGAGGCAGCGAAAGGAGGCCGCCTCGTGAAAATCTTCGTCTTTCTCGGCCCCTCGCTGAGAGCCGACCTCGCTCGCGAGGAGCTCGACGCGGTCTATCTACCGCCGGCCGGACAAGGGGACGTGTACCGGGCAGTCCGCGAACGACCGTTCGCCATCGGCCTCATCGACGGGTACTTCGAGCGGGTTCCAGCCGTCTGGCACAAGGAGATCCTGTGGGCGCTCCAGCAACGGATCCACGTGTTCGGCGCGGCGAGCATGGGGGCGCTGCGCGCGGCCGAACTCGACCGCTTCGGGATGCGTGGCGTCGGGGCCATCTACCAGGCCTTCCGCTCGGGCGAGTTGACCGACGACGATGAGGTGGCCGTCGCCCACGAGGACGCGAGCGCGGGCTTCCGCGCAACCTCCGAGGCCATGGTGAACATCCGCGCGACGCTCCTCGCCGCAGAAGAGGCCGGCGTCTTGCCACCGGAGGCACACGGCGGGCTCGTTCAGGTGGCCAAATCTCTATTTTATCCCGAGCGGACTTACCCAGCAATTCTGAAGCGCGCCCGAGACGCCGGAGTGGACCCGCACGTCCTCTCTGCGCTCGAAGGCTTCCTCCCCGCGGGGCGCGTGAACCGCAAGCAGCAGGACGCGCGCCTGCTCCTCGGGGCCTTGGCGGAGTGCCGCGCCCAGGGAGAGCCCCCGCCCCCCGCGTCGTTCCCGTTCTTCCACACGGAGGCCTGGGATCAGGTCGTCGACTGGGGCAAAGAGCAGCCTCCCCTCGGCGCATCCCGGATGCCTTGAGGCGCGGGGCGGGGATCAGAAGCTCTGCAGAGCAGCGAAGGACTACGAAGCACGCGATCGGGCGCTGCGGACTATACGTCAGGCGCTCCTTCCGCTAGGAGCGGGAGGATGGCCAAAGTCACGAAGCTGAGCGGGGGCAACTGCATCGTAGGCGCGGGGCGGGAGGACCTCACTCCCCCGGGGAAACACGCCATGGCGGGTTACTCCCGCGCAGGGCAGATCGGCCGCAGGGCTCCCCCAAACACGCCGGAATCGGATGCCCTGTGGGCGCGGGCACTGTATTTGGAAGATTGCGAGACAGGCGAAGCGGCGCTGCTCTGTTTCGTCGATCTCCTCTCCGCGTCCCTCCGACTCCACCAGGAGGTGCGAGCGCGGCTCCCCGCCGAGCTCCGAGACTGCCTGATCCTCTCGGGCACCCACACGCATACGGCTCCTGGGCGCTTCTTCGGCAACCGCTTCTACGATCTGCTCGCTCAGAAGTCCCTGTGCGGCTTCAATCCTCGCTGGACGAAGTTCGCCGCGGAGCGCATCGCCAACGCTTGCAGGACCGCCTACGAACAGCGGCGCCCCGGCAGGGTGGGCGTTCACGAGACACTCCTCTGGGGCGAGTGCCGCAACCGGAGCTACGAGGCCTACGCCGCCAACCCGCCCCCGTCGGGAGAGCCCGCCCCGCCCCCGGACCTCCCCGCCGAGTACAAGGCCATCGACCCGAGGGTCACGGTGCTGACCGCGCTCGTCGACCAAGAGCTCGTCGGGAGCTTCGCCTGGTTCGGGTGCCACCCGACCGCGCTCGGACCGAAGTGGAGGACCTTCCACCGCGACTGGCCCGGTGTGGCCGTCTCGACGATCGAGGGAGGGGTCGAAGGAGATGCGGTCGTCGCCATGGGCGCGGGCGCGGCGGGCGACGTCACGTCGATGGATCCGCGCGATCCCGGCAGAACGCAGGGGCTCGCCCTGGCCGAGCGGGTGGGAAAGGCCGTCGGGCACGCGACCCTCGCGGCCATCGAGAGAGCCCGCGCCGAGACGGAGACGGCGCCGCTCCCCCTCACTCTGCGCAGTGGTTGCTTCGAAGTCCGTGCCACGCCCGGATCCCCGCGCTGGGCCATCGGCGTGCCCGCCCTCGGTGGCTCGGAGGACGGCGCCTCGGCGTTCCGCAGCTGGCGCTGGGTGTCGGATCTGGTCGCGGAGGGGTTCCGGGGCGGACACGGCGAGCACGCCCCGAAGGCGCCGGCGCTGGGGAGCGTCCAGGCAGCGATCCGGGGTTGGTTGGACGTGGCCCCCTTTCATCCTTGGCATCGGCTGCGGCTGGGCGACCACGTCGTCTGCACCGTCCCCGGAGAGCCCACGGTGACGGCGGCGCGGGTCATCCGCGAGGCGGCGCGACAGCGTCTCGGCGTCTCCTCGGTGAGCGTCCTCGGCTACGCCGGTGACTACGTGGGTTACTTCACCACGACGGCGGAGTACCGAAAGCAGCACTACGAAGGAGCGAGCACGCTCTACGGGCCCTTCACCCTCAGCCGCTTCGTCGAGCAGCTGCTCACCCCCGGGCGTCCCCTCCCGAAGCTCGGGGAGCGCCTCGAGCCGACCACGGCCACCCTGCCCCAGCGAGGGGTCGAGCAGCTCCTGAAGGTCGCCTACGAGCAGCCGCGCTGCGGGAAGACCTTGCGCTTCGCCTTCGCCACCGAGCGCCCGCCCGCCTCGACGCCACCGCCCGCGTCGGGGGCCCGAGCCCGGACCACCGGATCCGCGTCGCCTCCCGTCGTCACCCTCGTGCGGGGCGGAGCGAGCATCCGTGGTGTGGTGCGCCCGGAGCTCAACCCCGACGAGGCGTCGCCCCTCACGGTTTACGTCGCCGCCTTCGACGCCGAGCAGGTGCCGGACGGCGCAGGGGGGGCCCCGGGCACCCTCCAGGTCACCGACGTGGCGGGTACCCGGTCCCTGTCCCTCAGGTCGATCGAAGAGGCGCGCGAGGAACGTGCTCCCCTCGAGACGGTGACGCCTCTGCCCGACATCGCGTGGCGACAGCGGCTGTTCTCCCTTCTGGCGCTGACGATGCTCCCGCCGCTCCTCGTGTCGCTCGCGACGCCGGGGCTCGTGCTCGACCTGGCCGGGCTGGAGGCGACCGCGATCCGCGAGCTCCTGGTGCGCAAGTTGGGCCTCTCCTGCGGCCTGCTGGGCATCAATCTCCTCTTCTCCAAGAACTCCCGGGACGTGCGTGCGCTGGTCGCGCTCCTCACCGGGACGGCCCTGTACTGGACGACCCTCGGCGTCCTCGCTTGCGTGCTCGCGGCGCCACCGATCGGGAGCGTGGCGCTGCTGGCGATGGGGCTCCTCTGCGCCGGGCTCGCCCGGTTCGTGCGGCGCTCCGCGCGCCGGGGTCCCACGCCCACCCGGGAGGCGTGGCCCTTCTGGCGGCCGCTGTTCTGGGTGGGGATGCTCACCTTGGTGGTCGGAGCGCTCCTGATCCTCGCGGCGCCCTGGATCGGCGCGCTGCTCGGCGTCACGGATCCCGTCGCGTACTGGCTCATCCGCGCCTACGGGATGACGTTCCTCGTGAACACGATCGCGATGTGGGGGGCCCAGTACACGCGCGATCTCGCCGTGGTGAAGGGCCAGCTCGCCGGCTCGTGGTTCCTGGACTCGATCACCTCGGTGTTGCTGATCGGGGCCGTCGGGGCTCACACCCTGAACTCGTATGGCTACGCAGCCGCGCTCCCCTATCTCGCCATCACGCTCTGGTTTCCGCGCCTGTACGCCCGCGCCCGAGCTCTGCAGCGCACGGAAATCCTCCATCCGCAGGGGACGCGGGAAGTTCAGGCACACGTCCGCGAGGCTCGCGAGGGCCGCAGCCTGCTGCGCGTCATCGGCTCGGGTCACTCCGTCCCGCGGGCGATCGAAGCGGATCAGCCCCCCTGCCCCCCGCCCCGTCGACCGAGCCGACTTCCCGGCGTGCACCTCAGCCTCGAGCGCCTCGACCGCATCGTCGACCTCGACCGCACCCGCAAACTCATCACGGTGCAGGCGGGCATGCACCTCGGCGAATCCCCGAACGTCCCCGGCTCCGGCCAGAACAATCTCTGCCGTCACCTGGGGGCGCTCGGTTGGGCCCTCCCGGACCTGGGGGGCATCGTGCACCAGACGGTCGGAGGCTTCCTCGCGACGGGCTCCTCCGGCGGCAGCCTACGGCACTCCCTGAACGCCGCGGTCGTCGAGATCCGCTTCGTCGATGGCACGGGGCGACTGCGGGTCGCCCACCGCGACCGGGATCCGGACACCTTCCAGGCGGCCATGGTGAGCATGGGCTTGCTCGGGGTCGTGACCGAGGTGACCTTCGCCTGCGAGCCCTCCTACCAGGTCGAGGGGCGCGAGATCACGGGAAGCATCGAAGGCGCCCCCCATTCCCCGCAGGATCCCGTCACCACGCCCGTCCTGCACGTGCCCGCGGACGGCGCCCTGCCCCCGCGCCGTGTCGAGCTGCTCGCGGACGGCGCGACGGGCCTCGCCGCCTACCTCCGTGAGGTCGAGTACTGCCGCATCCTGTGGTGGCCCCAGGCGGGTGTCGACAAGATGGTGCTGTGGGAGGGGCACCGCACGAACGAGGTGCCCTCGCCTCCAATCCCTTACGGAGCCGATCGCCCCTTGGCGCAGTGGTTCGCGGGTCGGTTCTTGACCCTCTGGGGGCTCGCTCATGGCAACGGTGTGCTCCGCGCCATCGGGCGCTGGGCGTTGCCCCTGTTCCCCCACGTGGTGAGGTTTTTTCTGCCCAATCCGCCCAAGCGCTTCCACGATCGTTGGGACCGCAACCTGCCGATGGACACCCACGTGGACGACTTCTTCCTTCCGACGGAGTTCACGGAGCTGTGGTTCCCCATCGAGCACACGGCGGAGGTCATGCGGCGCCTCTTCGAACTCTATCGCGATCCGGACGTCGCCGGGACCTACGCCTGTGAGCTCTACGCGACCAGGCGGACCGAGTCGTGGCTGAGCCCGGCCTACGGCCAGGACGTCTTCCGGGTGGACGTGTTCTGGTTCCGGGGGAACCGCGGAGATCCAGTGCTCGACTACTTCCCGAAGTTCTGGGATGCCCTCGGCGAGCTGGAGTTCCGGGCCCACTGGGGCAAGTACCTGCCCCCGCCGGGGTCCAAAGCCGGACAGTCCGTGGGGAGGCGCTATCCCCGCTGGGAGGACTTCCTCACCCTGCGCGAGGAGTGCGATCCCGGGGAGGTCTTCCTGACCCGGTACTGGCGCTGTCACCTCGAGCTCGACGTCGGAGCGCCCGCGCAACGGAGGGGTGGCGTCACCACGACCTCCGTGCCCGCCACCGCAGCTGCGGCCCCGGGCGCGCCTGACCCTACGGCGGCGCTGCCCACGCTCCCGGACGCCGCCGCCAGCGCGGTCATGACACCCGATGCAACGGCACGTGAGCTCGAACCATCGACTCCACGTCGCTGACCCCGAGCCCCCGGATCACGCGCGCGGCGTCCTCGGCGCCGCGCGCGTCCCGGCGGAGGCGCGCGGCGGCATACCGCTTCGTGGCGGCGAACAGCGTGGATCCACACCCCTCATCGAAAGCGGCAGCCCGCTCCACCAGCGCGGCACACCGGTCCTCGCTCTGCCCCTCCAACAACAGCTGGGCCGCCTCGAGCTGCAGGGCCTGAGCGGTCGCGGGGGCCCACTTCGCTCGGAGCAGGCGCCCATGGACCTTGCGCATTTCGCGCCGCCAGCGCTGGCGCGCAGCGCCCTGGGTGTGGAAGGCCAGCGCCGTGGCCACCCGGGCCTCGTAGCCTCCGTTCCAGGCGCGGAAGAACGCGACGAAGCGCTGCTCCGAGCGCCGCAGGTACTGGAGCCGGCGGTAAGCCTCGGAGAGCGCCACCTCGTCCGGCGCCTCGTAACAGCGCCAGAAGGCCTCGACCCAGCTGATGTTCATGTGAGCGCTGTGGGAGGGACCGGCGAGACGGCGCACCCGCTCGAGCAAGATCGGCAGCTCGCTCGTGTCCCCACGTGCCAAGACGGCGTAGCCGAGGGCCAGGGAGTGGGTGATGACCCCTTCCCGGTCGTCGCGCCGCTCCGCGTCGGCGAGCCAGTCGCGGAGCTCGGCTTCGATGCAGCCCATGTCACCGACGAGCTGCACCGCGGCGGCGTAAACGCGCCGCGCCGTGGTGAGCTCCCAACGTTTCCCGGGCTGCTCGCGCAGCACACGCTCGGCCGCACGCAAGCGCTCGGTGGCCTCGCGCCAGCGCCCCTCCAACAAGGCTCGTGTCCCACGGGCGGTCTCGAACCAGGCCGCCAGCGCCGGGTCGCTCACCCGCGACGACAAGGACCTCCCGAAGTCCTCGAAGGCGCGCACCACCGTAGGGTCGCTGACGACCTGGGTCGCCGCGAACGCGAGATAGTTGCTGACGGCCTGCAGCAGCCTCTGCTCGTCCGCGCCCGCGAGCGCGCGCCGGAGCTGCATGGCCGCGAACAGCCACCCCCGCAAGGGGTCGTGGTGGAACGCGGAGACGACCGCGACGTGAAGCGCGTCGAGCTGGCGACGCTCCAGCGCCGTGAGAGGCCGCGGGCCGATCTCCAGCCGCCTCCGCTGCAGGTCGAACCGCTGCCACGTCAGCGAGGTCAGGACCGCGAGCGTGTTCTTCGGGGTCGGGCAGCCCACGGCGGCCAGCACCTCCGTCAGGATCTCCATGCCCGTCGCCTCGAGGCCGCTGGCGATCAAGGCCTGGGCGGCGCGTCGCAGCAGCTCCGTACGCTCGACGGGCCCGGCGGTTTCGGCAGCTTCCTGGAACGCCCGCGCGGCGCGGGCCCCGTAGCCCGCGAGATCCGCAGCGCGCCCCAGATCGATCAGGATCCGGTGGCGCTGCTCGGCGGTGTACGCTCCCAGCAGCAGCGCCTCCTCGTACCAGCCCGCAGCACGATCGAAGGCCAGCTTGCGCTCCGCTCGTCGCGCGGCGTCGAGGGCGTAGCTGGCCGCCTTGCGCGGGTGACCAGCCTCTTTCCAGCAGATCGACAGGGCCGCGCCGTCGCTGCGCTCGTGCTCTTCGAAGGCGAGGGCGAGCGCGCGAAAGTGCTCTTGCCGCTCCTCCTCGCCCACCCGCTCGCCGACGACCGCGCGGAGCCGATCGTGATACGTCTCGACCCAGACGCGCGCGTCACGCCGGATGATCCGCACGAGCCCCGCCACCTCGAGGCGCCGCACGTCCTCGAGAGTCGCCGACGGCCCTGCGCTGCGCAGCGTGACGAACAACGGCGCCGGGCGAGCGAACAAGGCCAGGCGCATGAACAGCAACCGCTCCGAGTCCGAGAGCGCGGCGACCCGCTCCGCCACGACGCTCCGCAGATCGAAGGGGATCCCCTCCGAGTGGAGCCGCTTCGCGCTCCGGCCAAGCTCCACGAGCAGGTAGGGGTTGCCGGCCGCCTCCGTCAGGATGCCCGCTCGCGCCGCGTCCGGCACCCCGTCGACCGCCGCCAGCAGCTCGGCTGCCTGGGACGGAGCGAGAGGGCCGAGCTCGATGCGCCGGATCGCCTGCGCGATGTCGGGGTCCTCGAACAGCGCCCGCGCCGGCGCGGACGCGGTGTCGTCACTCCGGAAGGTCAGGATCAAGCGGAATCGCGGCGGGTCGTACCCGGTGAGCAGCTCGCGGAACAGCTGCACGCTGTCGGCGTCCGCCCACTGGAAATCGTCGACGTACAGGATCAGCTCCGCGTAGGCCGCGATCTCCCGGAGCAGCGCGCGCAAGGCGCGCACCGCGAGGGCCCGCTTCTCCGCCGGATCGAACAGGACGTCGGCGTCGAAGCCATCGGGGCCGGGCACGGCTCGCAGTACGGGGAACGAGCGGACCAGGACCGGATCGAGCTGGCGCGGCCCTTCTCGGACACAGCGCTCCTTCAGGTGCTCCGCCAGCTGGTCCACGATGCCGTCCCAGGCGTTGTGGGGCACGCTCTCCTGCTGGTGGCAGCGTGACGCGAACACGAGGGCGCCCCGCGCCTCCGCGCGCGCCACCCAGGCCTGGGCCAGGCTCGATTTCCCGATGCCGGAGGCGCCCGCGATCACGGCGACCCGCGGCTGTCCGGACGCCTTTCCCCCGCCCCCGCACAGCCACTCGTCGAGGACCGCGGACTCCAGGGTACGGCCGACCAGAGGTGTGGTCCCCTGACGCGCGGAGGGTGCGACGCTCGGCGCGGAGAACTCCCGGACGTCGCCGAGGATGCGGGCGATCTCGTCGCCGCTGGGCCGAGCGGCGGGATCCCGCCGCAGGAGAGCCATACACAATGCCTCCAGGTCGTGGGGGACCTCACCGACCAGGCGGCTCGGCGGCGGCGGGTCCGTCGAGAGCTTCCTGGCCAGGGTGGCCCCGGCCCACGGCGGCGCGCCCGTGAGGGCCTCGTAGAGGAGGCAGCCGAACGCGTACCAATCACAAGCCGCGGAGAGCTCGCGATCCGTGAGCTGCTCGGGAGCGAGGTAGGCGGGGGTCCCGACGACCAGCCCTTCGCCCCCGCGGCTGGCTCGGCCGTCGCGCAGCTCGCTGACCAACCCGAAATCGAGGACGACCACGCGTCCGCCCTCCTCCACGAGCACGTTGGCGGGCTTCAGATCGCGGTGGATGCGGCCCACCTGGTGGAGGGCGCGGATGCCTCGGGACAGCTGAATGAACCGGTCGCGCAGCCCCGCGCGCGCGAGGCGGGCCCCGCTGACCGGCGCCGCTGGCTGCTGCTCGAGGAACGGCGCCCCACGCACCCACTCCATGGTGAAGAACCAGAGGTCGCCGTCGCAGAACAGCTCGTGCAGGATGACGAGGTTCTCGTGGGAGACGTCTGCGATCCCCCGGAACTCCTTCTTGAACCGAGCGAGGGAGAGCCCCGTGGCCCGGTGCAGGATCTTGAGCGCGAGCTGCTCCCCCCGGTCGCGGTCGAACACCGCGTACACGACTCCGCTCGCACCCTGGCCCAAGAGCTCGAGCGGGACGAACCGCTCGGGCAAGCGGGCGACGAGTTTCATGCGTGCCGATTCCACCGTCCCCAGGCATCGTCGGACGGGCCGGACCGCCCGGCAACCCCAGGCTGGCTGCGAGCCCCATCCGAGGACGATCCGCCCCGGAGCGAACCAACACGAGGACGCCCCGCGGCTCAGGTGAAGGTTTCGTCTCTGTGGACGACGGGGAGGAGCGATGGCCCGAGCAACAGGCGCGGCACCCGCCCGTTCCCCGCCGCGGCGGCGGCCCAGGCGTCCTCCCAGGCGCTCCAGAGGATTCGCTGTCGAGAGTACAGCACCCGCTCCGAGTCGAGCGCGGGCAGCTGCAGCGCGCCCTGAACCCGGGGTCTCAAGGCGCGCGGCCTGTGTGCGACCAGAGGGTAGGTGGCGACGCGCTCGTAGTCGTCGCCGGACCAGACGACCAGCTCACGCTCCGCTACCTGATAGCGGACCGTATCGGGCAGCTCGCTCTCGACCTGCTCCCGCACCAGCTCCACCTGGGCGCGATGGTAGAAGACGGCAAGTGCGTTCTCGAAGAGCACGCTCTCCTCTGCATCGAGCGCGGCGACGAAACCCGGCTCCGACAGGCTCGCCACGAGCAGGCCACCGAGCTGCTCGAGGGTCAGCTCACAGGGAGCGAGCGCGTCCGGTGCGGCCGCGCCGCCTCCCTGGTCCGCGCAGCGCAGCTGGATGCGGACGCGGTTCGAGCTCGACTCGATGCGCCCGATGGTCACCCGCCCGGGCGTCCAGCGCGGGCTCGTCGAGAGGGGATAGACGAGCTCACGCTGCACGAAATGGCGCAGCGAACGTTCCACGGCTTCGAGCCTCTTACGGAAGCGGCGGAGCTCGAGATCCGCGGCGACGGCCTCGCGCCGCGCGCGGCGGCTGCCGGGTGCCGCCACGTCGTAGCGCTGAGCCGCGCGCCGCAGCCGCTCGTAGAGCTTCGGGAGCGTCCCCGAGTGGACCCCGACCACGAGGAGCCCCTGCATCGTCTCGCCCCGGGGGCCGAAGCGGGCGCTCGGCACGTACGGGGAGCGCGTGGCTCGGTACAGCCGGTAGTTCTCCTTGAGCTCCCAGACGAGGAAGCCGAACACGCTCGGCAGCAAGAACACCGTGACGCCGGCGACGGCGCCGCCCACCAAATCTCCGAACACCGAGAGCGCCCGATCGAACGCGCGCAACAGATCCGGCGTGAAGGGCAAGAGCACCTTGTGAGCGACGGTCACGACCGGGAAGTGCTTGAGCGGGTTGATCTCCGGCTCGACGAGCAGCGTCACGTAGAGGCGGATCACATAGCCCACCACGGCCCAGAGGGTCCCGGCGATCCCCGCCGCCACGAGCAGGGCCTTCGACTCGCTCCGGCGAAACCGCAGCACGTCGTCGATCCGACTCAGCCCGCGCTCGAGGCCATCCATCAACCTGTGGAACGTCCCACCGACGAGGCGGAGCATCTGGGGGATCCACGTGCGGCTCAGGCTGTGCCACGTCGGGGCGAGGTGGTCGATCGCGACGTTTTCGAGCCACCAGCCCACCGGCGAGGCCAGGAGCGCGCTGAAGCTGGCGAAAGTGACGAGCGCTGCGAGGGCCTGGACCAGGGTCCCTTCCTCGTCGAGAGGCAGGCACAGGTAGGCCAGCGCCGCGAGCGCAGCTGGGATGAGCCCACACCGGATCAGGCTGCGCACCGCCGGACGCGCCAGCAGCTGCTGCACCGTAGGACGAGTCAACAGAGCCCGGGGGATGCGAAAGAAGATCCAGGCGAACACGACCCCAATCCCCTCCAGGAACTGACGGGCGAGCACCCGACACTCCTCGCTGTGCAGGAGGCAGAAGATGACCGAAGCGGTCGCCCAGAAGCTCGTCCACGTCAGGAAGTCGACGGCAGGCAATCCCACCCAGGTCAGCGGCGGCCCGAGGAGATAGCGGAACCCCTCCAGGACCACGAACGCGCCCACGAGTGGGAACGCGAAGTACAAGGCGAGGATGCGGCCGAGGCGAGTGCCGAAGGGCAGGCTGCTGAGCTTCTGGAGGACTCGCAGGTACACGTCCCCGCGCCGGTAGATGCCGTCGAGGGCCACGTCGAGGTGCGCGTCCGCGAGCAGCAACGGATCGCCGCGCCGGAGCTCTTCTCTGCCGGAGAGATCCGGGAGCTTGATCTCGTTGCGGGAGATCGCGTCACGCAGCTGGGACAGGGACAGGTGCTTCTGCTCGATGATCCGATCGAGCAGCTCTTCGACGAGCTGGTGCCGGGCCTGTTGCTCGGGGCCCGATCGAGCGGAGAGCCCCACCTGCCGGAGGACCCCGGCGATCTTGGGGCGGAGCGCGAGCCGGACCTTGTCCTCCGCGCGCCGGGCGGCGCCCTGCAGCAGGCTGGTGACCTCCGTACGCTCGACGCCTCGGATCCGTTCCCCGTGCTCGGCGGCGCGCTGCAGGTGTCCGAGGATCTGGAGCTCGCGGGTGTCGGCGCGTGGACGGACCACGGCGCGCCGACCCCACGACAGGATCCAGGAGGGCACGTCCACGATCACCCCTGGGCGCTCGTGAGCCGCCGTGGCCCGCTGCAAACACAGCAGGGCCTTGCCCTCGGCGCTTCCCGCCAGCGACGGTGCTCGCGCGGCTCCCAGGGCCAGCTTGGAGAGCACGGCGCGCCATGCCTCTGCGCTCGTCGGCGCGTCCAGGCCTCCTTCGCCCGCGGGGGGCCGCCGCAACGCCACACACAGCTGCCCCGCGAGCGTCCGCAGCGCCTCGTCGAGGAGCGCCAGGGCCTGCTCGCGGAGCTCCCCGTCGGCCGCGCCCACCGCGCGCGCTCCGAAGAGCGCCGCCCAACCGAAGTCGCGCCGCCGCGCCGCGCGCTCTCCCTCGATCAACAGGGACCGCGCCTCGCCGGACCCGACGCCTGGCTCACCGGGCCGCGGCGGCGGGAGCGAGCCGGCTCCATGGGCCCGAGAAGCGGGGCCGATGGACGCGGGCATTTCGAGGGCGAGCAGCTCCTCGACGTCGACGTCCCTCGCGACGACCTCTTCGATGACCGCCAGATCGCTGAGGCCGGGGAAGGTGGCCTCGAGGAGCTCCGGAGCGAACCACGAGAGCTCCAGGTAGACCGCGCAGAACTCGACGTAGACCTCCCGATCGTCGTCCTCGGAGAGCAGCAGATCGTCCTGAGCGAGCGTGGCGCGGATCTCTTCGAACTCAGTCCTCCCGATCCGCTCGACGCGCGCCCGGACGGCGCCGGGAGAGAGCGCGCGCAGCTCGAGGGCGCGATGGACGCTGGCGTGGAACGCCGCCCGCAGCACCCGCTCGTGGAGCTGGGCGGGGGAGAGGCGCCGGAGCTCACGTTGGGAGGGGCGCAGGACGAGGAGCACCCAGGCGCGCTCCGAGCCGGAGGGAAGCCGGAGCAGCCCCTGGGTGTCGAGGGACTCGAGCTCGGCGCGACGGATCGCGTAGCAGCGCCCGTGGGGCACGACCCCCGACGCCGCCCGGTGCTGCCGGATGACGTGGCGCAGAGAGCGTCGGTCGACCAGGACCACGTCTGCCACGCCGCAGAGCTGCTCCTCGATGCGGGCTAGATCCATCTCCTGCGCAGCGGCGGCGCCCGGAATCGTCGACACCTCCCCTCAGAGCCCTCGCATCCACTCGGGGCGCAGCGCAAGCTCGCCGGCCTGCGCCGCGTCGACGGCTTCGAGGAGCCGAGCTCGATCCCGGGGGAGCCGCCCGCTCAGGGGCAGGTAGTTGGAGACGTGGTTCGAGCGAAACACCGCGTCCGTCGGCCGCGCTTCGAGCAGGAACCCGCGAATCTCCTCGAGGAGGCCGGAGACCGTCGGGAGCTCGAAGCGGCCCCGCGCCGTCAGGGTGTGCAGCGGCGTGCTCGGCACCACCGTGAGCGTGAGCAGCGACACATAGCGCGGATCCATCTCGGTGGTGAGACGCCCGGCCCCTCGCGCGTGCTCGACGCTCCGCTCGACACCTCCGGCCCCCAGGAGAAAGATGAGCGACTGCTGGAGCCCGGCCGCTCGCGCGCGTCGGGCTCCCTCGACGTGATCGGCGAAAGAAGCGCCCTTGGCGATCACCTTCAGGGTCACGTCGTCCCCCGACTCGGGTCCGATGTAGAGGAGCCGCAGGCCCCGTTCGCGGAGCTCGGTGAGCTCCTCCACCGACTTGTCGAGGAGGTTCCGCGCGGTGGCGTAACAGCTCACCCGGACCAGGCGCGGGAAGGCGCCGCGGAGCCCGTCGAGCAGCCCTCGCCAGCTGTCCAGGGGGAGGTTCAAGGCGTCGCCGTCCGCGATGAAGACCCGGCGCACCTCCTCGCGCTCGCCCGCTGCGACCGCGCGCGCGACCGTGTCCACCTCCCGCAGCACCTCGGCGAGCGGCCGCTCGCGATACGCCTTGTGTCGGTACATCGCGCAATAGGTGCAGTGGTTCCAGGAGCAGCCGATCGTCGCCTGCAGGATGAGCGAGTCCGCCTCACTGGGTGGCCGATACACCGGACCCTCGTAAACGAGCACGGGAGGAGAATAGCGGAGGGCCGCTGAGACCCAAATCATCGGTCCTTACCGGACTCCTGCGGGCCACGACGGGTCGAGCCCATGCCCAGTAGCCCTGCGTGGCCTCGGCCCGGGAGGGGCGGCGTCGATCAAGGCTTCGCCTGAGCGCCGGTGGCTGGCGGGTGCAGGCGCACCGTGAGGATCTGACGCGGCGACGCCTCGAGGATCTCCAGGGTGACGCCATCGGGTGTTCGCACCGCCTCCCCCACGGTCGGCATGCGGCGAACCAGCGCCAGGTAGAGCCCCGCCACGGTCGTCCAGGGCCCCCGCTCCGACAGCTCCGTGCCCAGGGCCCGATTGACCTCACGTACGGGTGTCTTTCCGCTCACGACCGCCGTGCCGTCCGGGTATCTCCGGATCAGCTGCGGCGCGTCCTCCGCGTGCTCGCTGAAGATCTCTCCGACCAGCTCTTCGAGCACGTCCTCCATCGTCACGATGCCCGACATCCCGCCCTGCTCGTCCACCACGATCGCGAACGGCATGTGCCGCTCGCGCATCTCCTTCAGGAGCTCCACCGCCGGCTTGGACTCGGGGACGAAGTACGGCTGCCGCAGAACGCTCTGCAGGGTGACCAGCTGCCGATCCCAAGCCGCCGGCAGGAGATCCTTGACGTTCAGGTACCCGACCACGTTGTCGACGTCGCCTTCGTACACGGGGAACCTGCTATGAGATTCCTCGAGCACGATCCGGCGCAGCTCCTCCGGCGAGGCATCCCGAGGGATCATCACGACGTCCAGTCGCGGCACCATCACGTCCGCCGCCTTCAGGACCGGGAGGTCCAAGGCGCGCGCAGCGATCTCGCCGACCTCCGGCGGGAGCTTCCCGGCCTGCGTGGACTCTTCCATGAGCTCCCGTAGCTCTTCGGCCGAGTGCCGCGTCTCGGTGAACGTCGTTCGATCCCCGAAGGGCCGGAGCAGGAGGTTCGCGCTCCAGCCGAGCAGCCACACGACGGGCCTCGCCAACCAGGAGAGCGTCAAGAGCGCTCGTCCGACACCGAGCGCGTAGCTCTCCGAGCGCCGCAACGCCAGGGACTTCGGCACGAGCTCCCCGACCACGATGGAGAGGTACGAGATCCCCGCGACCACGGACGCGAGCGCCAGCCCCCCTGCGTGCTCCCCTATCCAGTCGACCCGCGCCAGCTTCGGCGCCAGCCACGTGGCGACTCGCTCCCCGCCGAACGCGGCAGCGGTGGCCCCCACCACGGTGATCCCGATCTGCACGGTGGCCAAGAACCGTTCGGTGTTCCGCCGCAGCGCGAGGACTGCCTCCGCGCTGCGCAGTCCTTCCTTCGCCAGCTCCTCGATCCGCGTCCTGCGCACCGTGACGATGGCGATCTCGGCCCCCGCGAAGAAGCCGTTCGCGAGGATGAGCACGAAGATGATGAGCAGCTCCGTCATTCGGCGCCACGACCGAAACGGGAACCGGCGATGTATGCTCCCGTCCTGAGCGGTGGACGGCCGAGCACGGCATCCGTTCAGGGTCGCTCTAGCGTCGCTCTAGCGTCGCCCTTGGGACCGCACCACGGGCGCTCGAGTGGGACCGCGGTGGCGGCGGCGACGTAACCGCACGACCGCTCGAGCAAAACTCGGGCTGCCCCGAGCACCGTGTCCGCGACCCCTCCGCCAGGCAGCAGCCTGGCAGCAGCCTCAGTGGCCAGGCAGCAGCCCTCAGTGCTCCGGCGCGCCGTTGGCGATCCACTGCTCCACGGCGGCGATGTACGCGTCCTCGACGCAGTTGTTCTCCCACTCGTTCTCGAAGCAACCGTAGGGCATGCGTGGGATCGGCTTCTCGGGGGGCGCCACGTCCTCGCAGGGGCCCCTGAGAAGCTTCACGAGGGCGCTGTTCGCCGGGTTGCCGGGATCGACCACAGGCATGTTGCCACACTTCACCGACACGTGACTCAGCAGCTCCTCGTAGAGCCCCTCATCGGGCACGAGGCGCAGAGGCACCGCGCTGTGCTCGTGCCCTCCGCTGTGGCAGTCGGACGCCGCGCAGTTGATGTCCGGGCGATAGCCGCTGATGATGAACTTCAAGGTCTCGAAGCTGGCTTCGACCTCGACGGCGACATCGCCTCCGCTGCCCGTGCCCCCGGTGCTCCCGCCCCCCGATCCCCCGGTCCCGCCGGCTCCTCCCGTCGTGCCGCCCCCCGTTGCCACGATCGGGCCCCCGGGAACACCACCAGTGCTCGTCGCCCCTCCGCTGCTCGCGTCCTCCTGAGACTCCGGATCGCCGGAACAACCGGGAGCGAAGACCAGAGCGGAGAGGAGGGTCAGCGGGGCCAAGTTCGAGAGATTGTTTTTCATCGTACGCACCAGAGGCGAAGCGGAAGTTACCCAACAAGATAAATGTCTTCGACGATCGACTCAACCCCAAGCCCCGCCCGCATCACACTTTCATCACATCGAGCACCGGCCCCAAAAAGAGAGAGAACGAAGCCCCTTCGCCGGGAAGGGACTTCGCTCTCTTGACCTCACCGTTCCTCGTTCGAGGGCATGTCGCCCCCTGTGAATGCGTTCGGAGCAGGAGCGATCACGTTGGGGGGGGGGCAAGTCGACCTCGCCCCCATGGTCACTCACGCGTTCGCCCGGAGCGCGTCGAAGCCGCCGGGGTTGGTGATGTTCGGCGGACCGCCTGCCTCACCATCCCTGAAGTCTTCCGTCCTGTCCCACCTGCCGAAGTGCGTGACCTCCTCGGTGCCGCCCGCCAGCGGATAGCCGTCCGGGCCCGCCTTCACGCCGAGGGCGTTCATCAGGTTGCAGAAGTACTTGTTGATCGGCGCGTTCGCGGTGCTCGCGGGCGTACCCGTCGAACCCGTCGTGCCGTTGACTTCGTTCGATGTCCCGTCCGCACACACCGACTCGCTGTTGCCCGCAGACAGGGTGGGGCTGCCATCGTCCAGGTTCACGGCCTGACCGGTCTTGAAGTAGCCACCGCAGCTCCCCGCCTGGACGACAGGCAGGTTGTTCAGGTTGTGGGCGTTCCCGTCCGACATCTCCTGGAACCAGATCGCGGCGGTGTTGTCGAGGACCGTCTTGCCATCCCCTTCCGCGAAGCTGTCGAGCTGGCCGACGAGGTGTGCGAACTTCCTGGCGTAGTAGTCGTCGATGTCCGCGAGCATGTCGAGGACACCGGGCACACAGGTCCCGATCATGCCTGCGTTGCCGATGCGGTGAGACAAAGAGTGGCTCTCCGTGGTGTGTCCCAGCCCGGAGAACGTGTAGTTGCCCGGGTACTTCAGGAAGATCACGCGGTTCGCGTCGCAGATGGCGGAGAGCACCGCGATATTCGAATAGACGTCGGCGACGTCCCAGCCGTTGCCCACCTCCGCCATGATGTTGGCCTGCGATCCTTGGGGCAATCCCAACGCCGTGGCGGTCTCTTCGTTGCACTGCGCAGAGGCCATGCCGCTCCCCGTCTGGTGGAGCAGCTGTTTCCACGCCTCGAGGCGCTGCCGATCCGACTGGCTCATGTCGAAGCGCTCGAGGGTCTCGAGATCGTCCTTGACGATGTCGATCACGCTCTTTCCGCGGACGACCCGGTAGGTGTCCGGCGACATGGGCTCGTCGTCCTTGAACAGGCCGGTGAGGTTGGAGAACGCCTGCTGCGGGTTCCCGATCCCGGTGAACTGCTCCTCCGGGCCCGAGTAGGAGATCGCCGACATGGTGTTGTCCGCGATCCCGCCGACGCGCATGAACAGGGGGACGCCGTTCGGGCTGATCTGCTCTGCGCAGACGTGGTCGAGGGAGCGCCCGATCGGTCGCCCGTTCATCTTCCCCGGACCGTTGTTGAACGGGTTCGACTCGTGGGGCGTGACGGGCTGACAGGTGAAGTAGCTCCCCGTCACCTGGGTGTGGGGATCGTTCCCCTGCCCGCGGGCTCCGTTGGAGGTCCACTCGTTCATGGCCCGGATGCCGCGGGGGAGCAGGATCTTGCTGGCGTAGGGCGCCAGGTGCTTGAGGGTCGTGGGCTCGAAATCCGAAGCGCTCAATGCGCCATGGGCCGTCTGGGGGAACCAGCGATTCGTGAGACAGCCGTAGTGCGTGAACATCACGATCAGCCGCTTGGGAGCGTCCCCGGACGTGGACT
>JAAZAA010000334.1 GCA_012514535.1 Myxococcales bacterium | reverse complement strand
GATCGACGGCTGAGGGGAATGGGAGACGCGAGGCGCAGAGGATCGTGGGGTGCGGGCTGGGGCGCGCTCGCCGTCGCCGTCGCCGTCGTGGGGTGCCTCGCGGCGGTGGTCTGGGCGCTCACCGGGGTCCGCGGGACGCCGGAGGGGATGCTGGGCGCGGTACCGGGCGCTGCGGACTCTCCCGCGGGCCCGGGGCGCGCGGCGGGCTCCACCGTAGAGCGCATCGTCGTCGAAGGCCCTGCCGTCGAACGCACCAACCGGTCGGGGCGGAGCGGGGCGGACGGAGCGCGCGCGTGGGAGCCCGCCGCCTGTTGGGTCGAGCTCGCCGGGGAGCGGGTGTCCTGCGGCTGGGTCCGCGTGCCCTTGGCGGAGGGCAGCAGGGTCTCGCTGCGGGTCGCGGTGTTGCGGGTGGCCCCGCGGAGGCGAGGCGCTCCCCTGCCGCCGCTGTTGTATCTGGGGGGCGGGCCCGGCCATTCGGTCATCGCCCGCCTGTCCCGCGACCTTCGCCCGCTCCTGAGCCTCGCGGAGGAGCGAGAGCTGATCTTCGTCGACCCGCGGGGGACGGGCTTCGGGCGGCCGACCCTCGAGTGCAGGGAGTCGGGACCTCTGGAAGACTCGCTGCGGCGCTGCCACGAGCGACAGAGCGTCGACGTGGACCCGTCCGAGTTCACGACGGCCGCTGGAGTGCGGGACGTCGAGGCCGTGCGCCGCGCCCTGGGCATCGAGCGCTGGGACGTCCTCGGGACGTCCCATGGAGCGCGCTGGGCCCTGACGGCGCTGCGGGACGCTCCGCAGGCCGTCCGCGCCGTCGTCCTGGACTCGCCGGTGCCCCTGGAGGTGGACCTGATCGCGCAGCTGGGCTCGAACGCGCAGCGCGCCCTCGATCGTCTCGCGGAGCTCTGCGCCGCGCAGCCGCCCTGTGCCGAGGCTTTCCCGAGCCCTCGCGACGACCTGCTCCGGGTGGCGGCAGAGCTGAGGGAGGCCCCGCTGCGGACGTCGGGGACGGTCATCGACATGGATCGCTTCGTGCGCGGCGTGCTGGGGCTGCTCTATGCCCCCGCGCGCGCGGCGTACCTCCCGCAGCTCCTGCATCGGGCGGCGGCGGGGGATTTCGAGCCGTTCCTCCAGCTGGAGGCGGGCCTGGCCGTGGACGAGTTCTTCCTGGGTGCGCACCTGTCCGTCCAGTGCGCGGAGGAGGCGCCCTTCACGTCGTTGGAGGCGATCCAGCGCGCCGATCAGCGGGTGGCGACGGAGCTCCGCGCGGTCCTCAGCGGCCGGAGCTACCTGGAGGATTGTCGGCTGTGGAAGGTGCGGCCCGCGGCGGCGCGGGAGAACGTCGCCGTGCGATCGGAGCACCCCGTGCTGATCCTGTCGGGCGAGCTCGACCCCGTGACCCCGCCCGACTATGCGGAGGCAGTCCGCGCGAACCTCCCGGCTGCGCGCTGGCTGCGCGTGCGCGGCGCATCCCACGGGCTCGCCACGACAGCCTGCGGTTTGCGCTGGATCGACGCGTTCACGAGGGCGCCGGAGAAAGAGCTCTCCCTCGACTGCCCCGATCTCGGCGTCGCCGCGCCGTCCCCCCTCGCTCCGACGGGAGAGCTGCAGGTCGAGCTGCCCCTGCGCTTTCTCACGAGCGCGCCGGATCGCGAGGAGCTGGAGCGCCTCCAGGGCACTCCCTGAGCTCCCGCCGCGGGAAGGGCGCGGTTGGTCCCCACGGACCTCGTGCCGCGCTCGGATTCTGCGTGGGGCGACGCGGGACCAGCGGGTGAACTGTGAATGGGCTCACCGCTGGGCGTCGTCGAGCGCCGCCGGTTCGGGCTGTGCGGCCCGCCCGGGGCGCGTCGTGCGGCGCAACACGGCGGCCACGATGGGCGTGAGCGCCAGGGTCGCCGCGATGCGCGCGGGCTGGATCAGCTTGGTCGCCACGTAAGCGCCTGCGAAGACTCCCGCGTTCCCGGCTCCACCCAGGTCGAGGCTCGCCAGCTCGAGGCCCTGACTCAGCGCGAGGGCGAAGCCGCCCAAGGCGAGGACGAAGATGGCCAGGTACGTACCGAGGGCGACGCGACCGTACTCGGCGAGCAGTTGCTTGAGGCGCTCCATGTTCACGGGCCTTAGCATGTTCTGAAGACGGCGGCTCTCGACAGTGCCTGGTGCGGTTCACCGTGCCGGGAGCTCTCCTCGGGTGGGCTTGACACGTTGGAGGAGGAGCCCCATCCGTCCCGCCATGTCCATGTACACGGCCAGCGTGCCCCAGCTCTCCAAGATGCTCCAACACCTCGACGCGTGGCTCGGCAAAGCCGAGGAGAGCGCCGCGGCGAAGAACTACGATCCCAAGGTGCTGCTCGAGGCGCGCCTGGCGCCCGACATGCTGCCCCTGGTGAAGCAGGTGCAGATCGCCTGTGACGGCGCGAAGTTCGTCGCGGCGCGCCTCTCGGGCAAGGAGGCCCCTCGCCACGCGGACACCGAGCAGTCCGTCGCGGAGCTACGGGATCGGGTGCGGGAGACCGTCGCTTATCTGAAGACCATCTCGGAGGACGATTTCCGAGGGGCCGCGGAGCGCCGGGTCCATTTCGGCTATCTGCCTCCTGGTCAAGGGATGGTGGGCCACGTGTATCTGAACCAGTATGCGCTCCCGAACGTCTACTTCCATCTGACCGTCGCCTACGCGATTCTGCGCCACAACGGCGTGCCACTCGGAAAAGCCGACTACCTCGGAGACATCCCTCTCGTTCCCCTCGAGTGAGCGCTTACGGAAGAGGGGGGCCCGCTTTCCGATCCTGCGCCACGACGGCGTGCCTCTCGGCAAGGCCGACGACCTCGGGGACATCCCCCTCGTTCCCCTCGAGTGAGCTCCCACGGAAGAGGGGCAGGGAGCCACCTTCAAGGGCGGCGCGTGGGGTTCGGAGGCGGCGCCTCTCCCCCGCGCCGCGCGCACCCCTCCGTGAGGTAGCCGACGACCTTCGGCCGGTGCAGATAGCCCGCGCAGACGCCCTCCAGCTGGAATCCCGCGCCCGCCAGGAGCTCGAGGGGGGCGCGGTTCAGGTGACAGCCACCGCTGAGGCGACACCAGCAGGGGGCCAGGCGGTCCTGCCAAGCCGCCACGGATCGCTCGGGGGCGCGGCCGTGCTCCACGAAGAGGAGCCTGCCGTTGGGGCGGAGCACGCGACGGAGCTCGTCCAAGACCCGGGCCGGGTCGGTCACGGAGCAGAGGGTGAACGTACACAGGGCCGTGTCGAAGCTTCGGTCTTCGAAGGGCAGCTCCTCCGCGAGACCTTCGATGAACTCCGCCGGCACGGAGAGGCGCGCCGCCGCCGCACGTGCGCGGTCGAGCAACGGGCGCGATGGATCCAGCCCGACGAGCGCGTCCACCTCGGATCCGAAGTAGGGCAGGTTCAACCCGGAGCCCACACCGATCTCGAGGACTCGTCCGCGCGCTTGCCCCACCACGCGCTCGCGGTAGGGGCGCAGAGGACCGTGGCTCATCGCTCGGTGGAGGAGCCAGGGGCGGAGGTGCTCTTCGAAGAAATCGCGCATCGCTCGTCCAGGCTCACGGCGCGCCGAGGGTCGCTCCCCCTCGGGTCCCGGGGTTCCGCGAGCCCACAGGAGAGGATAGCCCCGCGCCCCGAGGTGTCTTCCCGGAGTCTTCCGAAAGGCGCCGCGGCCGCTCCGTCGATGCCAAATCGAGAGCGCCCGGCGTCACCGGGGCGACGTCGGGCGCTCTTCCGCTCGATCGTACGGGTCAGTACGGCTCGCGCTCACCACCCATCGGGTCGTCCTCCTGGCGCGGCTGTCCGGGGCGCTCTTCGGTGCCCTGGGTCCCGGTTCCGGGCTGCCCGGGCTCGACGCCCTCGTCGAGATCCCGCTCGCGATCCAGCTCGGTGTCCCCGGGATCGGTTCCGGTTCCGGTCCCCGGCTGCCCTGGCGACGTCCCCGGCTCGGTCATGCCGGGTTCGTCGGTCCCGGGCTCGCCCATCCCGGGCTCGCTGCCAGGCTCACCCATGCCGCCGGGACGATCCCACTCGTCCTGCTGCTGGTAGGGATCTTGCTGCTGGTAGGGATCCTGCTGCTGTTGCTGCTGGTAGGGATCCCGCTGCTGTTGCTGCTGGTACGGGTCCTGCCCCTGGCGTCCCTCCTCACCGCGCACCTCGCCGTCCGTCTGCTGCGTTCGCGGACTTTGCGCCGGCTCTTCGCCTCGGCCGCATCCCATGAACACGAGACCCATGGCCGAGGCCACAACAATACTCGAGATTCGCATCATCCTCCTCCTCGACGGATTGCAACCATGCAGGTCACGGTTCGCAACCAACCAAACGGGAGTATGGCACGCGGCATCTGGCGAACACGGGATTATGCCCGGAGACGTTGGGTCACATACGTGAGCCGACGAGCCTCGAATCCCCGATGAGGGAAATATGAGTGGTGCCGGCGCGTCGTCACGTCGGTCTCGCATCGAGACGTGGCCCCGCGGGGTGACCCCGCGCACGTCGACGGCGCCGAGCGTACCCCCGACGCGCCAGTCGACGAAGGGGGGACCGAGAGGGAGCGCTCGCGAATCCCACGTACCCCCGCGAGCGCTTCTCGAAGCTCAGCCTGGCTCACGCCGCTGGGGACGGAGCGCGCGCTCGATGCTGGCCTGAGCCTCGACCGGAGCACGGCAGCGCGCGGCGACGTGTCCTTCTCCCTCGGAGCTCGTGTCGAGCTCACAACCGTGGAGGTCGTGGCGCTGCAAGAACTCCTCGAGGTGGCGCAGGAAGTGGCGCGCGGTGCCCTCCGCGTGCGGCCCGAAAAAATCCCAGGAGTAAACGTAGATGGGAGAATGCACTGCAACTCGCCTCGCGGTGATGGGCTGCGCCGTCGTGATGGGCCTGCGGTCCGCGCGTTGGCTGCGGTCCGCCGCGTTCGTAGCGCGCTCGTTGGCCGCCGGGCAGGCGCGCAGGAGCTCCCGACGACGAACGGAGTAGCGGCCCTCGCGGCACTTTGCTAGTCCCGCGGCGTGGCAGATCATATCGACGGAAAGGCGATCGCGGCGCGGGTACGGGACGAAGTGGCGGCGGGGGTGGCCGAGTTCCGGGCGAAGCATGGCCGCGCCCCGGGGCTGCACGTGATCTTGGCCGGAGACGATCCCGCCTCCGCGGTCTACGTGCGTAACAAGGAGGTCGCCGCCGACAAGGTCGGTATGGTGGGGCAGGTGCATCGCCTCCCGGCCAGCGTGAGCGAGGAGGAGCTGCTGGCCCGGGTCCGGGATCTGAACGCGGCGCCGGAGGTGGACGGGATCCTCGTGCAGTTCCCCGTCCCCGCGCAGGTGAGCCAGGGACGGGTGCTCACGACCATCGCGCCGGAGAAGGACGTGGATGGTCTCCACGCGATCAACGTGGGCAAGCTCTGGTCCGGGCTGCCGGGGTTGGTGCCCTGCACGCCGCGTGGGGTGATGCGCCTCCTCGAAGAGTCCGGGATCGAGCTCGCGGGCAAGCGCGCGATCGTGATCGGGAGGAGCAACTTGGTCGGCAAGCCCGTCGCTGCCCTGCTCCTGGCGAAGAACTGTACCGTCACCCTGGCTCACTCGAGGACGGAGGAGCTGCCCGCGCGGTGTCGCGAAGCGGACATCGTCATCGCCGCCGTGGGGAAGGCGAAGCTCGTCGGACCCGACTGGATCCGGCCGGGCGCGACCGTCATCGACGTCGGCATGAACCGAGACGAGGCCGGACGGCTCTGCGGCGACGTGGACTTCGCCGCCGTCGAGCCCATCGCCGGAGCGATCACCCCGGTGCCCGGCGGGGTCGGCCCCATGACGATCGCGATGCTCCTCGACAACACCCTGCAGGCGGCCCGCGCGCGCGTCGCCTCGGGGGCAGGCGAGAGCTGAAGGACGCAGGCCGGAGCCGCCCGAGCGGGCGTCAGCCGTCTGCGGCGTCCACCCGCTCACGAACCGCCGTGAGCACCGCTTCGGCCTGAGCGAGGGTCCGGGGGAGGGGGCCGTCGTTGTCGATGACGAAGTCCGCCCGGGCCGCCTTCTCGTCGAGGGGCAGCTGGGAGTCGATGCGAGCCTGGATGGCCTCGGGCGTCACCCCGTCCCGCGTGGCGGCCCGCTCGCGCTGGGTCTCCGGGCTCGCCCACACCACCACCACCGGGCGGTAGGTGTCCTGCTGGCCCGTCTCGAACAGCAGCGGCACCTCGTAGCAGGCCAGCGTCTCGCCGCGATCGGCGAGCTGGGCGAAGGCGGAGCCGGCAGCCCGGCGCACCAACGGGTGCAGGATCCCCTCGAGGTCGGCGCGCGCGGCGGGATCGTCGAAGACGATGCGCCCGAGGCGGCGTCGATCGAGCTCGCCGTCTGGAGTGAGCACCTCGGGTCCGAAGCGGGCGATGACCGCGTCGAGCCCGGGGCTCCCCGGCGCCACGACCTCCCGAGCCAGGACGTCCGCGTCGACCACGGGTAAGCCGAGGGAGCGCCAGTGGCGCGCGACGGTGCTCTTGCCGGAGCCGATGCCGCCGGTCAGCGCGAAGACGTGCAGGGCCATGTTCGGCCGCTTTATAGCGGGCCCTCGCGCCGGAGGCGTCGAGGAACGGAAATCGCGGGCGCGCGGCGGTCCGTGGTCGCGGGGCTGTGGGTGGGGGCCGTTGGCCGGAGCGCGCTCACGGCAGCCGCGCGAGCCGGAATTCTTGGAGCGATCCCGGCGGGTTGCCAGGGGACGTCCCGAAACGTAAAGGGGCAGGGGTGTTGCCCACTCTCCTCGCCAAAGGTCGACGCCAGCTCGGTGTGGCCCTGTGCTTGTTGGGTGCAGGGAGCGCCCTGGCGCCGAGCCTCCGGGCAGAGGCCTCCCCGAGCCCCGAAATGGGTCAGGGACGCGCGCCCGCACCGACGGTTCACGCCGCGAGCGCTCTCGGAGCCGGCGCCTGGTGTGTGCACGCAGGGGCGCCGAGCGTCGGAGCGCCAGTGATCGACCGCCGCGGTCGGGTCACCGTGGCCACGACGGACGGCTACGTCCACTCCTTCGAGCGGCGCGGGCGCTATCGCTGGAGCTACACGCTGTCCGGCGCCGTGGCAGGCCCCGTCGCCCACCGCTCCAAGGACGGCGCGCTCTGGGTGGGGACCACCGACCGGCAGCTGTACTCGATCGCCGCGGATGGGCGGCTCCTGGGCCGCATCACCACGGCGGCCCCCGTCGCGACGGGCCTCGTGCGTCGGAGCGATGGCTCGCTGATCTACGGGAGCGGGCGCGCCCTGTACGCGACGACGGCGTTCGGCGGCGCGCGCTGGCGCATGGATCTCGGGGCGGTGCCGAGCGGTCCGCCGGTTCCGGGCCTGGAGAACGTCACCTGGGTCGCCGCAGGGCGAGAGCTCTTGCGGGTCGAGGGAGCCTGGCGGCTGCGGAGGTTCCCCCTGCCGGGGGAGGCCCTCGGACCCCCGCTGAAGCTCCCTCAGGGGGTGGCGGTCGTGGCGGGCGGGGACCTGCTGTCCTTCGACGACGCGGGGCAGCTGCGCTGGTCGCGCGGAGATGTCGCCGTGGCCGCGGTGGCGGGCCGTGGCCTCGTGGGTGTGTCGCCGCGGGGCGAGGTGCGCTGGTTCGACGCGGACGGGCGGCAGCTCGAACGGAGCAGCCCGGCGGGGGACGAGGGGGGGCGCGGTGAGCTCGGCGCGCCTGCGGCGGCCCCCGGCGTGCTGGCGGGGGTGGCCTACGTGCCGCTGCTCTCCGGGGAGCTCGTCGGGATCGATCGCCAGGGGCAGGTGGTCCGTCGCTGGCAGCTCTCGACGGCGCCCCTCGGGGAGCTCGCCATCGACGTCACCGGGAGGAGGCTCCTCGCCACCGTCCTGGGGGGGCGCGTTTGCTCAGTACCCCTGGTAGAGTGACCCCGCCCCGGGTCCCCATGTCTCTCCGCTCGAAGCTGCAACGGCTCGGCTCACCGGCCCCCGCGGGGGGAACGGGGTGGGCACGAGCCCCGGACGCTCTTCCTCCTCCGAGCACCGAGCCCACCGGCGCTCCGAGAACCCAGCCTTCGAGAGTCGAGCCCGCTGACACGCCCTCCGAGCGCGGGGACACCCTCGCGGAGCTCCGCGCCAAGATGCAGGCGCTCCTCGGCAGACCCCCTGCTGGCGCCCCCTCCGTCGGCACTTCGGCGGGCGCGGAGGCACCTCCCGACGAGGAATGCTCCTCGAGCTCCGGGCTCGGAGAGCTCCCCTTCGTGGAGGTGGACCTGGGCGGAGAGGTCCTCCTCCAGCGCATCGAACCCCTCCCACCGTCCGCCCGCGTGGGGCGGGTGTCCATCGACACCGCGGGCTTCGCCTCGGCGGAGATGCTCGCCCTCCTGGGGCTCGATCCGACCCTCGCCGACTGCGATCCCCGCGGCGCCCTCTACCTCGACACGGAGACCACGGGCCTCGGCGGCTCCGGCTCCCTCGCGTTCCTGGTGGGGCTGTGCTGGTACGACGAGTCGCAGGGGTGGACCTTGGAGCAGCTCCTGCTGCGCTCCCCGGCGGAGGAGGTGGGGCTGCTGCGGCGGGTGACCGAGCTCTTGGAGCGCTCGTCGATGCTGGTGACCTACAACGGCAAGAGCTTCGATCGGCCGCTCCTCGACACCCGGCTCCTCATGAACCGCATGCCGGCGCTGCCCGCGCGCCCCCACCTGGACCTGCTCTCGGTGGCGCGGCGGCTGCACAAACGCCGGCTCGGCGGGTGCCGCCTCGTGCACCTCGAGAGCGAAGTGCTCGGCTGGCAGCGCAACGAGGACGACATCCCGGGGGCGGAGATCCCGCCCCGCTACGGGCATTTCCTCCGCACGGGGGACGGTGAGGTGCTGCGCCCGATCGTCGACCACAACGCCTGGGACGTGATGTCGATGGCGGCCCTGGTCGGCCTGTACGGTGAGCCGCTGCCCGCCCTCCACTGCGAGGATCTGGTGAGCCTCGCCCGCACTCTGCGGCGCGCCGGCGCCATGGATCGGGCGTGGCAGGTGGCGGACGCGGCCCTGGCGGGCGGGGCGGGGCCCGAGGCGCTCCGGGCGCGGGGCGAGATCGCCAAGGCGCGGGGGGACAAGGCCCTGGCGCTCCGGGATTTCGAGGCCCTGAGCGCGGAGGTCGACGATCCGAGCGTGCGCCTGGAGCTCGCGAAGCTGTACGAGCACCACCTGCGTGAGCCCCGGGGCGCCCTGGCCCTGGTGGAGGCGGGGACGGGCGAAGCGGAGCCGGCCTGGGTGCGGCGGCGCGAGCGCCTGGCGCGCAAGGCGGCGCGTTCCACGTAGGAACCGCCACCAGAGGGCAGCCGGGAGCGCGGGCGCCGCGCGGGAGAGGATTTCCTTAGGAGGCTCGCGGGGATCTGCTAGACGGAAGCCGTCCATGGCTTACGACCACCGCGCTGTAGAAGGACGCTGGCAGGCGTACTGGGAGCGACACCGCACGTTCCGCGCAGAGCGCCGCCCCGGGCGTCCCAAGTACTACGTCCTCGACATGTTCCCCTATCCCTCCGGCAGTGGGCTCCACGTGGGGCACCCGGAGGGCTACACGGCCACCGACATCGTCGCCCGCTACAAGCGCATGCGCGGGTTCGACGTGCTGCACCCGATGGGTTGGGACGCCTTCGGCCTCCCCGCGGAGCAGTACGCGATCCAGACGGGGACGCACCCCCAGATCACCACCGAGAAGAACATCGGGGTCTTTCGTCGGCAGCTGAAGAGCCTCGGCTTCGCCTACGACTGGGATCGGGAGGTGAACACGACGGCGCCCGATTACGTGCGCTGGACCCAGTGGATCTTCCTCAAGCTCTTCCACCGCGGGCTGGCCTTCCAGAGCGAAATCCCCGTGAACTGGTGCCCCGCCCTGGGCACGGTCCTGGCCAACGAGGAGGTCATCGACGGGCGCAGCGAGCGCGGGGGCCACCCGGTGGTTCGGCAGCCGCTCCGCCAATGGCAGCTCCGCATCACGGCCTACGCCGATCGTCTGGCCAATGACCTGGACGGGTTGGACTGGCCGGAGACGAAGCAGAAGCAGCGGGATTGGATCGGTCGCAGCGAGGGCGCCCTGGTGCGCTTCCCCGTGAAGGGCTCCGAGGCGGTCCTGGAGGTGTTCACCACGCGCCCCGACACCCTCTACGGCGCCACCTACATGGTGATCGCCCCCGATCACCCGCGGACCCTGGAGCTCACCACGGACGCCCAGCGGGAGGCGGTGAGCGCCTACGTGGACGCCGCCAAGCGCAAGAGCGATCTCGAGCGCACCACCAACAAGGAGAAGACGGGCGTCTTCACCGGGGCCCACGCGATCCACCCGCTGACCGGCGCGGAGATCCCCATCTACACGGCGGATTACGTGCTCGGGGCCTACGGCACCGGCGCCATCATGGCCGTGCCGGCCCACGACGAGCGGGACTTCGAGTTCGCGCGCAAGTTCGGGCTGCCCATCGTCGAGGTGGTGAGCCCCGACGGGACGCCCCGCGATCGGCTCGACGCGGCGTTCACGGGGGACGGCGTCAACGTGCGCTCCGGGCTCCTCGACGGGCTGCCGACGGAGCAGGCCAAGGCGAAGATGCTGGACCACCTGGAGGCCGAAGGGATCGGTCGTCGTCAGGTGAGCTACAAGCTCCGCGACTGGGTCTTCTCGAGGCAGCGCTATTGGGGCGAGCCGATCCCCATCTACTTCCCCGTGAAGACCTCGGGAGATCCGCGCCGGGGGGACCCCCACGAGATCGACTACTCCAAGCCCATCCCGCTGGAGGAGGACGAGCTGCCCCTGCAGCTGCCGGAGCTCGAGGACTACCGTCCAGGAGATCCAGCGGGCGCGCTCACGAAGGCCCTGGAGTGGCGGTTCTTCCAGAAGGACGGCCAGTGGTTCGCGCGTGAGACGAACACGATGCCCCAGTGGGCCGGCTCCTGCTGGTATTACCTCCGCTACCTGGATCCCCGGAACACGGAGGAGATCTTCAGCGAGAAGTCCTACGACGACTGGATGCCCGTCGACCTGTACGTCGGCGGCTCCGAGCACGCCGTCCTCCACCTGCTCTACGCCCGCTTCTGGCACAAGGTCCTCTACGACTGCGGCGTGGTGAAGCACTCGGAGCCGTTCCAGAAGCTCGTGCACCAGGGCATGATCCTCGGGATGGTGTACCGCTGGTACGCCGTGGTCGACGGGGACGGGAAGGTGCTGCGCGCCCTGCCCGGGGACGACGAGGACGTCGTCGCGGACAAGGAGCACGGAGGGCAGATCCTGCGCTCCAGCGGCGAGCGCGTGGAGACGCGGTACCTGGTGGAGAAGGAGATCCAGGTACGGGATGGCAAGCCTTTCCACCCCGAGCACGGCGTGCTGCTCGTCCCCGTCGCCGAGAAGATGAGCAAGGCGCGGGGCAACGTCGTGAACCCCGACGACATGGTCCACGAGTTCGGCGCCGACAGCCTGCGGGTCTACGAGATGTTCATGGGCCCCCTCGAGCAGGTGAAGCCTTGGCAGACCAGCGGGATCCAGGGGTGCCGCCGGTTCCTCGACAAGGTGGATGCCGTGGCGCGCCGCGCCGCGGACGTGGCGGCGGCCGACGAGACGGAGCGCCTGGTGCACCGCACCGTGAAGAAGGTCACCGAGGACGTGGAGGCGCTGCGCCTCAACACGGCCGTGAGCGCGCTCATGATCCTGGTGAACCACCTCGCCGGGCTCGAACGGGTCCCGCGGAGCGCCGTGGAGCGCCTGGTGTTGTGCCTGTCTCCCTTCGCGCCCCATCTGGCGGAGGAGCTCTGGGTGGAGATCCAGGGCCAGCGGGCGGATGACCCGAAGCTCCAGGCCGATCCGGCCATCACCATCGCGAACCAGCCCTGGCCCACCTGGGACGAGGCCCTGTGCGTCGACGAGGTGGTCACCGTGCCCGTGCAGGTGAACGGAAAGGTGCGCGGGCGGGTGGAGCTCCACCGGGAAGCGGACGAAGCCACCGCCCGCGAGGCGGCCCTGGCGGACGAGGCCGTCCAGAAAGCCACCGCGGGCAAGACCGTGCGCAAGGTGGTCTACGTGCCCGGCCGCATCCTCAACCTGATCGTCGGCTGAGGGAGGCGGGCTCGCTCGGGGAGCGCTCGCGCGGGCGGCGCCTCCCGGCGCGCGCGGGTTGCTCCCGTCGAACCGCAACCTCCACGAACGCACGTCCGCGCTGGCTTTTTCGGCCCCTCCGCCGCAAAGGTCATGAACGGATGGAGCGGTGTGGACAAGCTGTTGTTTCCCGTGAAAGCAAGGAGCTCACGCGTGCCTCCGCGAGCGTGCCCCGATCCCTCGAATTTACCACGGATCGGCCAGCCCTGTCGCGGCCTCCGGGCGCCCCGGCCAGCGCCGCGCCGCTCTGTGGAT
>JAAZAA010000052.1 GCA_012514535.1 Myxococcales bacterium | reverse complement strand
GACGAACACGCAGAGGTCGGCGGCGGCGATCTTCACCGGGGTTCGCGTATCGCCGAGGGCGAAGTACACGGCCACGAGCTGGCGCACCACCGCCGCCGTCCAGATCCCGAGGCCCTGCGCCATCAGGGCGCGGGCGGTCTCCCGCGTCGCGGCGGGGCCGAACTGTCCCCGCTGGAACAGGAGCGCGACGATCGGCTCCGCCAGCACGACGAACAGCGCGGTGGCACCCAGACCGACGAAGAGCGCGAGTCGGACGCCGAAGGCCGCGGTCTTGGCGACCTCGTCGATGTGATCCTTCGCGGCGAGCACCGCGAGGCTCGGGAGCGTCGCGGTCTGCAGCGCCATCACGAAGATGCCCTGCGGGAAATCGCAGAGGCGCAAGGCGAAGCCGAAGTAGCTGATGGGCCCCTCGCCGAGCTCCGAGAGCAGGCGGCGCCCGACCACCACGTCGATGTAGTAGACGCCGACGCCCAGCAAAGTGGGACCGAGGCGGTGCAAGGTCTCGCGCACACCGGGGTGATTCCAGCGCCAGCTCGGGGGGTCGAGGTAGCCGATGGCGCGCAGGCTCGGCCACTGCGCGAGCATTTGCAGCACGCCGCCCACCAGCGCGCCGACCGCCATGGCCAGGATGCGCTCGTAGCCTCGAGCCCCGAGCCACCCGGGAAGGATCAGGGCGAAGGCGATGAAGGAGACGTTCAGGAGCGCGGGCGCGAAGGACGTGACGACGAAGCGTTTGTGGGTGTTGAGGGCCGCGATCCCGAGGGCCGTCGTGCCCATGAAGAAGATGTAGGGGAAGACCCAGCGCGTGAGCTCGACCGTGCGCTCGTGTTGCCCCGGCTGATCGCGGAACCCGGACGCGAACAGATCCACCAGCTCGGGCGCGAACCAGACACCGAGCACGGTGACCAGAGACAACGCCGCCAGGGACAACCCGCGGATCGCGCGGAAGTAGGCGCGCGCGGCCGCTTCTCCGTCCCGCTCGCGGATCTTGGCGAGGACGGGCAGCACCGCGGTTTGCACCGCTCCCTCCGCGAGGAGCTGCCTCAGGAGGTTGGGGATCTGAAAGGCGACCAGGAAGGCGTCCGTCGCCGCCCGAGGGAACAGCGCGGCGAGCACCAGGTCACGCCCGAGGCCGAGCACGCGGCTCGCCAACGTGCCGAGGGCGACGATCGCCGCGCGGGCCGTGATGCGTTTGCGTTCACGATCCCCCTCGCGCGCCGCGGCGGAGCGCTCCTCGGTGTCGGCTGGGCTGGGGGAGGTCACGGGGCGAGACCATACCCTCAGTCGAAGCCCATGTGAGCGCTGAGCGCGCGCTCGACGAGCTCCAGCGCCCGGGGCAGATCCGCGCCGGGGATGGTGTCCTCGTGCCCCTGGGCGGCGAGGAGGAGGGCGTGCCGCAAGCCGCTCTCGAGGCGGAGAGGTCCACCCCCACAACTGCGGCAGACGAGGCCACCTCGCTCGGGGTTCACCAACGCGGTCTGCTCGGGGGGGCACACCTTGCCGCAGCGCACGCAGCGGCCGAGATCGAGGCCCCAGCCGAAGGCCTCGAGCAGCTGCATGCCGAACGTCACGAGGCGCTCCTGTTGTCGCCCCGGATCTCGATCGAGGAGATCGAGGAAACGAAGCGCGGCGTCCCAGGCCTCTGGCTCCGGCGTGCGCGGCGGCGTGGCGCGGCGCAGCCATGAGAGCGCCTTGCCCGCCGCTTGCAGGCTCTCGAGGTCCGCGACGAGCTTCGAGCGGGGGCGATCCAGGGCGGCCTCCCGGAGCACCGCCAGGTCGGCGCGGGGGCGCTCGTCGAGGGAGACCCGCAGGGTGTGCATGGGCTCGAGGGCCCCGGCGAAGCGTTTGCTACTCCTGCGCGCGCCCCGCGCCAGCGCCGAGACGCGGCCGAGGGGCTCGGTGAGGAGCGTCACCACCAGATCGGACTCACCGTAAGCGACGCGCCCGAGGAGCAACGCACGGCACGAGTGAGCTCGTGATGAGTGAGCCGCGCTCACGCGTGAGCCGTGGTGGACTCGTTGGCGATCGCCGGCGCGCCGCCCTGGCTCAGCTCCTGGGGCATGTCGTTGCCGCGCGGCTTGAGCACGATGCTGAGGGCGAGGGTGAAGAGGATGAGCAGCAGCACGAAGGCGATGGCCACGCCGACGCGCCGTCCACGGGCCGGGCGTGAAGCCGTCGGCATGGGCAGCGGTGTGACCCAAGCGACGCGCCGGCTCGCCGTGTAACGCGCCAGCACGTCGTCGGCGGGGACGCCCACGGCCTGCGCGTACGACTTCAAGAATCCCCTCACGAACACCTCTCCAGGGAGCTCATCGAATTGGTCCGCTTCGATCCGCTCGACGCTCGAGGCGGGCATACGTGTGGCGCGAGCGATCTCGGCGATGCTCATCCGGCGCTCTTCGCGTCTCTCACGCAAAAATCGTCCAACTGAAGCCATGGGGAGGGGGAGCTCCGCTGGCTTGGGGAAAAGCGGAGCCGGCCGGTAGCCTACCCAAACGATTCTCAAAAACTACAGAGAAATCAGGGCCTCGCGAGACTTCTGGACATTGAGCCGAAATGCCTACTGGCGATGGGGTGCGACTACATCGAATCCCCTTTCCCCGCACCTTTTCGGGCCAGATGAAATGTCATCTCGGTTCTCACATCGAGACACTATTGCAGGCGGGAGAGCATGCGGCTGCACTCCTTGCCGACGGGCGTGCTCTTGTGGAGGCTGAGGCAGCGATCCAGGTCCGCTCGGGTGTGCTCGAGCTCACCGAGCGCGTGGTGGACGCGGGCCCTCTCCAGGTAGGCATCCTGGAGCGCGGCGCAGCCGGGCGCGTCCGTCTCGAGGGCGCGATCGAAGGCCTCCAGGGCCTGCTGCAGCTCTCGGACACGGGCGTGGGCCAAGCCGAGGCGGTAGTTGCCGACGCAGAAGAGGGGCTGGGCCGCGACGGCCTTCCGGAGGGCGGGGATGGCTCGCTTGGGCCTGCCCGACTCCAGATAAGCCCAGCCGAGGTTGCCCCAGGCGATCTCCGGGGTGCGGTAGAGGATGTTGGCGGTGATGGGCTCGAGCAGCGCGATGGCGTCGTCGTAGCGCTGCTGGTGGACCAGGATCACGGCGAGGGTGTTCTGGGCTTCGAGGAAGTCCGGGCGGAGGGCGACGGCGCGCCGGGCGTGCTTCTCCGCCTCGTCCAGGTGGCACTCGTCCAGGGCGCTTTGCCCGCAGAAATCCAGGTAAATCAGGGAGACGAGGTGGGACGCGTCGGCGTTCTCGGGGTCGAGCTCCACCGCCCGGAGACCGTGATCGAGGGCCTCCCGGGGCTGGCCTCGGACCTGCCAGAGGTCGATGGCGATGTCGACCTCGCTCTCGCTCATGCGCGTCGGATCGCCCGGGGGGCGTGAGCCGCCGCAGCCGCTCAGGGGTCCGGCGCCGAGGAGCCCGATGGCGGCGAGCTGGAGGGCGAGCACCCCCGCTCCCATCCGTCCCAGGAGCGCCGCCTGGCGCAGGGTCGACCCTCGCTGTCCAGAGCGTCGGCGGAGCTGCCCCACGAGACGGCTGGTGATCGCGGAAATGGAGCGGTCTACGGAGAGCATGGCCCCCGCGACTAGCCGGAGCGGGCCCTGCGGGCCAAGTTTCCTGCCAGACGAGCCCCCGGTGCCCCCGAGGCGCTCTCCCCACGGGCTCCCCACGGGCTCCGGGCTCCCCACGGGCTCCCCGGATCCGCTGCGGCCGAGGGGAGCTCGGGGGCGCTGGAGGGCGCTCCCGTCCGCAGCTCAGGTCTGCGAGCTGTTCAGGTCCGCGGGAGGGCGAGGGGAGAGGGGGGCAGGTGGGGGCGGATCGCGTTGGGGCCCCGGACGTAGTGGGGCAGGGCCGGGTGAGCGTCGGGGGCCAGGTGCGCGGCGAGGCGGGCGACGGCCTCGGCGTCGGGGCCCCGAGAGGGCTCATCGTCTGCGCAGGGCAGGTCGGGCAGGAGGGTGCCCAGCACCACGAAGGGCTCGTCTCCGACGAGGGTGCGGACCCGCTCGGGGGTCAGGGCCTGGGGCACGGCCTGGGGCTCCGCTCGCTCGCTTCCGTCGACATCGTAAACGGCGACGAAGTGCTCGTTGCGGCGGGCGTCCCGGACGACCACCCGGAGGCGCGGATCGCTCGCGGGGTGGCGCGCGGCGAGAGCCTGGAGAGAGCCGACGCCGACGAGGGGGACGCCGAGCCCGAGGGACAGCCCCGTGGCCAGGGCGATCCCCACCCGCAGGCCCGTGAAGGAGCCGGGCCCCACCCCCACCCCGATCCGGTCGAGGGAGCTGCGCGACCAGCCACGGTCGGCCAGGAGCCCGTCCAGGAGCGGCAGGAGCCGCTCTCCGTGGCGATGCGGCTCCTCGTGGTGAGCAGTGGCCACCACCCGTGCGCCCTCCACGAGCGCCACGGAGCCCCGGAGGCTGGAGGTCTCGATACCAAGGACGCGCACGGGCGCCGCCTAGCACAGGTGCGGCGGGCGATCAGCTGCCCCGGCGCCGGGGAGCGCCCGGGGCTCAATGATCGTGGTCGTGGTCGTGGTCGTGGTCGTGCCCGCCCGCGACGCCATCGACGGTCCAGACGCACTCCCCCTCGCCCTGGAAGTGCCCTTGGGTGTGGAGCTGGGCGCGCAGGAAGTCATAGGCGGTCTCGATGGGGAACGCCGTCCAGCCGCCGAGGGCGTACCGATTGCTCGGCAAGAGCTGGGTCAGGGCGGCCCCCGTGATCGTCCGCAGCTCCGCCACGTCCACGTGGCCATCGGCGTCCACGTCGGCGTCCGCGATCCACTGGGCGCGGCGCTCGACGTCGTGGGTCCCGAAGGAGTCGAAGAACAGGTGATCGCCGTGGATCGTGAGCCCCACCGCGAAGGTCCCGCCGCCCGTGATGGGCACCCCGGGCAAACCGTCCACCTCGCAAGGGCCGTAGGCGGTGTCGGCCGGGACCAGGAAGCGGAAGGTGACCTCTTCCGCGTCGCGGCTGATGCGCCCTTCGATGAGGTAGGTGGCGTGGTGCTCCACCATCTCGTCGAAGTCCGCCTCGCTCACGGAGGGGTGTCGCTCCGCCTCTTCCGCGTGCACCGTCTCGTAGCCGAAGAAGTCGTAGCGCTTGCCTTCGAGGCCGGCGAGCTCCGTCAGCTCCCAGTCGGCCTGGGGCGCCTGGACGAGATCGTAGGCGCGGCGGACCGTGTCCGTGACCTCGATGTGATCGGCGTCGCGCCCGAGCTTCACGTTGCCGAGGGCCACGACGTACTTGTCGAAGCGCGCCGTCCAGCCGTCGACGAGGTTCTCCGGGCCGGTGCCTGGGTCGAGTCCCCGGGTGATCGTGTCCTCCGCCTGGATCAGCACCTCGAGGCGCCCCTCGTCCGCGGAGCCTCCACAGCCCGTCGCCGCGGCGCAGCTCAGGCCGCAGGCGAGCAAGGCGGTGGGCAGGGGCGGGAGGGTCGTCGTCAACGCTCGCATTGGGTGGTTCCTTTCTGTGTCGGTGGGGATCACTGTTGCGGGCGACGGCTCACTCCGCCGCGCGCGACCACTCCAAACGGGGGCGGGCCCCGGCGGTCATGGCATGCACGATCGAGGCGTAGGCGTCGCTGTCCGCCTCGATGGAGATCGTCGCGGTGTCTTCTGCGTCCGGATCCGCCGCGTCCGGGTCCGCGAACGCGCTGTCCGCGAGCGCGTCGAAGTCGACGGCGTGCCACCACCGGCCCGGATCGAAGACGATGTGCAAGCGGCTCGCGCCGTCGGTGATGGTGTGTTCCGTGACGGTGCCGGAGGCGAGCCGCTCGACGGCGTTGGGCGCCACGTCGACGTCGGCGGAGAAGCGCAGGGTCCGGACACCGTCCGTGGCGACGCCGGAGAAGCGCGCGGAGTGGCCGCCGGGGGCGCCCGCGCCCGCTCGCGGTGAGCGATGGGTGAGCGGCCAGCTGATGGCGTAGTCGAACACCGCCGACCGCACGCTGCCTGTGCCCCCCATCAGGGGGGGCAGCGGCTGCGGGGCGGGATCGAGGGCGTCGAAGGTCGCCGAGTCCGTGAGCTCGACGACGGCCATCTCGCAGAGCTCGCCCGTGGGGACGCTCGCCGGACACAGGTACAGGGGGCCGAAGCCGACGTGCGCCTGCTCCAGGGTCACCTCCCAGTCGCCCTGGGTGAAGGACGGCTCGGCGGTGCCGCTGGCGGACAGGGGCACCTCGACGGCTTCCCCGATGGTGTCGCCGCAGGCGACGTGCAACAGCAGAGCGGGGCCCAGCAGGAGCCACCGGGGGACGAGCGGCAGTCGTGGCGTCGTCATAGGTGCAACCCCAAGGTGACGAGGAACGTGCGGGGCGCGCCGGCGGCCATGTGGCGGGCCGGGAGTCGCGAGGGCACGGCCTCCGGATCCCAGTGGGAGACGAAGTTGAGCTCCGTGGCGGCGTAAGCGGCGTCGAAGAGGTTCTGCACCTCGAGGGAGAGCTCGAGCTCACGCCAGCGCGCGCCCACGACCGCGTCCACGAGGGACACGGCGTCGGCTCGTTGCCCGAAGGGCAGCGGGCGCGGGGAGAGATAGGAGTAGCCGAGCCCGGCGCGTCCGCGCACCGCCGCGCCCCCCCAGGTGACGAGCTCGGGGCGGGCGGCGAGATCGAGGCGCGCCGTCACGGGCGCCACGAACGGCAGGGCCGCGCCGTGCTCGTAGGCGGGAGAGGGGTTGGCGGCGGTGGCCCGGGGCGGCGCGTCGAGGGTGGCCCGCACGGCGGTGATCGACGCGCTCGCGAGCAGCCACTCGTTCGGGCGCAGCAGCGCCCGGGCGACCACGCCGAGGCGCGTCGTGGGGCCGATGGGCTCGAGGCGCCCCTCACCCGGATCGAAGGCGATGTCTTCGCTCACGTCTGTCCAGAAGCCGGAGGCAGAGAGCTCGAGGCGCTCCTCGGGCAGGAGCCGGGCCCGCGCGCCCAGATCCGCGGAGCGCACCTTCGTGAAGGGCGCGCTCTCCCCATCGACCAGGACGCGCGCCTGGGGGGAGCGGTAGCCCTCGCCGTACGCGGCGACGCCCGTGAGCCAGGGCAGGAGGATCACCTCGCTGCTGACGCGGGGGCCCACCGACACCCCCATCGCCGAACGTCGGAAGCCGAGGATGTACTGATCCTGCCGAAACGCCGGGATGAAGTTCCCGAGGCGATCGTCGATCTCGTAGAAGAGTGCGTCGGCGCGGACGCCGCCGCGCAGGTGCACGCGGTCCCCGAGCGCCAGGTCGAGGTCGAGCCACGTGCCGACGTCGGCGCCGGTGATCGAGCTGTCGACGTGCCGATCCCAGGTCTGGTTCTGGGGAGCTTGGACGAGGGTTTGTTTCTGATCGATGAGATCGAGGCGCGTCGCCAGGCCCACCTCGAGGGTGCCCGCCACGCCGTCGAGGGGGCGATAGGCGGCGGTGCGGTGCCGCGCGCGCGCGCCGAAGGAGAGCTGGTCGTTCTCCTGGGCGACCAGATCACCTCGCCCGTACCAGTCCGGGTTCACGGTGGAGCGACGCAGGAACCCGGTGAAATTCTCCTGGATGCGAAAATCGTGGTAGGTCGTCCACAGGAGCGCCTCGGTGACCTGCCCCTGGTCGCCCCGCTGCTCGACGGCGACGCTCAGCTGCGCGCGGGCGTTGAGGGCGTTCTGGGCCCGCGCGGTGGCGAAGGGATACACGTCGTAGAAGCCGACGCGCCCCGCTGCGACGTCCTCGCGCCGCAGGACACCCGCGTGATCGTAGCGTGCCCCGCTGAGCATCGCCGTCAGACGAACTCGGGTGGCGCCCTCCCCGAACCCTTGCTGCAGGATCGCGGAGGCGTCCTGGCCGCCGCGGTGGGCGCCGAAACTGCTCGTCTTGCGGTACGCGGCGGCGCCGAAGGTGTCGGGGCGATCGTCCTCGGGAGCGTAGACGAGCACCTGACGGAAGGTGTCGAAGGAGCCGTAGGTCGTCGCGGCGTGCACGCCGCGCTCCTCCACCCCGAGCGTGAAATCGAAGGTGCCCGCCGTGGCGAAGTCCCCCTGGCGGGGATCGTAGACGCCCTCCGTGGCGCGGATCTCCCGGATGACCTCCGGGAGCAGGAAGCCCATGTCCGCGTAGCCCTGGCCGTGGATGTGAGAGGGCTGGTTGATCGGGACGCCGTCCACGAGCATCTCGATGTCCTGCCCGTGATCCGCGTCGAACCCGCGCAGGGTGATGCGCGGCGCCACGGCGAAACCCTCCTGACGCGCCACGTAGACGCCCGGTACGGTGCGCAGCATCTCCGCGGCGTCTCGGTGGGGGGCGGCCGTGAGCACCTCCCGGCGCAATGCGAAATCCGCGGCGCCGCGGGCGCGCGCCCGGGAGAGCTCCGCTTCGGCGACGCCTCGCGCGGAGTACTCTGGTTCGGGCGGGGACTCCGTCGAGTCGGCCTCGCCGGGGTCGGGCGTCGCCGGCGCGCCGGTGGGGGGAGGGGGCGACGTGCTCTGCGCCACGTCGCCGTCCGGCGGGGGGCCGTCCGGCGGGGGCGGCGACCCTGCCTCGGCGGGCTCGGCGAAGGGGACCTCCACGGGCACGGTCGCGGGGATGGCGCGCCCGTTCTCCGTCGCGGGAGCGAAGCGCCAGCCTCGCACCGCCTCCTGGGCGGCGGCGGAGTAGGCAGCGCCGGGCGACTCCCGCACCTCCGTGGCGACGACGGCGCCCGCGGCGTCGAGGGTCACCTGCAGCACGACCCGGACGGGCTGCCCCGGTCTGGCACCCTCCGGGAGCGGGGCGGGCCTCGCTTCGAGGATACGCGGCGGCACCGGATCCGCGCGCGCCGAGTCCGGGGTGCCGTCTGCCGGTCCCTCCGTCGGCTCGCGGGGCGCCTCGTCGTTGGAGGGCGGCGGCTCCGGCGGCGTCGACCGCGCTGGTTCGTCCGTTGATTCCTCCGCGGGCGCCTGAGCCCACGCCGCGCCCGCCAGCAGAGGCAAACAGGCGAAAACACGCGCGAACGGGCCGAGGGGGCGCACGGCGCGCACCCTACGCGCGCCCGGGCGTAAGCGCAACCCCGTTGCATTAGCGGGGATCCTCGAACCTCGGACGGAAGGCCGCGGAGAGCCCTTGGGCCCGTCCCCGGAGTGTTGGTATGGAAGCCCATGGCAACGAGTCGATGGGCGCGTCCCACGAGCAGCTCGCGGCCCCGGGGGATCGTGGCGTTCGCGCTCCTCCTCGGGGTGGGCGCGAGCGGATGCAGGAACCCCGAGAGCCAGCTGTGCTCCGAGCGCTACGAGTCCTCGCAGCAGGTCGTGCTCCGCATCGACGGTTCGAGCCTCGAGAGCGTCGCGGAGAGCCTGGCGGCGGTCGAAGGGGCCCTCGAGGCTTGCGAACGGGCGCAGCGCAACGGCGAGGTGAAGGAGCTCCGCAAGGCGCACCGACAGATCAAGGCCCAGCACGACGCCCTCGAAGCGCGGGCCCAACGCAAGGCGCGCCCGCAGCTCACCCCGGAGCAGCTGGACGCCCTCGAGAAGAAGGGGGACCCCAGCTGTCCGGCGGGGCAGGGGTACGACCACCACCAGGACAAGCGGCTCATCCGCTGCACCGGACCGCAGATGGTGGACATGCCCTGGCCCCACGCGCTGAAATATTTCGAGAGCCGCGGCTACAAACGGGTCACCCAGGATCTACCCGTGGCGGCGGGCGGCGGAGCCGTCCTCCGCCTGGAGTACGGCGCGGAGTCCTTCACCCTGCACTATCCGAAGGCGGAGGATCCGAAGGCACACCCCACCTGTCTCGTGACGATGGGAGCTCCCGGAAAGCCCTGGCAGGAAATCGTGGCCCGGGCCACGGGGACGAACCCCGCCCGGCTCGATCTGGAGAAGCCCACGGTCCGCGTAGGAGCCCGCGACCTCGCCCTGAGCGTCGACGAGCAGGACCGGCAGGCCCACGTGAAGCTCGGCGACTGCGGCTGAGGGGAAGCGCCGCTGCCGGGAGCGCGCATGCAAAAAGGGGCAACCCCGGGTTTCCCCGGGATTGCCCCGTCGTCCGTCGGGGCGAGAGGATTCGAACCTCCGACCCCTTGACCCCCAGTCAAGTGCGCTAACCAAGCTGCGCTACGCCCCGGACCGCCGAAAGGCCCGCGGAACTTACAGGTTTGCTGGTCGAGATCAAGGGCCGACTTGGGGCCCAGGAGGAAATTGGCGGCGGGGCGCCTCGGAAGGGCCCTCTCTCAGGTCGCCAGCGGCTCCTGGGTGGGCAGGGGCGCCCGGAGGGGGACGGGGGTGCGGCGCTGCACCTCCACCGTGAGGTGGGCCAGGCCGAAGGGGGCGAGGCGCTGGTGGTAGGCGGCCGTGTCGCGGGGCGTGGCGGTGGCGATGGTGACGATGCAGCTCCGCGCCCCGTGACCCATGCACCAGACGTGCAGGTCCGTGACGTGGACGTCGTCCATGCTCTCGAGGGCCAGGCGGATTCGCTCGTCGAGGCCGGAGGGATCGAAATCGAGGAGCTCGGCGCCCGTCGTGCGACAGAGGTCGACGCTCCACTTGCAGATCACGAGACCGCCGACGATCCCCGAGACGGGGTCGAGCCAGGCCCAGCCCAGATAGCGCCCGGCGAGCAAGGCCGAGATGGCGAGGGCGCTGGTGAGGCTGTCGGCGATGACGTGCGTCAGCGCGGCGCGGTGGTTGTGATCGTGATGGCCATGGGCGTGTCCGTGCGCGTGCCCATGCCCCGTGTGCTCCCCGGAGGGTCGAGCGTCTGGTTCGCCGGGGTGGAGGAGGTAGACGCTCAGCAGGTTGACGATCAGGCCCAGGACGGCGACGGGCAGGGACCGCGCGTAGTCGATCTCTTGGGGCGCGATCATGCGCGACGAGGACTCCACCAGCATCGAGAGGGCCACGGCGCCGAGGAACAGGGCGCTCGTGTAGCCCGCCAAGGCGTGGACCTTGCCCGTACCGAAGGCGAAGCCGCGGTGGCCGGCGAACCGGCGCGAGAGGGTGTAGGCGACGCTGGCGAGCCCGAGGGCCGCCACGTGGGTGGCCATGTGCCAGCCGTCCGCCAGCAACGCCATGGACCCCGTGACATAGCCAGCGCCGATCTCGAGGACCATCGTCGCGGCCGTGAGCGCAACCACGGCTCGTACACCACGCTCGCGGCGCGTCGGTGACGGAGCCTGCCGTGCCGCACAGGAGGAGGAGGGATGTCGCTGCATGAGAAACCTCAGCACGATCTGACCGATTTTGGCCGCGATCGCCGCTTTCATCGATCGGACCGCAGAGGGGCCGCCGCCGTCGGGGCAGCTCGAGGGGGGCTCTGCGGCCTCGGCGAGCCTTCCGCGAGGCGACCTCGACGCGCGGCTCGGAGGCCGCGTCGGAGCGACGCTTCCCTATGAAGTGACTAGAAATTTCCAATGTTTCCGGGGGGACGATTTCGTCCCTCCCGGCGCGGGGCGCGGTTCGGCCATCCTGCGGAGGCCATGGCAAGCCCGTCTCTCCCTTTGCGCCCCTGGGTCACTCTCTCCTCCTTCGCGCTCGTCGGCGCGATCGCCTGCTCCGGGACGGACGACGGCGGCGGAGGAGGCGGAGGAGGCGACGCAGGGCCGACGGGGGGAGGGGCGCCCGTCGCGACGGGAGGAGCGGGCACGGGCGGCGCCGTGCTCGGCTCGGGTGGTGGCTTTGCCTCCGGCGGCAGCACCGGAGGCGATCCGAGCACGGGGGGAGCCCCCTTCGGCAGCGGCGGCGACGACTCTGGAGGCGGCGGCTCGGACTCCGGCAGCGGAGGCGGGACGCCTGTCGGCTCCCCGGGGTGCGGCGCGATGGATCACCCGACGAGCGGCAAGTACACGATCCAGGTCAACGGAAAGACCCGAGAGTACACCCTCGACGTCCCCAACGGTTACGATCCGAACACGCCCTATCCGCTCACGTTCGGCCTCCATTGGCGCTACGGCAACTCCGGTGACGTCGTGAACAACGGCTACTACGGGCTGAAGCAGCGCGCCGGGGGCGGCATGATCTTCGTGTCACCCGAGGGGCTCACGCCCGATGGCGTTTCAGGGTGGGCGAACACCGGCGGCGAGGACGTGGAGTTCGTCGCCCTCATGCTCGACAGGTTCGAGCAGGAGCTCTGCATCGACACGGAGCGCGTGTTCGCCACCGGCTTCAGCTACGGGGGCATGTTCTCGAACGCCATCGGCTGCGCGCTGGCCGACAGGTTCCGGGCCATCGCGCCCTACGCTGGCTCCCTGTGGAGCGGCTGCGTCGCTGGCGCGACGCCGATCGCGTACTTCGGCACCCACGGCGTCCAGGACAGCGTCGTCCCGATCAGCGCGGGCAGAGATGCTCGTGACGAGTTCCTCTCCCGCAACGGTTGCTCGAGTTCGAGCAGCCCCGTCGGCTCGAACGGCTGCGTGCGCTACGAGGGCTGCGATGCGGACAACCCCCTCGTCTGGTGCGAGTTCACAGGCGACCACACGACCCCCGGCTTCGCCGCCGACGAGGTCTGGGCGTTCTTCTCGAGTTTCTGAGAGCGACGCGCGGCTCGCCGAGGGTAGAACGTTCAGGAGTCCATCACGGTCCCGCCGTGTGATGCGGGACCGTCGG
>JAAZAA010000333.1 GCA_012514535.1 Myxococcales bacterium | reverse complement strand
TGCTCGCGGCGGAGTACCTCGACGCGACCGGGGACTCGGAGACGATCGTCCAGCTCTGGCCGGCGATCGAGCGGGCCCTGGACTGGATCGATCGTTACGGCGATCGGGACGGGGACGGCTTCGTCGAATACGCGCGCCGGACGGAGGCGGGGCTCGAGCAGCAGGGCTGGAAGGATTCCCACGACTCGGTCTTCCACGCGGACGGCAGCCCCGCGGAGGGGCCCGTGGCCCTGTGCGAGGTGCAGGGATACGTCTACGCGGCCAAGCTGGGGGCCAGCCGCCTCGCCGCGGGGCTCGGCCACGAGGCGCTGGGGCGAAGGCTGGAGGAGCAAGCGGAGGAGCTGCGCCGGCGCTTCGACGCCGCCTTCTGGTGCGACGATCTCGGCACGTACGCGTTGGCTCTGGACGGCCGCAAACGGCCCTGCCGCGTGCGCAGCTCGAACGCGGGGCACTGCCTGTTCACGGGAATCGCGCTGCCCGAGCGGGCGCCGCGGCTCGCCGATCAGCTCCTGAGCGAGGAGATGTTCTCCGGCTGGGGTGTCCGCACCCTCGCGAGCAACGAGGTGCGCTACAACCCGATGGCCTACCACAACGGCTCGATCTGGCCCCACGACAACGCCATCCTGGCGCAGGGCTTGGCGCGCTACGGCTTCAAGGAGCACGCGCTGCGCATCGTGAGCGGTTTGTTCCACGCGAGCCTGTTCGTGGACCTCCACCGCCTGCCCGAGCTCTTTTGTGGCTTCCCGCGACAGCCTGGGGAAGGGCCCACGTTGTATCCCGTGGCCTGTGCTCCCCAGGCCTGGGCGGCGGCGGCGGTGTGTCTGCTGCTGCGGGCGTGCCTCGGGCTCCGGGTGAAGGGCAAGGAGCGGCGCGTCGAGCTGGATGCGCCCACGCTGCCCGACTTCGTCGACTATCTGTCCCTGCGGCGTCTGCGCGTCGGCGACCAGAGCCTCGATCTGGAGATACGCAGGTACTCCCACGACGTGGCCATCAACCGGATCTCTCCGGACCGCACCGTCCGCTTGGCGGTCTTGAAGTGACCGGGCGCCGCGGGAGCGCCGCTCCTCCAGCGAGCGGTCGCTCCCCCGCCCCGAAAAGCGACCGATCGGTCTCTTTTTCTCTTCCGTCAGGAGTCAGCGTCACCCCGACGTGAGGGCGGTCGCTCCCGAAAAGCGACCGATCGGTCTCTTTTTCTCTTCCGCCAGGAGGCAGCGTCACCCCGACGTGGAGGGCGCGGCGGCGCTCGACCGCTGCGCCAACCTCACGATCTCGTCTTCGGGGAGCTGCTCCGTCCTCATGAGCGAGGGGGTCGCCTTGAGCTCGACGGCGTCTCCGTCCTGGAGCTTGAAGAACTCGCCCACCTTGGCGTTCGCCAGCTTGGAGGAGACGTTGACGCGGCTCTCGCTGAGGAGGGGCTTCATCTTCTCGACCGCCGTCTTCTCGGCGACGCGCCCGACGAACCAGGTGCGGATGTTGTCGCGGCAGCGATAGTCGAGGTCGCCGGGGCTCTGGGTGGCGAGGAAGACGCCGAGCCCGGCGGAGCGCGCGCGCTTGAGCAGATCCAGCATCGGCTCCTTGGTGGCGGGCTTCGTCTGGGCGGGGAGGTAGATGTCCGCCTCGTCCAGGAACAGGGCGGCCTGGAGGCTGCTCGCGGGGGAGCGGCTGGCCCAGCGGGAGAGATCACCGAGCAGGCGCGCGATCCAGAAGTCGATGGCGGCGTTGTCGCCGAGGAACTTGGTGCTGATGATCGACAAACGGGTGCGCGGCCGGCGGTGTTCACCGGTGCCGAAGAGGAGCTCTGGCGACAAGCGCTCGCCGTCCTCGCGCAGCAGGTGCTCGTAGCGCAGGCGCAGGGTCTCGAGGTTCTCGACCAGGGCGCGGAAGTGCTTCGTGTCCAGCCTGCCGACGAGGGAGAGCAGCTCGGGATCCTCTTCGTCGAGGACCTTGACGAGCTCGCCGATGCCGACCTTGTCCGTCGTCGCGGTGCCGACGAGCTCGATGGCCTTGCCGAGGATGCCGAGCCGCGTGTCGTCGGTGCGGGACTTGCGGTACCCCATCATGGCGCCGAGGGCGGACGCCGCGTGGCGGGCGACCATGCCGCGCTCGTGGGCCGGCAGATCGCCGAGCCCGGAGGGGACCACGGGCAGCATCAGATCCCGGCCGCGCGGCTCTCCAGGGGTGAAGATGCACACCTCCGCGCGCTCACGGAGCGCGCGCTTGCGCTCCGCGACCTCCGGATCCGGAGCGGGTGCCTCCCAGAACTCCGGGCGCGCGTAGGTGCACAGGTCGCCCTTGCGATCGATCATCACGACGGGCGTGCCGCGGGTCAGCAGGTGCTCGAGGATCGCCAGGGCCAGGGTGGTCTTGCCGCTGCCGCTCGAGCCCAGGAACGCGGCGTGGGTGATGAACGCGTTCGGGGTCGTCGCCACGGGGCGGGGAGAGAGGCCGCGGGTCTGCCCCACGCTGAACTCTGTTGTTGGTGACGTCAGTGGGGCTGTTGGTGACGTCAGTGGGGCTGTTGGCGACGTCAGTGGGGCTGCCGCGAGCGGGGCCGTTGGCTGGGTCGTGAGCGGCTTGGCTGCCGTGGGCGCCGTGCGCTCGGGACTTCCGCTCGCCGCGGGCGAACCCTTGGCGTCGCCGGTGGAGGAGGCGCCCGGAGCCGAGGGCTCCGCGCTGGCCGACGTGGCGGTCGCGGCGCCCGGGGCGCCGGGCGCCATCGACGCGGTCGCGGTGGGGCGGAGGTGGAGGTCGTCCAAATCGAGGATGCTGCGGATGGACGCGACACCCGAGAGGGGCCGCTCCTGCTCGAGCCAGGCGCCGAGGAGCGGGTTGCCCGCGTGCTCCTCACAGAACGCTCGCAGCGCCCCCATGAAGCGCCACTCCGAGTCCGTCGCGACGACGCGTCGCCCGCCTGCCTGGAGCAACGCCTTGAGCTGCTGGGCGATCCGCGTTCTGCCGGGAGGAGGGTACTCGGAGCTCCGCACGACCACCGGGAGGGAGCCGCGGGCCCCGGCGCGGGCGGAGAGCGCCGTGATCTGGTTGCCGAGGTGGCCGCCCTGGGGCGCCTTGTCACAGATCGCCACCGTGAGCTTCGCGTCCTGCAAGGTGACGTCCACGTAGTTCTCCTCGCTCGCGACGTCGGAGGTGAGCCGCCCTCCGTGCTCCCGCGCCAGGTGACGGAGACCCCAGGACAGGAGCTGGACGATGGCGAGATCGTCCGCCGGAGGCGCGCTGGCGTTCGCGCGGAAGTCGTTCCATTCCTGCGTGAGGTCCAGGATCGGGCTCGGATCCGGCTGCGCCGGGGGTTCGACGCTCGGGTCCGCCGGTCGCGTGATGCGCCCCGCGGCGATGCTCGCCTCGTGGTGCATGCGACACCAGTCGAGCACGTCCCGGGTGCGGTGCTGCACCCGCGCCGCGAGCTCCTGGTAGGTGAACGGGTAGAGGGGCTCCTCCTCGCGCACGAGGACGTCTTTACGCTCGAAGAGGTACTGCAGCCGCCGTCCCACGAGCTCCTCGATCTCGTCGATGGTGCGGCCCGCCGTGAGGCGCACGGGATCCGGATCCTGCTCGATCCGCTCGAGGATCGGCTTCGCCAGCTCTCCCCGCAGCTTCGTGTAGAAATCCTCGAGGCACGCCACCACGACGACGGAGGACGGCACGTGGTCGGTGACGTGGCGCAGGGCGTCCATGGCCCGCCGGAAGCGCTCCGAGGCGCCCTCCAGGTTGAAGATGTCCTCGAGCTGGTCGATGAGCAGCACGAGGGCTCCGTTGCCGGTCATGGCGACGAGGCGCCCGAGGTGCGTGAGCATCTGCGCCGGCCCCTCCTCGCCGGAGGGCGGGTAGGCGCCCCCCACGAGGGAGCGCTCGTAGTCGTTCAGGGGTTCGCAGCGCAGGAACTTGAG
>JAAZAA010000332.1 GCA_012514535.1 Myxococcales bacterium | reverse complement strand
TGAGGCCCCATCCGCCCGATGGCGGAGATAGAGTTATCACGTATCCGGCGCTCTCTCGCATCCAAGTAAGGGTTGAAGGTGTGTCAGACGGCGAAGCGACGGAAGCCAGCTGCTCAGCCGAGGCGACAACTTTCCTGAGACCGGGGCCCCTCGAGCCGCCGTTCGGTAAGCAACGGCCCCGCGACGCTTGACGCTCCCAGGCGCTCGCCCCTGCCCTGCCCACGGCCACCGAAGGTCGGAGGGCTCGAGCACCTCGAGCCCTCCGCGATCTTGCGACGCTCACGCGTGGCGGGGGACCGATCGGGGGGCGCGGCCGCCGGAGCGGCGCTCGCCGCGCAGGTACATCATCGCGAGCGGTAGCCCGTAGAACGCGATGTGGATGAGCGCGATGATGCTCTGGATGAAGTCGAGGAACCACGGGTAGAGCACCCGCGCGATGATCTGGAAGTTCAGCGCCCAGACGACGAGGCCGAAGAGACATCCCAGGGCCAGGCGGTGCCAGTGCTTCATCCACGTGAAGCGCTCGTGGGAGAGGCCGAACAAGAGCCCGTAGTAGACGGACACCGAGAAGTGCACGATGAGCCCGACGAGGATCGCCGTGCCCGGGGAGGCGGTCAGCGCCCCCTCTCCCAGGAGCACGCTCGCTCCCAAGCGGAGCGGCATCAGCGGCTCGTAGCCCACCAACACTGCCCCCACCGTCGCCGCGAAACCAAAGATGAGCCCGCTGAAGAGCCCGATGCGGATCCCCTTGACCGCCGATTGCCGGGTCTCCTCGACCCCGGTCACGTTGTCGAACATGAGCCTCCCCTCCTGAGCGAGTGCCGCCGGCTGCCCGCCGCCAGCGTTCACCGTGGGGCTCGCCGCGATCCCGCGGGAACCACCAGAAGTAGCCTTCCCCGGCCACCGTGCGCCGGCGGCCGCGCCCTCATGTCTGCAGTCTGGGCGCGAGATTCGGGAGCCGCCAGGCGGATTTCGGCGATCCACGGACTCGCTTGCGCGGCCACGGCAGCGTATAGGTGCCCTGCCCATGGCGAGGCGCAAGTCAGCTCTCCGCATCGTCTACCCCGAGGAGCAACGCTACGAGTGCCGGGATTGCCCGGCGCGCTGCTGTAAGACCTGGGGGATCCCCGTGGCCCAGGAGGTCGCCCACGTAATCCTGTCGGACGAAGAGCTCCGCGGACGTCTGGTCGGCAGAGCGCCCGGCGTGCTCGCCAGCGGGACCCTGCCGATGATCGAGCGGGACCGACAGCTCCAGTGCGTCCTGCTCGACGACGACCACCTCTGCGCCCTGCACAAGCGTCTGGGCCACGAGGCGCTCCCCAGCGCGTGCCAGGCGTACCCCTTCGGGTTCCTCGAGGACGAGGGAGGCCGCACCCTCACCCTGCTCTCGCGGCACTGCCCCTCGATCCGCGACAACTACGGCCATCCCGTCGGTCCCCTGGTCCGCGACAAGCTTTCCCAGGCCGGGGGCGCGCTTCCCCTCGCCGCGCGGATGGGGCTCCGCTCGGGGCGCACCCTCCCCGTGCGCGCCTACCTCGCGGTGGCCGAGGTCTGGAAGGAGCTCCTCCGGGAGGAGGGCCCCGTGCCGGGCATCCTGAAGGCCTACGAGTTCACGGACGCCTTCGACGAGTGTCTCCTGCGTGAGGTGGCGCGCGGCACCGACCCGGAGCCCCGTCAGCTGCAGAAGCTGCTCGACGAGGCCCGAGCGCGGCTCGGCACCCCGCGGGTACGCCACCGTCGCCGCCCCATCTGGCAGGCGCGGATCTTCTACGCCCACTTCCTCGGCGGGCTGAGCTACCCCACCCGCGTGCTGACGGAGTACGCGGTCGCGCGCCCCACGGTGGGGCAGCGGATCGGCGCGTGGGGCAACAAGCTCGCCTGGATGCTCCACGTAGGCACCGTCGATCTCCTCCACGTCCCTGGGCGGGTCGCGCCCGGCAAGATCGACCGCGTGCCCACCTTCCTGGCCGGCGAGCAGCGCGAGCTCGTCGTCGACTACCTCTGCGAGGTCATCGATCGACGGCAGCCCTTCACCAAGATGACGTACCTGACCCGCGCCCTGGTGAACCTCGGTCTCTCCGTGGCCCTCGTCTCGCGCTTCGCCCGAGCGAGCGCCCTCGGACATGGCCACGCCGAGGTCACCCAAGGAGACGTCGCCGAAGCAGTGGGCGTCGCGGATCTGTTGATGACGCACCGTCGAGAGGGCGAGCGCAACCTCGTGCTCGACAACCTCCAGCTCGTCCTGATGAGCGACCCCCGCTTGCTCCCGCGGTTCCTCGCCAGCGAGGCCTGAGGTAGCTCGTCGCCGTCCCCTCACGGGCTCCTTCGCCGAGGCCCTCGTCTGCGTTCGCTCGCGTTCGCTCGTGTGGGTGCCCTCCCGGGAGGAGAGGCGCGACGCGGGATCGCGACGCGATCCACCTCCCCGTTCGGCCCAGGCGGTGCGCTCCGATCGAGGCAAGCTCGGAGGCGGAGCACGAAAGGTGTGCAAGGCGCGCACCACGAACGAACCACCCGATCCGGGAAGTGGTGGGAGGCCGCTCTCCGGGGCTGCCAGGCGGGGGTCAAGACCCTGAACGAATGAACAGATTTCATCCGCAATGGATCCCGGCCCTCCGGGTCACCAACATTTAGTATAATTATTTCAGCAACTTACAACATTCGCCGTGACCCCACGTGCCGGCCGCAGCGCTCCGGGGCGGGCCTCGCTATCCTCAAGGAATGAGCAGCACTGGGTCCCCCAGGACATCACGCCGGGTTCGCTCGGGAGCGAAGGCTCCTTCGCTCCTGACGGCAGTGGTGCGCGTGCTCACCGTTTCCGACGAACCCGACTACGACCAGCCGTGGCAGACACGCGGCCCCACCCTGAACACGGGGTCGGGCGCGATCATCCAGACGAAACGCGGACTGCGCATCCTCACGAACGCGCACGTCGTGCAGAACCAGGTCTTCGTGGAGGTGATCCGCCACGGCGATTCCCAGAAATATACCGCGAAGGTCGAAGGCGTAGGACACGAGTGTGATCTCGCCCTCCTCGCCGTCGAGGAAGAGGAGTTCTTCCGGGGAGCTCAGCCGATCCCCATCGCGACCCGCTTGCCGCCCCTCAGCTCCCCCGTACAGGTGCTCGGCTACCCGATCGGGGGCGAGCGCCTGAGCGTGACTCAGGGGGTGTTGTCACGGATCGAGATGACGCCCTACGCCCAGTCCCAGCGGCGCTTGCTCGCGGCGCAGATCGACGCCGCGATCAACTCGGGCAACAGCGGCGGTCCGGTCGTGCGCAACGGCAGGCTCATCGGCGTGGCGTTCCAAGGCCTCGAGGAGGGCGAGAACATCGGCTACATGATCGCCTCGCCCGTCGTGCAGCACTTCCTCAAGGATCTGGACGACGGCACCTTCGACGGCTTCCCGGACCTGGGGATCTTCACCCAGAACCTGGAGGCACCCGCCCACCGTCGCGCTCTCGGCCTCGGCCCTCGGCAGCCCGGGGGTGTGCTGGTGCTCGACGTGGCCTTCGAAGGGAGCGCCTGGGGTAAGCTGCAGTCGGGAGACGTGCTCCTGGCCGTGGACGACGTCCCCATCGCCGCCGATGGCACGGTCCCCTTCGAGCACGGCGCCCGCATCGACTTCAGCTACGTGGTCTCGCGGAAGCACGTGGGCACGACCCTCGACGTCCGGGTGTGGCGCGACCGCCGCGCCCGCACGATTCGCCTGAACCTCCGGCCTCCGAATCACCTGGTTCCGGAGGACCGCTACGACGTCAAGCCGACCTACTACCTGTTCGGTGGGCTCCTCTTCGTGCCCCTGACCCGCGACTACCTCAAGACCTGGGGCTCGAGCTGGTGGGTGCACGCGCCCCACGGCTTGATGGATCGGTACGAGCGCGGCTGCCGACGCCCGGAGCGGCGCGAGGTGGTCGTGCTGCAGAAGGTGCTCGCCGACGAGGCGAACCAGGGCGTGCACGACGTGGAGAGCCTCGAGATCGTGCGGGTGCAGGGGCAGCCCGTGCGCGATCTCCGGCACCTCGTCCAGGTCATCGAGTCCTCGACCGACCCGTTCATCTTCTTCGAGGGCATCGATCGCACGCAGATCGCGCTGGATCGGGAGCTCGCCGTGCAGCGCAAGCCGTTCATCCTCGAGCGCTTCGGCGTCCCCCACGATCGCTCCACCGACCTGCGCGACACCATCGCGATGCAGCTGAAGCCCCCACGCGCCGCGCGTCCGCGCCCGGGCGGACGTCCGCTCTTGCCCGAGATCGAGCTCCCGCCGGGCTACGAGGAGGCCTTCGGGGATGGCTTCGACGCCACCCCGGGCCACGCGGCGACCGCCGCGCGAGCGCGGAAGCCGAGAAAGCCTCCGCGTGCCGCGGGGCGGGGCGCGTCGAAGGGCCGGCGCCGCTCGGTCGGCGAGCACTGATCGGGGCGACGGCCCGCCGCACAGAACCCGTCGCGCAGGGTCCGCCGCACAGGTTCGTCGCAGAGGGTCCGCCGCACAGGTTCGTCGCAGAGAGCCCCTCGCGAGGAGCCCACGCTCCTCAGGAGACCGCGCCGCCGAGGGCGTCCACCCGCTCGAGGACGGCGCGGGGGCTCATCGTCCCCTTGTAGACGTACAGCGCGCTCGACTCGTGGTCCTCGAGCACCGCCTCGCTCACCCGCAGACGACTCGACGCCGCGAACAGCACCCTCGCCGCGAGGCCCCGCTCCACGAGCTCGACGCGGCGCCACACCGCGTCACGGCTCCAGAACCCGAGCACCTCCAGGTAGACGGGCCTCCGCCCTTCCCGCTCGAACACCAGGTCGGGCACGCACAGCCCGACGCCCGGCAGATCCAGCACCTCCGTGCAGATCTTCGCCCGCCAGCGCGACCCCGACTTCTCCAGGCGCTCGAGCAAACTCGCCACGTCGTCCCGCAACGGAGGCGCTCCCTCCGCGCTCGCTCCCCGCAGCTCGTGCTCCAAGCGCACGGGGAGGCGGCCCTTGCCCCAGCGGAGCTCGGCGTCGACGAGGACGTGATCGCACTCGTGCAAGGCGGGCACGAGGGACGCGAGCTGGAGGCCATACTTGGTCACGGACTCGAAGAGACTGAAGGGCCCATCCACCTCCACCCGATGGGCGCCGTCGGGCAGCCGCTCGATGCGGTGGAGCAGCCGCTGGAACTTGAGCCGATGGAAGAGCCGCCGGTAGCCTTGGGGATGCGCGCAGCGCACGGTGAGGGTCACGCGCACCGCCCGCAGGAGCGCGCCCTGGAGCTGCCCGGTCTCGTAACGCTCGACGAGCGCCTCCGGCGTGACCCCCGCCGCCATCGCCTCGAGCCGCTGGGCCCCCTTCAGATCCGAGTATAGCCCCCGCTCGAGCACCTCACCGCTCACGCCGAGCTCGCCGGCGACGCGGGCCAGCACCCCCTGCCGATCGAGGTCGCCGCTCGGATCCTCGGCGCGCAGCTGGCTGGCCAGCGTGAACACGCGCCGCCGCAGCTCGCTCGGTTCGAGATCCAGAGGGGCGCCGAACTCGCAGAGGTCCGACACCAACTTCACGAGCCCCTCGTGCAAGCGTTTGTCCCGCGGCTCCGAGGGCACCTCCGCCCAGGCGAGCTCCACTTCATCGCGCACCCGCCCGAGCTGACCTGCCGTCGTCTCGAGCAGCGCGGCGGCCAGCTCGACGGCCCGGCGGCGTTCGTCACCGGCCAAGGGCACGAGGCGGAGCCGATCCCCACGACGTCGAGCGCGCACGTGTTCGGGGGCGAGCATCGTCCTAGCTCCGGCGGCCCCGGTAAGCGTCGTGCTCGCGCCGCCGCTCGCTCGTGTGGGTCTCCGTCGTCCCCGCCGAGACGAGCTCGTAGAGCAGCGCGCTCTTGTCACCCTTGCGCCGCAGGATGCGCCCCAGCCGCTGCACGTGCTCGCGCACCGAACCGCTGCCGCTGATGACGACCGCGACGTTGGCGTCGGGGACGTCGACGCCTTCGTTCAGCACCTTCGAAGTCACGACCGCTCCATAGCGACCCGCGGCGAAGCCCTCCAGGATCTCGCTGCGCTCGCGCACCTTCGTCTGGTGCGTGATGATCGGGAGCAGGAAGCGCCGGCTGATCTCGTAGGCGGTGGCGTTGTCCTGGGTGAAGACGAGCATCCGATCCCGGGCGTGCCGGGCGAGGAGCCGCGAGAGGTAGGCCAGCTTGCCCTCCGCAGCGAGCGCCAGCTCCCGCTGGCGTCGGTAAGCGCGCAGCGCCCGTTGCCCCGCCGGGGTCCGCGACGCCCGCTGCACGAAGTCCATGAAGCCGCGCGGTGACCCCATCCGGATGCCTTGCTGACGCACGAACGCGAGGTAGACGGAGCGCTCGGCGTCGTACTCCTGCCGCTCCTCCTCCGTGAGCTCGATGGCCACCCGCCGCGTCTCGTAGTCCGCCAGGTACTCACCGGACAGATCTCGGATGTCGAGCCGATAGGCGATGGGCCCGATCAGCTCCGTCAGGATCGCTTCCCGTCCATCGGAGCGCTCGGGTGTGGCGGTGAGCCCAAGGCGAAACGGGGCCAGACACAGCTTCGCCGCCAGAGCGTAGCTCTCGCTCGGCAGGTGGTGGCACTCGTCGAACACCACGAGGCCGAAGCGCGCGCCCAGGTGTTCCATGTGCGCATAGGCGGAGTCGTAGGTCGTGACCGTGAGGGGCCGGAGATCGTACTCCCCACCGCCGATCACCCCGACCTCGACGCCGAAGCTGGTGCGCAGCAAGTCGTACCACTGACGCACGAGATCCAGCGTGGGGGCCACGACCAGCGTGCTGCGCCGACGATCGGCGATCGCGAGCACCGCCATGTGGCTCTTGCCGGCGCCCGTGGGCAGCACGACGACGCCGCGGCTGCGCTCCGCCCGCCAGGCTCGCAGCGCCGCGGTCTGGAACGGACGGGGTGGGCGCCGATCCTGGAGCACCAGCGGGAGCTCCTCGTAGGCACGCGCCCGATCTTCGAGGGTCACGCCCCGCTGGACCAACGCGCGCACCACCGGCGCGTACTCCACCGCGGGGGCCCGAAAACACGCCGTACGCGCGTCCCAGAGCCACCCGGGGGGGAGGTCGGCGTCTTCCGCGAGCCCTCGGAGCTCGAGGGTGCCGCCGGCGAAATGGAGGGAGGGAGTGGTCTCGGTCACGACTACCGGCGAGCTCAGGGCGCCACCGCCCGCGTGCTGGGGGGGAGCTCCTCGAGCAGGGCCACCTCCGCCAGGCAGCGCGGAGCCTCGTTCGTATCCACGCAGCGCACGCCCCCCACGTGCGTCGCACCCAGACGTCCCGCGGCGGCGCGGAGCCCCGCGCGGAGCGCTTCGACGCTGCAGGGCGCCCGCTCGCAGTGCGCGCTGAGCGCCCCCAGCACCCGGGCGGCGACGGGGAGCACCGTCACCTCGTCCACGCCGTCGGCCCGCCGCGGCGCGCGCGCGGTCGGCTCCACGGTAGGCTCGAAATCCACGCGGATGCGCCAGGCCTCCACCGCCGACGGGTCGTCCGCCCGGAGGCTCGCCCACGTGGGATCGACCGCAGGCGAAGCCTGCTCTGTCTCCCGACGCGCCACGCCCGCTCGGCAACGGAGCACCGCCTTGCGCCCCGTGCGGCGCGCCACCAGGCAGCTCCGCCCAACGAGCAGCTCGCCGCCCTTGGCCGCGGCCTCCTCGCGCAGCGCCTCGGTCAGCCGCCAGCTCGTGCAGTCCACGTCGCTCAGCCACTCGTCCTCGATGGTGGCGCGCCCCTCCGTGAAGGTGCACTCCGCCCGCACGCGCCCGAGCAGCGCGTACCCGGCTGGCGTGACGGGCGCTTCCCCGACCTCCTGGGGCTGGAGCCTCGGCTCCTCGGTGGCGCCTCGATAAGCGGCAGGGTGACGGGCACCCGCGCAAGCCCCCGTCGACGCCCCCAGGAGCAGGATCGCCAGGAGCTGCCCCCGCGACGCCTTCCCCCACCCCGAGGCAGTCCACCCCCAGGCAGTCCACCCCGAGGCAGCGCGCCGACCGTCCACCGGAGACCCAGCGCGCGCCGAGGAATCCCCGCACGCCGGAGATCCACCGCGCGCCAGGTGCGCCGCGTGCGCCGGGTTCGTCGAGTGCGCAGTCATGGGGCCGCAGGATTTCAGAGGCGCCCACACGATGCAACCGCGCCCCGCTCGGCGTGCCGCTGACGAACCCCTCACCCGTTCATCCGGATGCGAAGAAGTCCGTTGGAGGAGTCGTTCGAAGATCCCGTGGCGCACTCTCGGCGGATTCGTGACTTTCCTGCTCCAACCATGATCGAAATGTCATAGGAGTCGTACTCCCTGGGAGGAGTCCCACACCCTGGGTGCATCAATGCTGAAGCCCTGTGCAGGTGTCGCCACCGTGACAGCGCTGTCATGGTGACGTCACCGCGCCCCTCGGTGACACCGCTCCGGCACAAAACGAAACGGGGTCCGGCTCACGCCAGACCCCGTTCTTCATCGACGAGGGGATGGATCAGCCGTTGCCGCCCATGCCGCCTTCGCCGGCGCTGCCACCTTCACCAGCGCTGCCGCCGGTGTTCTTGGAGCCGCCGGTGCTCTTGGAGCCGCCGGTGCTGCCGCCGGTGCCGTTGTCGCCGGCCTCGCCGCCGGTCGCACCGCCGCCGCCGCCGCCGTCGTCATCACCGCAGCCGACGACCGCAAAGCTGGCGCTGAGCGCCACGAGAGCCAAAAGCGTATAGATCTTCTTCATTTGTTCCTCCGAACAACCCTGGTTCTTCAAGTGAGGCGGGTCTGGGTCCGCTAAAGCACGCTTCGTGCCAACTTGGCGCTGACGAAGGAAGCGCGACACCTTCTGACAAAGGATTCGTCAGGAGCGTGTCCGCCCAGGGCGTCACTCCCCTGAAGGCTCGCTTCCCGTCACGGCTTCCGCTCTCCCATCCCGAAGAGTCGGCGCCAGACGAGCTACGAGCGCGCCCCGTATACGTCGACCGTGACCGCGATGCAACGAAACGGAGCGAAATGTGACGAGATCAGCGCCACTGGATCGTTTGCGGAGCGCCCAGCGCCTCACGACACGCTCACGAAACCGCCGAGCCCCGTTTTTTTCAGGGGTTCGGGGCTCGGAGGCGAGGGATCCATGACATTCCCGTCACACCTCAGCCGCGCTCCTGGAAGAGCGCGGCCCCCGCCACGAACCAGAGCGGCACGGTCCCCGTCGCTCCCAGGCGATTCTTGTACAATTTCAAGTCCAAAGGACGCACGCCGAGGTCCGGAGGAGCGTTCACGGGCATCGGCACCCGCTGCTCCGGGGCCGCCAGCTCGCAGCCGTGGCTCGCCGCCGGGAGCGCTCCCCCCACGTGCTGGCTGAGGCAGGTGGCGAGCACCGCGCACCCCTGCTCCGCCGTGTTCCTCAGGGCGTATCCGACCCGGGCCATGCGGCTGCTCATGTCCTCGCCGACCGCGGCGCTCACCGAGGAGAAGCTCTCCAGGTCGTCCACCACGAGCAGCACGCGATCGTAACGGCGCCAGAGCTCCGCGACGCGCTCGTGCAGCTCCTCCACCGGATCGAGGGCTTCGGCCGCGTGCAGGTGCAGCCGCTGCCCCACCTTCCCGATGACGCTCTCCACGGCCTGACCGACGGGGCCGCGCGTGTGGGGGGTCTGCCAGGCTTGTCCCGACCAGATGCGTCCGTAGGGGGTGTTCGCCTCCGGCCAGTCGCGGTGGAGCGCGCGGGCGGTCAGGCGAGCGACGATCTCCGTCTCGTCCAGGGAGGCGCTGCTGTACAGGACCGCGGCGCCGGAGCGGGCGGCCATGTAGGCCAGAAACAGCGCGAAGGCCGTCTTGCCTTCGCCGGGAGCGCCCGAGAGCAGGAGCACGGTCCCGGTGCGGAGCCCCCCCACCAGCGCGTCGAAGCCCCGGATCCCCGTGGGAGTCGCCGGCGTGAGGGCGCCCATGCGGTTGGTGATGTCGACCTGACGGCTTTTCAGAGGGATCGGTGCGAGGAGATCCCGCGAGCTGCGCGGAGTGCTGGTCACCTCGTCACGATAGCGCAGGGTGGACGTTCTCAGGAGACCCGGCGTCATCCCGAGGGCGCGGTCAGCGCTTCCTCCACGGTCTTCAGGAGCTGATCGGCTCGAAAGGGTTTGCGGAGGTAGGGAGCCACGAACAGCCGCCGCGTGGCCGACATCATGACGACCGGGATCTCCTTTGTGGCGGCGTTCTCACGCAGGCGCGCGACGAGCTCGTCGCCGTCCATGTGGGGCATCATCAGATCGGTGATGACGAGATCCGGAGTCGCCTCGAGGGCCTTCTGTAGGCCTTCCCTCCCATCGTGCGCGACCACGACCCGGTAGCCGCTCAGCTCCAGGAACTCGGCGAGGGTCGCGGCGATGTCGACCTCGTCGTCGACGACGAGAATCGTCTTCATCGCTCCCCCTGGATCCTCTCCCGCGCCCATCGTCGCTCCCGCCCCGCCGCGCGCGCCTGGATCGCGCCCGGCACCAACCCCTCGCTGCCCTCGATGACCACCACCTCGTTCCCCCGGCTAGCAGATCCCCGGCGACCTCGTCGATGATGATCTCAACGGTTGGCCCCCGGCCAACACGCAATCCGCCCTGACGACTCGAAGAGACGCTCCCCGCGACCGCCGCGCCCCGGCAGTGGAGCAGTCCCCGAAGCCCCCTCCCCGGGAGCTCCGGCGTCGAGCGCCACGATCAGCGGGGCGCATTTCCCGAAACCGCCCCCGCGAGGCGCAAAATGCCGCCCGAAACACCCAAGTAGCCAGGATCGGTCATCGCTTCGTCGCGCGGAAATGGCAGAGAAACACCCAAACTTCGCCTCCGGGCGCGAAAGGGGTTGCGGAGCTCTCCCCAGGTGCACTAGATACCGTCGCGCTCGCTCCCCGGAGCCCACGGAGACCAGCTCGGTCGAAGTCGGTCCCGGAAGCAGGCTCGACGAGCCAGGAGCAAGCCGGATGGTGAGAGCGATCCACCCGCGAAGGTGGCGGAACTGGCAGACGCGCTAGATTCAGGTTCTAGTGCCCGCAAGGGCGTGGAGGTTCAAGTCCTCTCCTTCGCACGACGAGCAGGCGGCCGGGTTACCCGGACCGCCTGCTCCCCGTTTGGGGTGCCGGTCACCGCCATCGCCGGCATGTGACCGGACCAGGACGCCCGCTCACATGAGCCCGACCTCGCGGCGGACCTGCATCGCCGGCTCGCTCGCCCAGAACAGCACCATATCCCGGATCGTGCGCACCGCCGCCTCGGTGTGAATCGCCTCGAGCCCGGAGAGATCTCCCTCCGTGCGCCGGAGGATCTGCACGCAGGACACCACGTCGTCCGCCACCAACAGGGCGGCGCGGGCGGCGCTGAGCCGGACCCGTAGGCTGAAGTCCGCGGCGTCCACGGGGCCGGCGGCGATGAAGGCTCGCGCGGCGTCCTCCACCCGTCCCTTGGACAGCCACGGGACCGACTTGGACACGCGTCGGGCCAACGGCTCGAGGTGCGCTTCTTCGTAGGCGCCCGAACCGAAGGAGCCGTCGACGAGCCGCCCCGCTGCGGTCAGCAAGAGCCCGAGATCCGCGGGCGGCAACGCGTCGACGACGGCGAGCCGCCGCGCGATGTTCGCCATGGGGCGCGCGAGCAGGAAGATCTGCTCCACCTCCGACCGCGCGGCGAAGCTCGCCGGGAGCACGAGGCCGACGGGATCCGTGAGCACCACGGCGATGGCGCCGTCGTAGTCCGAGGCCGCGTAGAGATCGAACTCGTGCACCCCGAAGATGCGCGCCACGCGCTCGGCCGTCACCCGCAGGGCGTGGCCGCTCTTCGGTCCGATGCGATCCCGCGTCGTGAGCCCGAAGCGCTCGAGGCCCGGCGCGTAGATCTTGCTCATGCCCTCCGCCAGCTGCCCCAGCAGAGCGCAGGCGGCGCGCTGACGCGCCAGCACGTCGATGGCGACGAGGGTCGGCTCCGTGAAGGAGCCCTCGCGCACGTGCACGGTGCGGGGTTGCCGCGCCGCCCACGTGGACCGCTGGAGATCCGTCGCGCCGTCGAGCAGCAGCAGGGGTCCGAGGGCCAGGTGGGCCTCCGCGTTGCGCCCCATCCGATCGAAGACCTCGTGGAGGTCTCGCCAGGTCTCGAGACGCAGGGAGTCGAGATCCAGGAGCTTGCGCAGCTCCTCGAGGGCCCGCTCCAGGTGACCGCCCTTGCGCAGACGCGTGGCGAGCTCCGTGCGCAGCGCCGCGTCCGTCGGGCTCGCCCCGAGTCCCCGATCCAAGGTGGCGATGGCCTCGTCGACCAGCGCGAGCTCGTCGGCCTGGACCCGGGCCAACTCGAGAGCGACCGCCGCGAAGGCCTCGGGTTCGCACCCGGGCGTGTTCATGTAGCGAATGAGCGCTCCGGCGTACTCGGCCCAGGCAGGCTGGTTGCCCGCCACCCGCCGCTGAACGAGGAGCTCCTTCAGCTCCGTCGCCGCCGCTTCGGACAAGCCGACGATCGCGATGGCCTCCGCGTAGGCGGAGCAGGCGCTCTCGAGGTCCTTGCGCTGCCGCAGCAGGCGCCCGAGAGTCGTCCACGCTTCGGCGCGCACCGCCGGATCGGGGCTCACCTCGGCGAGGCGTCGGGCCGTCTCGGGCGCCGCCGTGTCCTTCGTCGCCAGCTGGATCGCGAGGAGCCGCCGGAGGGCCTCGGGATGATCCGCCCGCTTGGTCAGCACCGTATCGAGAGCCCTGCGAGCCGCATCGAGCCGCTCGAGGCGCTCGTGCTGGAGCTCGGCGAGCCGCAAGCTCGCCGCCACGACCACGTCGTCCTCCGGATGGGTGGCGAGCACCCGCTCGAGGCGCGTCGCCGCCTGCCCCCACTGGGCGTCGCGGCAGAACAGCTCAGCGAGCTCGAGGAGGACGGGCACGTTCTGGGGTAGCTGCTTCTCGACCCGGAGCAGCGCCGTGAGGGCGGCGGGCAGGTCGCCCTTGTGATCCGCGTACAGGTCCGCGACCGCGATCCAGTGGCGCGCGCCATGGTCCGGATCGCTCGCCCGCTGAGCCGCGCTCGAGAGCACGGCGATCAGCCGGTCGAGGTCCCCCTCGGTCACCAGCAGCTTGACGAGGGCGCCCGCCGCGCTGAGTCGGTCGGGGTGGATCTCCAGCGCCCGCTCGAGGGCCGTCGCCGCGGCGGCGACCTCACCTCGGTTGCAACGGAGATCGGCGGCCCGCTCGAGCAAGCGCCCGGCGCGCTGCACGTCCCGGGTGATCTTCGCCTCGCCCTCGGCGGCTTCTTCGAGCAAGCGGGGATCCCCGATCGACTCCGCCACGCGGCTCACCCCGCGGGCGGCGGCGATGTTCTCCGGATCGCGCTCCAGAGCGGCTCGATAGCGCTCGAGGGCGCGCACCGGGTTGAGCGGCTCGAAGTACTCGCCGAGGCGGGTGTCGTGGGCCGCCGCGACGGCCGGCTGGGCCACGTTGCCGAGCTGCGCGTCGACCTCCGCGAGCGCCTGAGAAGGCTCCGTGCCCGCCGGTTGCTCGCCGCGCAGGGCTGCCCGCTCGGCGATCTCGAGGGCGCGCCGATCGAGGGGTGCCCGCACGAGGATGGCGTGACACTCCGCCCAGGTGGGCCGCCCGGCGGCCTCGTCGAGGCGCACGATCTCCCGGAGCGCGGCGACCTGGGCCGCAGGGTCCGCGAACGTCTCCGCCTGCACCAGCAGCACCCGCCGGAGCTCCTCCGCGCGCTCGAGGTCGGCGTAGAGCCCCTCGAGGGCCATCAGCGCTCCCACGTGCGCCGGCTCGTCCTGGAGCACCGCCTCGAAGTTGCGCGCCGCCCGCGCGGCATCCTTGAGATCGTCGCGGCACACGTCGCCCGCGCGCAGGCGCGCGGTCACGCGCATCATCACGTCCGCGGCTCCCTCCGCTTCCGCTTCGAGCTCTGCCGCCAAGGCCTCGAACTGCCCGGTCCGCGCCAACAAGCGGGCACGACCATCCAGAGCCGCGCGCAGGCCCGGCTGCGCCTCGAGAGCGGCGCCATAGGCCGCCAGCGCCTTGTCCGCGCGATCGAGGTGCGACTCGTACACCTCCGCGAGGCGCAGGGCGATCCGGCCCTTGGCGACGTCCGACTCCGCGCGCTGGAGCTCCTCCTCGATGACCTGGACCAGCTCCTTGTGGCGCCCGGCGGACTCCAGGAGACGCTGGTAGTCGTGCAGCGCGGCGATGTGCCCCCCGTGAGCCTCGACGGCTCGACGGTAGAAGTCGAGGGCGTCGTCTTCCTTGGCGAGGGACTCCTCACAGAGGCGACCCATGCGGTGGAGGATGGCGGCGCGCTGCTCGGGCTGCCCCGCGATGGCGAGCTCCTTGCGATAGATCTCGAGGAGGTCGTCCCAACGCCCTGCCCGCACGTGGAGGCGCCCGAGGCTGGACAGCACCGGGGCATAGCGGGGATCGAGGGCGAGCACTTCGCGGTAGTGGGCGAGCGCCGCGTCGTCGTCCCGGAGCAGCTCCTCGCTCACCTCGCCCGCCCGGTGGATCAGGGCCACCTTGCGCTTGGGATCCTCGAGCAGCTTGGCCTCGTGGATCAGCCCCTCCACGAGGGCGCCCCACTCACCGCTCCGCTCGGCGGCGCGCTGCAGGGCGTGGAGCGCGGCCAGGTGCCGCCCGTCGAGGGCGAGGATGCGCCGGTAGGTGTGGACCGCCCGGTGCGGAGCCTGGAGCAGATCCTCGAAGATGCGACCGATCTTGAACAGGAACGTGAACTTCGTCTCCGCGTCCTCCGCCTGCTCGACGGCGCGCTCGTACAGCTCGACGAGCTCGTCGAAGCGCCTCGCCTCCGAGTACAGCCGGCTGAGAGCGCGGAAGGAGGGCTCGTAGCCGGGGACGATCCCGAGGGCGCGGGCGTGGTGCACGATCGCCTGCTCCCGCTCGTTCAGCTGGCGCTCGTAGATCTCCGCCACGCGGTGGTAGGCCGCGGCGCGGCGCTCGGGCTCCCGCGCGTTGTTCGCCTCCCGCAGGTGGAGGGCGACGAGCGGCGGCCACAGCTGGGCCTGACCGTAGAGCTTGGCCAGGGCCTGGAGGGCCGGCAGATGGGTCGGGTCCAGGGACAGCGCGCGCTCGTACCAGTCGATGGCGCGGCTCTCGTCCCCCAGGTGCCGCTCGGCGAGCTCCGCGCTGCGCATCACCCAGTCGAGCTGTGACGACGGATCGTCGCTCAGGGACACGAGCCGCTCGTACACCCTGGCGAGGGCCTCGTGGTCCTGGGCGCGCCGATAGCACCGCGCCAACTCTTCGAGGATCATCGCGTCCTCGGGCTGGAGCCGTGTCGCCCGCTCGAGGGCGTGCACGGCGCCGCGCAGATCACCGAGGCGATCCGCGTGCACCCGCGCGATCCGGTACAGCGCCGTCGCCTGCACCACGGGATCGCTGGTCGCAGAGACCTGCGCCTCCAGCGCGACGATCAGATCCCGGTAGCGCCGGTGACTCTCGTGGAGACGCTGTAGATCGCGCAGCGCGCCCGAGACCCCGGGGGCCACGTCGAAGGCCTGCTGGAACAGCTCCGTGGCCAGGGCCGCGTCGCCCTTGTGCACCTCGGTCAGGCGAGCCCGCTCCGCGACGCGCGCCGCGCGCAACGGCGCCTCGGCGGCGGAGACCTGCGCCAACTGCTCCAGGCTGCGGTCCAGCGCCCCCCAGGCGTGGGCGCGGCGCTGACAGCGCGCGACCGCACGGAGGATGGCGCCGTCGCCGGGGGCGAGCTCGAGGGCCGCCTCGTAGGCGGCGCGGGCCTCTGCCTTTTTCTCGAGCCGATCCTCGAGGAGCCGTCCCTTTTCGTAGAGCAGCGCAGCCTTGTCCTCGTTCCTCGCGGTCAAGCGGACCTGCGCGTCGAAGAGGGCGAGCGCCTCCGCGTGGGCCCCCTGACGGAGCAGCGTGCGGCGCAACCCCACGACGCTGGGCTCGTGATCCGAGACGAGAGAGAGGGCCGTCCGATAGTGTTCGACGGCCTCGTCGAGCGCCTCGAGGGGGTACTCGAGCAAGCGAGCCATCTCGTAGTGCAGCCGGGCGCGCCGCACGGGCTCCTTCGTCTCCGGGAGGCGGGACTTGCAGAGGTCGACCAGCGTGCGCGCGGCTTCGGCGCGATCGGCCACGCCCCCCGCGTTCGTCGGCTCCACAGAGTTCTCGGTGCCGGGAGCCTCGTAGGGGCGGATGGACAGCGCCGTGCGACGCCGCAACTCGGAGGGGTCCAGCAACGCGCTGTCGTTCAGGAGGATCGTCTTGTCCGTGGCGGCGACCGGTGCCTTCACGATCTCGGCCCGCGACATCGGCGGCTGGATGTCCTCCCGCCGCGGCGGCGCGGGGGGTGGCGGCACGGAGCGGGGTCGGGGCCCAGCGGGGGCTGCTGCCGGCGCGGCGGCAGCGACGGGCGCGGGCGGGGCGGCGGCAGTCGAAGGCGCCAGGGGAGCGGGCGCGGCGGGCGCAGGCGGAGCGACGGG
>JAAZAA010000331.1 GCA_012514535.1 Myxococcales bacterium | reverse complement strand
GTCCCGGCGGGCACCTCGACGTCGTAGGCGCGGCAGATCGCGTGGCTCAGGTCCGCCACGAGGGTGTACTTCACCGGCCCGATGCCGCCCTTCTCGACGGGCGTGTTCCGCCACGCGTTGTGGGTGAAGTGGGAGTCCACGGACACACCGATGACCTCGACGTTCCGCTTCTTGAACTCTTCGATGCGGTGATCGAAAGCGATGAGCTCCGAAGGGCACACGAAGGTGAAGTCGAGGGGGTAGAAGAAGACGACCGCGTACTTGCCCTGGATCGCCTCGGAGAGGGTGAAGTTGTCGACGATGTCGCCGTTGCCGAGCACGGCGCTCGCGGTGAAATCGGGAGCCTTACGGCCAACCAAAACGCCCATGTTCGTACCTACCTTTGGGTTGAGAAATGGCCAGGTCGCCGCGACGGTATCGGGCCCGGCGGGCCGCCATCACGCCGAGTGATGGTTCGCATACTTCGTCCGGCCCGGAACGTCCAGGGTTGCTCGGCCGGGATGGCCAGCCGTGAGCCACCGGGTACAATCGCATCAGAGGGCGCTGCCGCCCGAGACGGGCGGCAGCAGCACCGCGCCCGTCTCTGGCGGATCGCTCCCCTCGAGTGTCCAATCAGGAGGCCATCGTGACCGATCATTCCAGCAACTTCCGGCGCGTCCTTTGTGCGATCGATTTCTCCGAAGCGTCACAGCGCGCCCTCGAGGCCAGCCTGCGGATGACCGATGGGCGCGTCCTCGTCGTGCATGTGCTCGACATCCCTCACTACGTCAGCCCGCGCATGCTCGGACCGCTGGGTGGCGAGGGCGCTCGCCCCCTCTCGGACATCGCCCGCCAGGACGCGGACCAGCGGCTGGCCAAGAGCCTGCAGGAGCTCGAGGCCGCCGTCCCCGGCGCTCGTGAGCGCTTGGATACCCAGATCCTGCTCGGGTCCCCCGCGGACGCGATCTTGCGCTTCTCCGCCAGCCACAAGGCCGATCTGATCGTGATCGGAACGGGCCAGGCCACGGTGCGCAAGCTCCTGCTCGGCAGGGTCGCCAACCGGGTCATCCGGGGCGGACCGTGCCCGGTGCTGACCGTCCCCCCCACGGGGTTGTCCGCGCTGCGGCGCCTGCTCGTCGCGACGGATTTCTCGGAGGCCGCCACGAGAGCCCTCCGCGTCGCGGCCCAGCTCGCCTCCCGCGAGAACGGCGCGGTGGAGGTCCTGCACGTCGGCCCGTCGCCGCTGGTCGTCCCCCCCGAGGTGGCGGTGGGCGCCCCCTCCGCGGATCCGCTGCTCGGCAGCCCCGGCACCGTCGGCGCCCCCATGACCTGGCTCGAGATCAGCCAGCGCGTCGCGCAGGAGGAGATGGCCCAGCTGCAGCGGCAAGCGGAGGAGGAGGGCATCACCATCGACAAGTGTCACGTGGATTTCGGCAACCCCGCGGCGAAGATCCTCGAGCTGCTCGAGCGCGAGCGCTTCGACCTGGTGGCGATGGGCACCCAGGGGCGGCGGGGGCTCGCGCACCTCATGCTGGGGAGCGTCGCCGAGAGCGTCATCCATCACGCGCAGGTCCCGGTGCTCGTGACCCATCGCCCGGCGGACGACTGAGCTCCGTCACGCGCCGCTTGCGCGGCCGGTGACGGAGCCCATACTCGAGCGCGTTGCAGGAACGCGTCGTCACCCACCGCTACGTCGATCCCCTCGACCAGCTCTGGATCGAGACCGCGCGCGCCATCGGCCTGCGCGTGGCCCGGGACCGCGACGTGTTCGCCGCCACGGACGGGCGAGGCACCCTCTGGCTGGCGCCGCCCGCTGCCTTCGACGCGGACGACTGCCTCGCGCAGATGATCCTCCACGAGCTCTGTCACTCCCTGGTGATGGGCCCGGAGAGCTTCCAGGAGCCGGACTGGGGGCTCGACAACGAGACGGACGTCCACCTGAGTCTGGAGCACGCCTGCCTGCGCGTGCAGGCCGCCCTGCTCGAGCCCCTCGGCCTTCGGCAGGTGCTCGCGCCGACGACCAACCACCGGGCGTTCTACGACGCGCTCGCGCGCGATCCGTTCGTCGCGACGCCCGGGGCTCCCGACGGAGGCAGCATCGTCCGCGCGCGGGTTGCCCTGCGGCGCAGTGAGACACGCCCTTGGGCGCCCCACCTGGGCCACGCCCTGGAGCGAACGGCCACGATCTTCCACGCCGCCTGCCCCACCGTGCCGCCCGCGCAGCGCGACGCTCCCCCCGCGTCCTCCGCAGACGGGGGCGCCCCTCCCCTGTCGGCGCTGCTCGAGCGGCGCGCGCCGCCGCACCCGAGCGGGTTCCGCCTCGATCCCGTCGCGGGCCGCACCTGCGGGGAGTGCGGATGGTACACGGCGGCGACGAGGGGCGGACGCTGTCGCCAGGTCCCCGAGCTTCGCGCCGACGGCGCGTGGCCCTCCTGTGAGCGATTCGAGAGCTCCCTCGACTGCCTGTCCTGCGGCGCCTGTTGTCGGGAGGCCTACGACGTCGTCGTGATCGGGCCGCGCGAGCCGGTGGCTCGGCGTCATCCGGACCTGGTCAAGGTCACGGAGGAGGGCGCGGAGCTGCTCCGCCCGGACGGGCGCTGCGTCGCGCTGTCGGGTGGGGCGCCCGTGTTGCCTCGCCTGCCGACGTCCGACGCGACCCGGCCGCTGCTGCCGCTGCATCGGCCCTCGGAGGAACCCTTCACCTGCCGCATCTACGCCGAACGCCCCCGGACCTGTCGCGACTTCGAGCGCGGAGGAGAGCACTGCCTCGAGGCCCGCAGGCGCGTCGGCCTCAGCCGTTGAGCCCGACTCCCGCTTCAGGGCCGCGGCGCGCCGGGCCCCAGGGGCTGCCCGTAGGAGAACTCGACGCAGTTGCCGGCGGGATCGAGCAGCCCGCAATAGTAGCCCACCGGATAGGGCTCCCGCTTGGGAGGCCACAGCAGGCACCCCTCCGCGGCCCCGCGCGCCGCCACCGCGTCGACCTCCTCCACCGATCCCAGGGCAAAGCCCAGGTGGCTCAACGCCCGCTTTTCGGGCTCCCGCCGCACGCCGCCCGGCAACAGCACGAACACGAAGCGCCCCTCGTCCCCCGGACGCGCCATCCACACGATGCGCCCGCCGGAGCTCGAGGAGGGGCGCTCGTGGGTCACCACGAGCCCGCAGTAGCGCGTGTAGAAGGCGACGCACGCCTCCACGTCGGGCACGTGGAGGGCGAGGTGGGTCAGCACCGGGCTCACTCGGTGAGCTTACCAGCGAATTCGAACGCTGCAGGCGCGGCGAGCCGCGCCTCCCCGCGCAGCGGCAGCCCGGCAGCGGTATAGATGGCGTCCATCAGGACCGCGGTGGCGATCGCATCGTCGCCCCCCGTGAGCACTGGCGCGCCGGTGCGGACTCCCTCCACGAAGGCCTCGAGCTGGTGGCGGTAGGTGGTGCCGCCCGGGACACGCTCGCGACGTTCCCCCGCGGTCGTCGTCAGGACGAGCTCGTGCCCCGCGTGGGGAGCCACGGGGTTGTCCACGACGAGCACGCCCCCCTCCCCTTCGACGCGCAGGGTCGCCCGGAAGCTCCCCGCCGGGTCCATCGAGCAGGCCAGGGTCGCCTCGATGGGCCCCGGGAACTCCAACGTCGCGCGCATGGATCGATCGACGCCAGGCGAGTGCTCTTCCGCGGTCGCCGACACCACCACGCCTCGCCCTCCGGCCACGAACCGGAGCCACTGCACCGGGTAGCAACCGAGATCCATGAGGGCTCCTCCCCCGAGCTCGAGGCGCCAGCGGATGTCGTCGGGATCGTGAATCGGTGCGTCGAACACGGCGCTCATGCGGCGGATGCGCCCCAATACGCCGGAGCGCAGGTGCGCGCCGATCCGCGCCGCCAGGGGGTGATAGCGCCAGTGGTGCGCCTCCATGAGCACGAGCCCCGCGGCCTCCGCGCGCTCGACCAGCTCCCGCGTCTCCCCGGCGTTGCAGGACAAGGGCTTCTCGCACAGCACGTGTTTGCCCGCGTCGAGCGCCCGGGAGGTCCACTCGTGATGGTGGGAACACGGCAAGGCGATGTAAACCGCGTCCACCTCCGGCGAATCCACCAGGGCCGCGTAGTCGTCGAACACCCGCGGTATGCCGTGAACGCTGGCGAACGCCTCCGCGCGCCCGCGCTCCCGCGCCGCCAGGCCGACGACGTCCACGAGCCCCGAAGCAGGCTCGATGGCCGCCGCGGGCGCGATGCGCGCCGCTCCCAAAAGGCCCAAGCGAAGGGGGCTACCACCCCGTGCAGAAAGCGAATTCATCGAAGGATTTCCCGGTCTCCCTGGGGCGTCTGGGGTGAGGCTCAGCGCTCGCTGCTCGGTGAGCCCGCCCAGGTTTGGCTGGCGAAGGGACTGCGCCGCAGCTCCTCCGTCAAGTAGTCGATGAAGGCGCGGACCGCCGAGGGCATGAGGCGTCGGCTCGGATAGACGACGAACACGTTCGTCGCAGGCGGCCAGTGCTCTGGTAAGAGCTCCTGCAGGGCGCCGCTCTCCAGCTCCGCCACCACGGCCCGCTCCGGGAGCAGCCCGATGCCGAGATCCGCGAGCACCGCCTGCCGGACCCCATCGAGGCTGTTGACGGCGAAGCGCCCCCGCACCGGGATCCGCGCGATCTCTTTGCCCACTTGGAGCGGCCAGACCGCCCCCTCCGTGCTGGGCCCCAGCAGCACGCAGTCGTGCTCCCGGAGCTCCGCCACGCTCGTGGGCGCGCCCCGCCGCGCCACGTAGCCCGGGCTCACGACCAAACGCATCCCGCTGGAGGAGATCCGCTGGGCAACGAGCGACGGATCCACCACCGCCCCCGCCCGCAGCGCCAGATCGTACCCTTCGGCGAGCAAGTCGACGTGCCGGTTGGAGAGATCCAGATCGATTTCGACCCCCGGGTGGGCCTCGAGGAAGGCGAGGACGAGCCCGACGAGCCCCTTGAAATCGACCGGCGCCGTCATGCGCACCTTGCCCCGCGGCGTCGTGCTGCGCATGGTGAGCTCCTGCTCGGCGTCCTCCAGCTCCGCGAGGGACCGGGCCGCGCGCCGATAGAACGCCCGCCCCGCCTCCGTGAGGTGCAGCCGGCGCGTGGTCCGGTGGAGCAGACGCGCCCCCAACCGGTCTTCCAGGCGGGCCACCTTCCGGCTCAGGGAGGAGACGGGCGCGTGCAAGCGCCGGGCCGCTCCAGAGAAGCTCTGCTCCTCGACGACCCGAACGAACACCAGGACGTCGTTGAGATCCACCGCCACCGGGCCAGCATCGGGGATTGTTGCCCCGGGCGCAAGAATCGTCGGGAGCATGCGTCCATTCCCCAAGAATTTTCCTTGGGTTGGCTCCCCGGGTCGGCGGCGACTCTTCTGCCCGGTTGGTCGGTTCTCATGGTATAGGAGCCGGCCGCCTTCGGGCTCTCAGAAAGGTCGCCATGCTTCGTTTCGCCGCCGATTACCGGACGTTGCTCTGGATGTTCGTCTTCGCTCCAGGACTCGTCATCCTCCAATACGCCCGGCCGGACCTGCTCCCCTACCTCTCCTGGCTGAGCTTCTACTTCGCGATCGCGGCGGGCGTCATCGCCCACAACCACCTGCACTCGCCGACCTTCAAGAGCAAGGCCCTGAACGAGTTCTTCGGGAACTGGATCTCGGTCTTCTACGGGTACCCCACCTTCGCGTGGATCCCGACCCACAACCTGAATCATCACAAGTTCGTGAACAAGGCCGGCGACGCGACGATCACCTGGCGCTACACGAACAAGCACAACTTCCTGGTCGCGGCGACGTACTTCTTCGTCTCCTCCTACTTCCAGAAGGGGCCGATCGACGAGTTCATCGCGCGCGCCAAGGTCCGCAACCCGAGCCAGTACCGAAAGATCATCGGGCAGTACGTGATCGTGTTCGGATCCCATGCGGTGATGCTCGCCCTCGCCATCAGGTTGCACGGCATCGGCACTGGCTTCGCGGTGTGGGGGCTCACCATGGGCGCGCCGGCGCTGGTCTCCCTGTGGACGATCATGACGTTCAACTACGACCAGCACGTGCACACGGATCCGTGGTCGAAGCTAAACCACTCGCGGAACTTCGTGGGGAAGACCCTCAATTTCCTCCTGTTCAACAACGGCTACCACACGGCGCACCACGAGGTGGCGGGCCTGCACTGGAGCAAGCTCCCGGAGCTCCACGCCAAGCTCGCCCCGGAGATCCACCCGGATCTCCTCCAGAAGAGCTTGTGGCTCTACTGGTTCAAGAACTACGTGCTGGCGCCCTTCTTCCCCAGCCTCGGCACGACTCAGATCGGGCGTGCCCCCTTCGAGGCCCCCGACGGCAAGCCCGTCGATCTGGCCACCGCCGAAGTCGGCCTCGGCGACGCGGGCACCAACGCCGCCCGCGTGTGACGGGAAGCGATGTTCCGGGCCCGCTTCCGACGACGGGAGGGGAACGGACGCCGCTTCCTCCATCCTCCGCCGTGCTTCGGAGCGCTCGTCCTCGCCGGGCTGGCGCTCCCGTGCAACGCCCGGGCCCACGACGCGCCGGCGGAGGAGGTCTCCGAGGGACACGCGGCGCCCGACGACGAGGGGGCAGAGACCGAGATCGTCGTCACCGGGGAACGTCGACCGAGGGCCGCCTCCGCCATCGTCCGTGACCGTCGCTTGCTGGGCGCGGCGCCCCAGAGCACGGGGAGCGAGCTGCTCCGTACCGTCCCGGGGGTGTTCGTCTCGCAGCACGGCGGGCAGGGCAAGGCGCACCAGATCTTCTTCCGGGGTTTCGACGCCGTGCACGGCCAAGATCTGGAGATCTGGGTGGCCGGAGCCCCCGTGAACGAGATCGGCAACGTGCACGGGCAGGGCTACGCGGACCTCCACTTCTTGATGCCCGAGGTGGTGCGCCGCATCGAAGCTCTGCCTGGCACGTATGATCCGAGCCAGGGGGACTTTGCCGTCGCTGGCACGATGCGCTTCGCCCTGGGCTATGACGTCCCGGGCACCACGGTACGGGCGAGCCACGGCTCCTTCGACACACAGCGCCTGTTCCTCGCCTACCACCCCGAGGGCGCGTCACCGGAGACCTTCGGCGCGTTCGAGCTGTTCGACAGCGCCGGGTTCGGCGTCGGGCGGGCCGCCCAGCGCGCTTCGGCGATCGCCCAGCTCGTCCACCCCGTCGCCGACGATCTGCAGCTGCGCCTGATGGCGTCCAGCTACGCGGGGAGCTTCGGTGCCGCAGGGGTGCTCCGGCAGCGGGACGTGGACCGGGGCGTCCTCGATCGGTTCGATGCCTATCACGGCGGCCAGGGGGGCCGCTCGACTCGGACTCAGCTCGTCGCCAGCTTGCTCCACGACGACGGCGCGACGGAGCTCGAGCTCACCCCCTACGTGGTCCTGCGCACCCTGAGCCTCTCCTACGATTATACCGGATTCCTCGTGAATCCGGAGCTCGGTGACACGACGCGGCAGCACAACGACTCCGTCGCGGTGGGGACGCGCGCCCGCTATCGTCAGCGGGTCAAGGTCTTCCGGGCGGACGACGCCGTCGAGGTCGGCCTCGCGGCGCGCAACGACTGGATCGATCAGAGCCAGCGGTATCAGGATCACGGCGGCCGCCCCTTCGCCACGCTGATCGACGCGCGCCTGCGGACCAGCACCCTCGGCGCCTACGTCGACGCGGAGCTCCACCCGATCCGACGCCTGCTCGTGCGCGGCGGAGTGCGCGCGGACGTCGCTTCGTTCGCGGTCCACGATCGACTCGCTCCGACGCCCCATCGGGAGAGCCAGGGCGCGTTCCTCGGCGAAAAATTGGTCGCGGACTGGGCCATCACCCCGCACCTCCACGGGATTGCCAGCTGGGGACGCGGCTTTCGTACGCCCCAGGCACGCGGCGTGGCAGACGGGACTCGGATTCCGTTCACCGAGGTCCGCTCCGCGGAGCTGGGCTTGCGGTGGAAGGAGGGGCCCCAGGAGGCCAGCGTGGCCGCCTATGCCACGGATCTCACCGATGACGTGGTGTTCGACGAGCGGGTGGGCCGAAACGAGGCCGTGCCGGGGACTCGACGCCTGGGCGTCGCCGCCCATCTGGAGACGACCCTCGGCTGGTTCGCGTCGGGACTCGGCGCCACCTTGACTCGCGCGGCGTTCCGCGAGGCCGGAGGGCGCTTCGAGGCGGGGCAGCTCGTCCCGTACGTGCCGCAGCTGGTCGTCCGCGCGGACCTCGCTGCGCGCCCGATCCTCGGCACCTGGGCGGGGCGGACGGTGCGCGCCCATTTCGGGATCGGCATGCAGGGGCTGGTGCGCCGCCCCCTGCCCTACGGGGAGTTCGGGCGGGACGCCCTGGTCACGGATCTGCGGCTGGGAGTGCGCAGGGCGCAGCTCGAGCTCACGTTGGACGTGAGGAACCTCCTGGGGGTCTCCTGGAACGAGGGAGAGTTCGTCTACGCGTCCCACTTCGACTCCGGGGCGCCGACGTCGCTCATCCCGGCGCGCCACATCACGGCGGGCGAGCCGCGCAGCGCCCTCCTCTCCGCGGCCCTGTACTTCTGAGGCCGCCCTGCGCGCATCGACGCGCACCGCCCGCGCCGAGCGACGACCGACTGCACGCAGCGATACGTGCCCGCGCCGAGCGACGACCGACCTGCACGCCTCCGTGACGGAGCCATCGCCGGAATCTTAACGGACCAGGACGCCCGCCGATCTCGGGTTTTGGCTTCGCCCAATCCTCGAGGCCCAATTCTCAGGGGGAAGGGGCGCTGCGCTCCGGTGCTCAAGTACCCACGTACGTTCACTGCGCCTGCGGCGCTCCCTCGCCAGAGGCGAGGGCCGTAGGCTCGGTGCCCAGCGTACGCGCAGGGCAGCGCGACCGGAGGGTCGAGCGGCGCGCCCCTCCGCTCGTGCCGCCCTAGTTCGACCTCACGGAGATCGCCGGGCTGTCGCCGGCCCAGGACAGGGTCCGCTGGGGGAGCGGGATCCGGATGTTCTTGGCGTCGAAGGCCCGCTTGAGCCGGCGGCGGTACTCCCGCCCCACCGTCCATTGTTCGATGGGCTGCGTCTTGATGCGGGCCTTGAGCACGAGGGAGCTGTCATTGAAGGCGTCGACGCCGAGCATCTCGATCGGCTCGAGGATCTTCGACGCGAACTCCGGATCGTTGCGCAGCTCCTCGGCGACCTCCCGCATCACGGCGGCGACCTGGTCCGTGTCCTGCGAGTAGGCGACCTGAATGTCCAACACGATCGCCGACCACTCCTTGGTCATGTTCGCCAGGGTCTCCACCTTCCCGTTCTGGAACACGTGCACGGTGCCGGACATGTCGCGGAGCACGATCGTGCGGAGACCGATGTTCTCCACGAGCCCGCCCGTCCCGTTGATGATCGCCACGTCTCCCTTGCGCACCTGGTTCTCGAGCAGGATGAAGAACCCCGTGATGACGTCGCGGACCAGATCCTGAGCGCCGAAGCCCACCGCGAGCCCCACGATGCCCGCGCCGGCGATCAAGGGCGCCACGTTCACCCCGACCTGCATCAGCAGCAGCATGCCCGCCACGGTCCACACGGCGACGGCGCCGGCCGTCTTGACGATGCCGACCAGGGTCTCGACTCGCTTTTCCTGCTCCCGCCCGGAGGACCGTCCCCCGAGGCGCACCGCTCGCCGCCCCAGCGCCTTGCACCCCCACCCCAGGAGCCGCAGCGCTACCAGCGTGAGCAGCAGGATCAGCAAGATGCGAGGTCCGGCGGTCACGACCCAGGCGAGCAGCCCTCGCGCCACCCCCGACCAGAAATCGGCCGTCACCCATTCCGCGTCAATGTCAGGCATCCGAGTTCACCTCCCGGGACCAGGGAATAGGATCGATCGCAATGCGTCAAGGCGCTTCCTCATCGACCGCCCACCGAGGCGTCGTGATATGGACGCGGCATGCGAGTTCGACGTGCCGACACGCCCGCGAATCCATCACGCCGTTCGTTCGCGCTGCTGATGACCGCCCTCGCCGGGAGCAGCGGTGGATGCAGCGGCTCCGCGTCGGAGGAGCGCGTCCGGCTCCGCACGAAGGTCGCCCTCCACGGCTCTCCGACCTTCGACAACGCCCTGGGGTGGCACGTCGAGCTCGACGGCGCTTGGCTTTCCATCGGCTCCCTGCGGCTGCTCGAGGGCGCCCCGCTGGGGCTGCGCGCCCCTCGCTCTCTGTTGGACCTGCTGGTGAAGACGGCCCACGCGCACCCGGGGCACTATCACGAAGGCGCCGTGCTCGCGGAGATGCTGTCGCCCCAGAGCGTGGACCTCCTGGAGACCACCGAGCTGGACGTCGCCGAGGCGGTGACCGGAGCCCCGCTCTCCGGTCAGCTCGTGCTCACCTCCCCCGCGATCGGCGCCCACGCGGAGCTCCTCGACGAGGCGGTGGTGCGCCTGGAGGGAGTCGCTCGACCGACGGATCCGGACGTCGACGACGAGCCGCGCCGCTTCGTAGCGACGGCGTCGGTCGCGGAGCTCGGCAGCTCGATGGGAACCGTCGAGATCACCGGGTGCCCCTACGACGGAGGACCGATCCGAGCGGCGGGGACGATGCTCCTCGGGGTCGACGTGGCGCTCTGGCTCGATCAGGTCGATTTCACGGGCATCGCGCCGAAAGCATCCGCGGTGTCGCTCTCGACCGACACTCGAGCGCACAACGGCTTCCTGCGCGGGCTCGCCAAGGCCGCCGCCTATCGTTTTGACCTCCAGAGCGATCCATGAAAAGCGAGGCCCCATGAGAGAGAACTCACCCTTCGAAAAATGCGCCGCGCCCTCCTCACTGGCTGGCTCGCTCGTCGCCTGCTCGATGCTCCTGCTGTCGGCGTGCGGCGCCGACGATTCGGGCGAGGTGCGCCTCACCACCTGGGGCGAGGAGTTCATCGAGGAGGGCATCCCGGCAGCAGAATTTGCCGACGACTTCGAGGCGCGCTTCGACGAGTTCCTCGTCGTGCTGGGCCACGTGCGGGCGCGCAACCAGGAGCACGAGTTCAGCGTCGCGGACACCTACCTGGTCGATCTCACCGCGCCAGGGCCCCACGAGCTCACGACACGGACGCTCCCGGAGGGCGACTGGTCCGAGGTCGAGTACCGCATCGTCCCGATCGAAGCAGAGACGATCCTCCACCCGAGCGCCGACGCGGACGCGCGGGATCGGATGGAAGCGGGCCCGTACAGCATCACCGTGAAGGGTGAGGCCCGCCGGGGAGACGAGCGCTACACCTTCGACTGGAGCTTCGGCGGGACCACCCGCTACACGAACTGCGTCCAGGTCGTCGGTGGCCGCCAGGAGCCCGGGTTCAGGATAGGCGGCGGCGGCCGCGAGACCGTCGAGCTGACGATCCACGGGGACCACTTCTTCTACGACGACCTCGCGGGCGACGCCGCGCTGCGCTTCGAGGCGATCGCTGACGCCGACGCCGACGGGGATGGCGACGTCACCCTCGACGAGCTCGCCGCCGTCTCGCTCGTCGACTTGCCCGCGGATCGCTACGGCACCGGAAATTTCAGCGGCGTCGACGATCTCAGGGCCTTCGTCGAAGCGCTCGTGAGCAACCTCGGCCACTTCAACGGCGAAGGCCACTGCCTGCCGCGCTGAGCCTTCCGAAAAGCTGAGCGCTCCGAAAAGCCGAGCCTTCCGGAAGCCGAGCGCCCGAAGAGTCGAGCTCTCCGACACCGAGCTCTCCGACACCGAGCGCTCCGGAAATCCCGGCGTTCCGAAGACCGAGGGCTCCGGAAGCTGAGCGCCCCGAAAAAAGTTCGAACGTCATTTTCCAGCATGTTTCACCCCGCGCGCGGGCGGCGCGGGGGCGCGATCCCGATGAAATCCCGGCGAAATCGGCTCGGACCGGCCGTTTGACATCCTTTGCTGATGCATCTATTGCTGTAGCAATCATTGCGAAGGCAATCTGTTCCCTGTTGTGAATCACCACCTCGAACTCCGACCTCCGACGTCAACCGAAGGTCCCGCCTTGTGGCAACTCGTCCGCGCGACGGGAGTGCTCGAGCCGAACAGCGCCTACGCCTACGCGCTGCTTTGCCGTGACTTCTCCGAGACCTGCCTCGTCGCGGAGGTGAAGGAGGACGGCATCGAAGGAGACCTCGTCGCCTTCGTGACCGCCTATCGTCCGCCCGCGCGACCCGAGGCCGTGTTCGTCTGGCAGATCGGCGTGCATCCGCGCGCCCAGGGTCAGGGACTCGGACGCAGGCTCCTGCTCGAGCTCCTGCGGCGGCCGGCGGCGGCCGACGCGACTCACCTGGAGGCAACGGTGGGGGTGAGCAACACCGCGTCGGCACGCTTGTTCCAGAGCGTGGCGCGAGAGCTCGGCGCGCCCTGCGAGATCCTGCCCTGGTTCACGGAGCGCCATTTCCCCTCTCCCGAGGGGCGCGCGCCGCCCCACGAGGACGAACCCCTGTATCGCATTGGACCCCTGAGGAGACGAAACGCATGACCGACGAAATCGTCCACCGGCTCGAATCCGAAGTGCGCAGCTACTGCCGCTCGTTTCCTGTCGTGTTCCAGCGCGCCCAAGGCGCCGAGCTGTTCGACGAGCGAGGACGCAGCTACCTCGACTTCTTCGCCGGCGCTGGGACCCTCAACTACGGGCACAACGATCCCACCCTCAAGGAGCGGCTCATCGAGTACATCGCCGGCTCGGGGATCACCCACGGGCTCGACATGACCACCTCCGCGAAGTGTCGCTTCCTGGAGCTCTTCGAGGCCCGGATCCTGAAACCCCGCAAGCTGGATTACAAGGTGATGTTCCCGGGGCCCACCGGCGCCAACGCTGTCGAGGCGAGCCTCAAGCTCGCCCGCAAGGTCACCGGCCGCAGCAACGTCATCTCCTTCACCAACGCCTTCCACGGCATGACCCTCGGCGCCTTGGCGGCCACGGGGAACGGGGAGAAGCGCGCTGGCGCCGGCGTCGCCCTCTCCGGTGTCACGCGGATGCCCTTCGATGGCTACCTCGGTCCGACGGTGGACACGCTCGACTACCTGGAGAAGGCGCTGGACGATCCCTCGAGCGGAGTCGACGCGCCGGCGGCGCTGATCGTGGAGACGATCCAGGCCGAAGGCGGCGTCAACGTCGGCAGCATCCCTTGGCTGCGCCGCCTCGAGCGCATCGCCCGGAGCTGTGGTGCCTTGCTCATCGTCGACGACATCCAGGTGGGGTGTGGACGGACGGGGCCCTTCTTCAGCTTCGAGCGCGCCGGCCTGAAGCCGGACATCGTGTGCCTCTCCAAGTCCCTCTCGGGGTACGGGCTCCCGCTCGCGGTCGTGTTGATGCGCCCCGAGCTGGACGTCTGGAAGCCCGGCGAGCACAACGGGACGTTCCGCGGCCACAACCTCGCCTTCGTCACCGCCGCGGCTGCCCTCGAGACCTACTGGGCGGACGACGAGCTCACCCGAGCCGTGGATCGCCGGGCCACCATCGTGGGCGCCGCGCTCGGCGCCTTGGCTGCCCAGTTCCCGGCCGAGGTGCGTGGGCGCGGGCTCATCCAGGGGCTGCTCTTCCAGGACCCCGAGCTGGCGAGTCGAGCTGCCCGCAAGGCCTTCGAGCGAGGCCTCGTCATCGAGACGGCAGGTCCGCGGGACGAGGTCTTGAAGGTCCTCCCCCCTCTCACCATCAGTGATGAACAGCTGAGCCGCGGGCTCGAGATCATGAGCGCTTCCGTGGCCGCGACGCTGGCCGAGTCACGTCGGCAGACGGAGCGCCCCCGCAGCCAGCCCCCCGCGCGCTCCACGGAGGTCAACGCATCATGATCGTACGCAAACTCGACGAACTCGAAGGAAAAGACCGCGTCGTGAGCGGCCCCACCTGGACCAGCCGGCGACTCTTGCTGGCACGGGACAAGATGGGGTTCTCGCTCCACGACACGATCATCGGCGCCGGCACGCGCACGCACATGCGCTACGGGAACCACCTCGAGGCGGTCTACTGCATCGAGGGGCGCGGCAGCGTGACCACGATGGACGGCACCGAGTACCGCATCGAGCCGGGGACGGTATACGCCCTCGATCAGCACGACGAACACGTCCTGCTCGCCGAGACCGAGCTACGGCTCGTCTGCGTCTTCAATCCTCCGCTGGTGGGCCCGGAGGTCCACGACGACACCCGAGGGTATCCGCTCCTCGAGGTCGCCGAGGCGACGCCGACTCCCTGATCGCCTCGCGGCCCCGGGCTTCTGACCCACCGATCCGCTCGCCGCGGCACCGCCCGTTCTTGGCCTCCCCGTGCTCGTCGCCGTCCTCACCTTCGCGGCCTGCCTGCTCGTCTTCACGTGCATCGGCGCCCTGGCGGTTCGTCAACGTACGAAGACGACCGATGACTACCTGGTCGCCAGCCGGAACGTGAGCCCGTGGCTGACGGCCCTCTCCGCCGTCGCCACCAACAACAGCGGCTTCATGTTCGTGGGGCTGATCGGGTTCGCTTACCGCTTCGGCACGGAGGCGGTGTGGCTCCAGGCGGGCTGGATCGTCGGGGACGTGATCGCCTGGCTGTGGGTCCACCAGCGCGTGCGCAAGGTCTCCGGGGACTTGCGGGTGGCTTCCGTGCCCGCGCTCCTGGCGACCCAGGGAGACGGGCGCGTGCAGCTGGGCGTTCGCGGCGCGACGGGGCTGCTCACGTTGATCTTCCTGGGAGGCTATGCGGCCGCACAGCTCAAGGCCGGGAGCACCACTCTCTACGCGCTGTTCGGCTGGGAGCCGTGGATCGGCGTCGTCATCGGCGCCGTGATCGTGATCGTCTATTGCTTCTCCGGTGGCTTGCGCGCCTCCATCTGGACGGACGCGGCCCAGGCGATCGTGATGCTGGTGTCGATGGCCGTGTTGCTCGGCTACGCCATGCACCACGCGGGCAGCCCCGCCACGCTGATGCGGGGCCTGGCGGAGCAGGATCCCACCCTGGTCGAGTGGATTCCCAGCGGGCTCGCCTGGGGCTTCGGGGTGTACTGTCTCGGCTTCGTCGCGGGCGGCTTCGGCGCGGTCGGGCAGCCCCACATCCTCATCCGCACCATGGCCATCAGCAGCGCCGGAGGGATCCCCCGCGCGCGCAGGGTCTACCTCGTGTGGTTCGTGCTCTTCAGCGCCTCGGCCGTGCTGGTGGGCCTCTACGCGCGCGTGCTCCTGCCGGAGCTCTTGACGGAGACGGCGGTGCAGGGGCTCGCCGATCCAGCGGAGCACGCCTTGCCGCGCCTGGGCCTCGAGCTGTTACCCAGCGTGCTCGTCGGGCTGCTGCTGGCGGGCATCTTCTCCGCCACCATGTCGACGGCGGACTCCCAGATCCTCTCGTGCTCCGCCGCGGTCACCCAGGACATCGTGCCCCGCTGGAGCCAGTCCTACCGCGCGTCGAAGCTCGCTACCCTCGGGGTCACGAGCTTCGCCCTGTTCGTGGCGCTCTCCGCGGGAGAAGGCGTCTTCCAGCTCGTGCTCTCGGCCTGGTCGGCGCTCGGCGCCACGCTCGGCCCGCTGCTGCTCCTCCGCGTCTTCGGTCACTACGTCCCGACGAGCTGGGCACTCGTGATGATGGGCGCGGGTCTGACCACCGTGTTCGCCTGGGAGCACGGCCCCTGGGCCGACGACGTGTTCAAGCTGCTCCCCGGGTTCGTGGCCCCCTTCGCTTTCTATGCGGTTTTCCGCGGCGTCACGGGGCTCGCCCGGCGCCGCTCCCCTCCGGCTGTGGGGCAGACGACGGGCCGGCAAATGTCGGCCGCTGAACGCGCCCGCCCCGCGCCGCCGGACCCCGAGCGCGCCGCGGGAGGTCCGTGAGGGCGCGCGGCCTCACAGGACGTCGGCTTTGACGTCCTCGCCCGGCGCCAAGATCGGCGAGGCGTCGATCTCAGTGGCATCCATCAGCTCCGCCGTGCGACGCAGCGCGGTCAACAGGGCCACCCGCTCCTGCTGGCTGAGCGACGAGAGCCGCTTCACGAAGCGCTCCTGGAGCGGCGTGGGCAACGTCTGAAAGCGCTCGTACCCGGCGGGGGTCAGCGCGAGTTTCACACGACGGCGATCGCGCTTCCCCCGCTCCCGGATCACCAGATCCGCCTTCACCAACCGATCCAGGATGCGCGAGACCGTCGCGGGCGACAGCTGCACCCGCGCGCTCACGAGGGCGACCGTGATGTCCACGTCCTGCGACTCCAGCTCCCCGATGGTCTTCAGCACCATCAGCTGGGGGACGGTGAGCCCCACCTCCCGCCCCAAGTACTTCGAGTGCTCGGAGATGCGCCGCACGATCTGTCGGATCGACCGGAGCACCTCGTGGGCGAGCTCTCCATCGCGCTCGGCGCGTTCGTTGCTCCCGCGAGTGGGCCTGTCGACGCTCATGACGGCTCGCCGACGACTCCTGGAAGTGCCCCTGGCGCTCCCGAAGGGGACGACGCAGCGGACGAGAACACCCGCTCCGCGAGGGCAGAGCCGAACAACCCTTCGGGATCGAGGCGCTGCTTGAGAGCAAAGAAGCTCGCCAGGGTCTCGTGACCATAGGCGCGCTCCACGTCCGCCGGGCGCAGGACCGCGTCCTTGGCGAAGTAGAACTTGCCGCCCGCTTCGAGCACCCGCTCGGTCAGTCGCTCCGTGAGCGCCCAGAGCTCGTCACGCTTCCCGGGGGAGACCGGGAAATCGAGGGCCAGAGACCAGCCGTCGAGGGCGTGCGTCATGAGGAACGGATCGGGGCGATGGCGCTTCAGCACGCCCAGGTACGATGGCTGACCTGCTCGCTGGCACAGAGCCAACACGTCGCGGAGACACTCCCTGGCGCCCGCGTGGGGCACGAAGACCTGATACTGGATGAAGCCCCCGCGCCCATAAGCGAGCCGCCAGTTGGGCACGTAGTCGAGGAGGAAGGCGAACGCGACGTGGCTCTGCAGGAACGACTTGCCGTGAGCGGGCCGTGACGAGTGGTACTTCAGCCAGTTGACGAGCCGCACCCCAGGGTTGTGGGTCCCCAGGCGCATGAAGCGCCAGAGCTCGGACCGCGGGAGGCCCAGGATGCGCGGCGGGAGCCCTTGGCGCTCCACGTGCAGCGTCTCCTCTCCCTCGGGATCTTCCCCCGGTTCGAGGTAGTCCGCCGCGTGGAGCACTCCTCGCCCGAGCCCAGCACCGCCGCTGAAACAGTCGACCCAGCCCACGAGGTAGTCGCTCTCGGGCAAACGCCGTTCGAAGAGATCGAAGGTCTCGTCCAGGTTGCGACCGGTGAGCGAGGTCACCCGAAGCCGACCGCTGTGGACCTTCTTCAGCCTCACCTTGACCCGCGTGAGCGCCCCGAGGAGGCCCATCCCGCCGATGACGGCGTGGAAGATCTCCGGGTTCTCCTCGCGGCTGCACCGCAACAGCTCGCCGCGGGCGGTGAGCAGATCGAAATCAACCACGTGGTCGCCGAAGGGACCGACGCGGAAGTTGTTCTTGCCGTGGACGTTCATCGCCACGCAGCCGCCCAGGGTCGGACGCATCGTCCCCGGGACCACCGTGGGCCAGTAGCCGTCCTCGATCGTGCGACGCCACAGGCCCTCGATCGTCACCCCCGGCTCGGCATCGAACTCCCCGTGTTCCGGATCCCAACGCAACACCCGCCGCAGCCGCGTCGCGTCCACGACGAGCCCGTCGCGGTGCAAAGAAGCGTCCCCATAGCTCCGCCCCGCGCCGCGGAACGCCACCTGGAGGCCCTCCTGCCGCGCCCGCTCGAGGACCTCCGCGAGCTCCTCCACGCTCCGAGGCTCCGCGAACCGGCAAGCCCCGAGCACCGCTCGTCCAAAACCGTCGAGCACACGTCGGGGTGCGTGGGTGCGCAGGGTCGACGAGCTCGGGACCAACGCAGCGGCCGCGTTGGCGTTCGTGGGCGACCCCTCATCGGAAGTCGTGGTCTGCTCCGGCGGCACTGCCAGTTCCGAGGGCTGCTCGGACGACGCTGTCCGGAGCGCCACCGGATCGACGGGGGCCGCCAGCGGAGGCAAAGGCAGACCTCCGAGCGGAGCCGCCGCCGCCGGTCGAGGTCCCCCGGCGGTCTCCCCGCTCGGCACGTCGCCGTTCAGCGAGGCAGCGGCGGTGTCGGGGACGACGTGAGTGGGCGATCCGAGGCTCGGCACCGCCCTCGGAACGGGCGGAGGCGGCAGGCTCCCCGGCGCCAGGGTGGATCCGCGCGGCGGCGGAGGAGGAGTCCGCGACGGGGCCTTCGGCGGAGGAGGTGGTCGCGACGAGACCCTCGGCGGTGGGACGGGTCGGGGCAAGTCGGGCCGGTTCGCCATCAGAAATTGAGTCTCCGGAAGATGAAGGAGGGCAACAGGCGCACCACGAAGGCCACGAGGGCCCAGCGCGCCGGGACGAAGCCGCTGGCGCTCCGACCGCGCCGCGCCAACCGTAGCGCCGCGCGCGCCGCCTGCTCGGCGGAGATGAGCCAGAACAGCCCTGGTTTACCCCGTGTCATCGCCGTGTCCACGAAGCCTGGCTTGATCGTGACCACGTTGACGCCGTAGCGCGAGCAGCGGTTGCGCAGGGACTCGAGGTACGTCGACAGCGCGGCCTTCGACGTGCAGTAGCCGGGGTTGCCACGCCGCCCGCGCTCGCCAGCGATGCTCGAGATGCCGATGATGGTGCCGCTCCGGGCGGCCTCGAAGCGCGCGGCAGCCAGATTCAGCCAGGCCATGGCGGCCACCACGTTGACGACCATCATGCTGCGGTCCTTGTCGAAGTTGTACTCGCCCTCCTCCACGTTGGGCATGACCCCCGCCGCGTAGACGACCGTGTCGAGCCCCCCCAGCTCCTCGACGATGCGATCGAACAAGGCCGGCACTTCGTCCACGCACGCGACGTCGTGCACGTAGGTGCGGATGCGCTCGGGCGCCGACGCGGCGACCCGTCTGAGCTCTCCTTCACGGCGGGCGACGATGGCGACCTCCGCGCCCTCCAGGGCGAGCTGCTTGGCGAGGGCCTCCCCGATTCCGGAGGACGCCCCGACTACGATGACCTTCGTCAGGTGGGCGCTCATGGCAGGGCCTCCCTACCACGATTCGCCTGCCCAGGGAGACCTCAGCGCCCGCGTTTCGCCCGCTTGGGGCCCGTCGCGCCGTCCCCCTCCGGGTAGGCGCGACGCAACGTCGCGGCGAGCTGGCGGAGCGGGGCGGCCAGGGGCGAGCTCCGACGCCACGCCAACGCGATCGTCCGAGAGGGAACCGGAGCGGCCAGAGGACGCACGCGGAGATCCGCCCGCCGGAGCTCGGTCGAGAGGGCCAGCTCCGGGAGGAGCGTCACCCCAGCGCCGCCCGCCACCATCTGGGTCAGCGTGGACAGGCTGGTGGCGCGAAATTCGAGCTCGCGCGTCTTGGCGCTCGTGCAGAACGCCAGCGCCTGCTCCCGCAGACAGTGCCCGTCGTCCAGGAGCAAGACGCTCCGATCGCGGAGCTCCCCGAGCGTCACGGGAGTCCGCTTCCGTCCGAGCGGGTCCTCCGCGCCGGTGACGAGCACGAATGGGTCCTGGGCCAGCTCCTCCCAGTCGAGATCGCCGATCTCCGCCTCCAGCGCGAGCACGGCGGCGTCGAGGACGCCCGACTCCAGGCTCTCGACCAACACCTCCGTCTTGTCCTCCGTCCACAGGAGCCCGAGCCGCGGGTAGTCCTCGCGGAGCGCGGGGGCCACGCAAGGGAGCAGGTACGGCGAGATGGTCGGGATGACGCCGATACGCAGCGTCCCCCCGAGCGGGTCGTTCGCGCTCCGCGCGGCTTCCGCGAGATCGTCACTGGCTCGCAAGATCAGCCGCGCGCGTGCCGTCAGATCCTTGCCCACGGCCGTGACGATCACCCGCCGCCGGTCGCGCTCGAACAGCTGGACACCCAGGACCTCTTCGAGCTGGGCCAGCTGCGCGCTGAGCGCCGGCTGAGACACACGACACCGCTCCGCGGCGCGCCGAAAGCTCAGGTGCTCCGCGACCGCCACGACGTATTGGAGCTGACGAAGCGTGAACGGGTGGGGCGTGAAGCTCATGATAACCCCAGCTTATCACGTTCATGCAGGAGATGTCTTGGACCGGGGCGAGCCCGTCTCTCATGTTGAAGACATTGGTGACCGCACTGGCGCGGTCACGGAAAGGAAACGAACGATATGTTGACCGTTGGTGACAAGCTTCCCGAATACAAACTTCAAGCCGTCGTGAGCCTCGAGTCCGGAAAGGAGTTCGCAGAGCTCACCCACGCGAGCCATCCTGGAAAATGGCTGGTCCTCTTCTTCTGGCCCATGGACTTCACGTTCATCTGTCCGACCGAAATCGCAGAGTTCGGCCGACGGAACCGCGACTTCGCCGACCGGGACGCACAGGTCCTCGGGGCGAGCACGGACACGCACTTCGTCCACCTGAACTGGCGCAAGAGCCACCCCGATCTGAAGGATTTGCCCTTCCCCATGCTCGCAGACACCAAACGTGAGCTGTCGACGGCGCTCGGTATCCTGCACAAGGAAGACGGCGTTGCCCTGCGGGCGACGTTCCTGGTGGATCCCGATGGCGTCATCCGTCACGTCAGCGTGAACGACCTGTCCGTCGGCAGGAACGTCGACGAGGTGCTGCGCGTGCTCGACGCTCTGCAGACCGACGAGCTCTGCCCGTGCAACTGGAAGAAAGGCGAGCCCACCCTGGAGGTCGCATGACCTTACAGGCCCTCGAAGGCGTCAGGGACGCGCTCCCCGACGTCGCCAAGGACATTCGGCTCAACCTGCAGGCCGTCCTGCAGGAGAGCTCGCTGACGGTTCAGCAACGCTGGGGGGTGGCCGTGGCCTGCGCCGCGGCCGCTCGCAACGAGCGGCTGCGGCGCGCCGTCGTCGCAGACGCGCTGGCCGCAGCGGGGCAGGACACCGTGGACGACGCGCTCGCCGCCGCGGCCTTGATGGCGATGAACAACGTCTACTATCGGTTTCGACACGTGGTCGAGAAGGAGACGTACTCGAGCCGGCCAGCTCGATTGCGCATGACCCGCATCGCTCGCCCTGCGACGAACAAGCTGGACTTCGAGCTGTACTGCCTCGCCGTCAGCAGCATCAACAACTGCCAAGCGTGCGTGCGGTCCCACGAGAAGGTCGTGACGGAGGGTGGGCTGAGCGAAGAGGCCGTCCACGACGCGATCCGCATCGCCGCGACGCTTCACGCCACCGCCGTGGCCCTCGAATTGACGGCGTAACCCTCCCGTAGGAGCGCGTGGCGCGCCCCTCGGCCCGTCGCGCGGACCCGCCCGCCACGGCCCCATCCATCCTACAAGCACGCCGCTCCGCGTAGCGCCGCCGGGGGTTCCCCACCCGGTCGGCGAGCGCGGTTGGCTTGCGGCCGCGCCCCCTTCGCCGTAGTAGAGGGAGAGTCCCGTCGGTCTCCCCTCCGGTCCCCTTGCGCTCCGCGATCAGGGCCTCTCGGGAGCCGCCGGACGTCGCCGAGACAACGTGCACGCCCCAGGTAAGAGACCGCGCCCCGATCCCGACGGTCGCTCCCTCACCGAGGAGAGCCCCAGCGGGACCCTGCGCGACCGCCCCGACACGATCCCGCACCCGCCGTCGCTCCCCGCCGACCTCCTCGATTTGAGGTATCGGGGCGGTCTGGTGGGGGCGCCGGCCTGGGCACTCGCCGTGGTCGAAGAGATGCACCGGACGCGGGACGAGCTCTCCGCGGCGATGGGAGAGTTCGCCGACGCAGCGTCGGCCCTCGAACGTCAGAACCGCGAGGTCCTCGCGCACCAGTCGTCGCTGCGCCGATCCGTCGAAGAGCTGCGCTCCGAGTTCCGCTCGCGCGTGGGAGCGCACGACGGAGAGCTCAACGACGTGCGCGTCCGCCTCGACGCCCTCGAGCGAGACCTCGCCGAGCTGCGCGCGGCGCTCTTGGCCCTCAAGACCGAGTGAGCGGCGGCCGCCGCGGGACCTCGGAACGAGGGATTTTTCGCCTTCGACGCGAGCCCATCCGGCGCGGGGGGAGCACGCAGGGCCAGGTCGGCCAGGCCGCACCCGCCCCATCAGGTTGCAAGAGACTTTCATTCTCAGCACCCGAGCACGGGTCGTGAGCGCCCAGGACCCCGCGAACCTACGGGATTTGCTGCGAATTTTCCTTGACTGGGCGACCGACCATTCCGTGACTGAAAACGACTTTCAATTTCCCCGACGCTCTGGTACTAGCCGCCCCAGGTAATCCAGAGGCTGCGGCACACGATCGCCGTCGACCTCCTCCGCCGGGCGCCTCGCGGCCGTCCGACGGCGACATCCACGGAGAGTAGGTTCACGATGCGTACGGTTTTTCTTCACGGGATGGGCGCGTTGCTCGTCAGCGGGGCTCTCGTCGCGGGCTGCGGCAGCGACGACGAAAACAGCGGCAGCAGCAACACCGGGGGGGACACCTCCTCGGGAGGAGACGCCTCCACCGGAGGCAAGAAGTCGAGCGGCGGCGACGGCGGCGCCACCGGAGGCACCGGAGGTAAGGACGCCGGTGGTGGGACCGCCGGCGAGGGGGGCGCTCGGGGCGAGGAGGGCGACCTCGTCAAGACCCTGCTCATCCCCGGGGCGAGCAACCTCTATGGGCTCACCTACTCCGCGGACGGCAAGCTCTACGTCTCGGGCACGGTCGACGACGAGGGCGACCCTGCCGTCGCGCTGTGGCGCCTCGACACAGAGGGGAACATCGACGAGAGCTTCGGCGACGACGGCGTCGTCGTTCGCAACCTCGGCGCCGGGAGCGATGCTTCCTACGGAGTCGTGGAGCTCGCGAACGGCGACCTGGTCGTGCACGGCACGCTCGACGGCCGGGTCTTCCTCATGAAGTTCGACGACGAGGGAGCCCTCGTGACCGAGCCGACGTTCGTGGAGTTCGGCTGGTCCGAGGCGGACCTCGACGCCATGACCACGCCGCCCTTCGCGGACTGGCCCGGCGACGCTCCCCCCGCGTACACGTCCTGGGGCATCGCGCTCGACGCGACCGGCGACGACGAGAAGATCGTCGTCTTCGCCCATGGCGCGCCCCGGAAGGGCGATCTCGACGCCTCGGACGAGCAGCGCACGGACAACGACCGCTGGGTCGCGCGCGTCCTCGCGAGCGACTTCTCCGCGGACGCCAGCTTCAACGGCGGGCAGGCCTTCGGGGTCGACGTGGACGGCGCGAACGCCGCGGACAACACGCGCCGAGGCTTCGTGGAGGCCGACGGCAAGATCCTCTCGGCGGGCTACACGAACTTCGGCGAAGGCAACCACGTCGCCTTGATGCGCCTCACCCCCTCCGGGCAGCTCGATGGCACCTTCGGCTTCGGCACGACGACGGATCAGGATGGGCTCACCCGATTCCAGCCCTTCAGCGGCGCCGGGGCCATGTCGGAGGCCTACTCGGCGGTGAAGGTGGGCAACCGCTACATCACGACCGGCTACGGCGTCTCGAACTTCCTGGTCAACACGAACGAGAACGACGTGGTCAGCTTCGGCGTGCTCGACGACGGTTTCGACACCACCTACGGCGACGACGGCGCCTTCGCGATCCAGAGCGAAGAGGACCCCTCGCCCACGTGGGAGGGCGGCCGGCAGCACCGTGACAACGGACGCGATCTGGTGCTCCTCCCCGACCAGCGCACGCTCCACGTCGGTTGCTACAACGACTACGCGGCCGTCTTCATGGTCCAGAAAGACGGCGGTCTCGACGAGAGCTTTGGCGACTACGGCATGCTGGTGCTGGACGCGTCGAGCGACTACACGACCCACGAGCGGCCCTTCTTCAAGGCCGCGCTCTCCCCCGACGGGGCCCGCGTGGCGGCCTCTTCTCAGGGTGGGCTCCTGGCCATCTTCGAGCTCTCCCAGGACTGAACCAATCCTCCTTCGCCGGCGGGGGTACGTCTGGGTGCCCCCGCCGGCTCTGCTTCATTCGTCCCCACTCATCGCTGTCTCTCCCCCGGAGCCCGCGTGACCTCACCGAACGCTTTCTCTTCACCGCGCATGATCCGACGCAGGGTCTGCGCCGCTCTCACCTGCCTCGCGCTGGGGGGGGTGGCTTTCGGAGCCTGCAATCGAACTCCCGACCCGGAGGAGGTCTTCGGTAGCGGTGGCGCGAGCGGGGGCACCAAGACCGGAGCCGCGGGGAGCCGCGCCTCGGGCGGGATGTCCTTCGGAGGATCGGCGGGAGCGCCCCCGACCGGGCTCGAGTGTGGACCGCCGCCTCTGGTCGAGGGCTCCTTCAGCAAACGCCGCCTGCTGGAGGCCTCGGCTTCGTGCGCCGAGTGGCACTACTGCGACTTCGAAAGCGCCGCGACCCTGCTGCGCGATCGGGTCGTCGCGTGGGCAGAGAAGCCCAGCGACGCGAACCTCGCCGCGGCCCGCGAGGCGTGGGTCCGGGCGATGGAGAGCTGGTCGCACGCGGAGCTGTTCCAGTTCGGACCTGCGGGCTCGGCGACTCAGGATCCGTATCACGGCGCGGGTTACCGGGATCGGATCTACGCGTGGCCCAGCATCAGCCGCTGCCGCGTCGAGGAGCAGGTCGCCAATCAGCGTTACCTCGACGAGGGCATCGACCGGGCGCTGATCACCGCCCGGGGGCTCTTCGCCCTCGAATACTTGCTGTTTTACCCCGGTGACGACCACGCGTGCACGCCGACGTCCAGCGCCGGCAAGACCTGGAGCACCCTCGACGCCGCCGAGATCGCCGAACGCAAGGCGGCGTACGCGAGGGCGCTGGCGGAGGACGTGCTCGCGCTCACTCAGCAGCTGCGGTCGCGCTGGAGCGCCGACGGGGGCAACTTCCGAGACACGCTGATCCGCGCGGAAGGCTACGACAAGCCGGCCACGGATCGAGACCAGGAGGCCCTGAACATCGTCGCCTGGTCCTTCGTGTACATCGAGCGGCAGGTGAAGGACTGGAAGGTGGGCCACCCCGCGGGGCTCAACCCAGCAGCGCCGCTCGACGGATTCGAGACGCCCTTCGCCTTGCAGGCGGTGCAGGCGCTCCGCGCGAACCTGCGCTCCTTTCAGCGCCTGTTCGAGGGGTGCGGTGGCGACGGCGCTGGCGTGGGCTTCGACGATTGGCTGATCGCCGCCGGGCACGGCGATCTCGCGGCCGACATGATCGCCGCCTGGAAGGTAGCCCAGGCAGCGGTGGACGCCTTCCCGCCCTTTCACGAGGCCACCACCGAGGACTTCCTGGCGCTGCACGCCAGCATCAAGGGTCTGTCGGACCTGATCAAGAACGAGTTCCTCGCGGGCGCGGGCAGCCCCCTGAACCTCTCGCCCCCCGCCGGAGTCGAGGGCGACAATGACTGAGTCCGCCAGCGAGGCGCGCCCCACCTCACCGGGGCTCCTCGAGCGAGCACTCCAAGCATCCTTTCGCCCCGTGGACGCGGCCTGGCTCGCGGCCTTCCGCATGGCGCTGGGCACGCTCATTGCGGTGTCGATGCAGCGCTTCCTCGTGTACGGCTGGGTCGACAAGCTGCTCGTCGAGCCCAACTTCCGGTTCAAGTACTGGGGCTTCGAGTGGGTCGAGCCGCTCTCCCGCGCGAACATGCACCTGCTGTTCTGGGTGCTGTTCGGGCTCGCGGTCGCCATGACCGTCGGGCTCGCCTTTCGGCTCGTCACGCCGCTCCTCGCCGCCGGGCTCACTTACATTCAACTGCTCGACGTCAGCGTCTACCTGAACCACTACTATTTGGTCGCGCTGCTCACGTGGCTGCTCGCCGTGTCGCCCGCACAGCGCCTCTGGTCCGTCGACGCATGGATCTCACGCCGGCTCCGCGCGGCTCGCGCCGCCGGGACGCTGCCAGCGACGGGCACGGGAGCACCCCGCAACGACGGCACCGTATCCGCCGCGTGGCACTACCTGTTCCGCGCACAGGTCGGCATCGTCTACACCTTCGCCGGGCTCGCCAAGTTCCAGACCGACTGGCTCCTGCACGGACAACCGCTGCGGATCTGGCTCGGCGCGAACACGAAGCTCCCGATCCTCGGCAAGCTGTTCACGCTCGAGGAGGTCCCGCTCATCATGAGCTGGTGCGGCTTTCTCTTCGACACGACGATCGTGTGGTGGCTGCTGCATCGCAAGACGCGCCCCTGGGCCTACCTGGTCGTGATCGCGTTTCATACGATGACGAAGCTCCTGTTCAACATCGGGATGTTTCCGTTCATCATGGTGTGCGCGGCCCTCGTGTTCTTCTCTCCCGGCTGGCCGCGCACCCTCCTGGGTGCGCTCCGCGGGGCGCTGAGGTGGCTCCGCTCGCTGCTCGGTCGTGAAGGAGCTCGAGCCAGCGCGTCTCTCCGGGAGGCTCTCCCCGACAGCGGCGGGTCATCACGGGCGACGCACGCTCTGCGCCCCATCACCGCCTGGCAGCGCGCCGCGGTCACCCTCGGCGTCGTGTATTGCCTGGTTCAGGTCACCTTGCCGCTACGGTTCCTCGCCTATGGCGGGAACGTGCTGTGGCACGAGCAGGGCATGCGGTTCTCCTGGCGCGTGATGGTGCGGGTCAAGGGTGGCGGGACGACCTTCATCGTTCGCAACAAGGAGACCGGTCGCACCTGGCACGTGAGCCCCAGCGAGTACCTGAACCCCCTGCAGGAGGCGGAGATGTCGAGTCAGCCCGACCTCATCCTCCAGCTCGCCCATCACATCCAGCGGGATCTCGACCAGCGCGGGCTCGGCCCCGTCGAGGTCCGCGCCGACTCCCACGTCACCCTCAACGGCCGCCGGAGCGCGCGGCTCATCGATCCGGACGTGGACCTGACGACCATCCGCGACGGGCTCGGCCGCGCCCACTGGGTCCTGCCCGCCCCGCCGCAAGCACCGCCCCGTACGCGGCCCGTCCTGTGAAGAGCTCCACCATGTGGATTCGCCGAACGTTCCGAGCTTCTGCGCCGTCCCTCCGTCTGCTGGCGGCCCTGCCCTGGTGTCTCCTGCCGGCGCAGGCGCTGGCGCAAGCGCCCACTGACGACCCGACGGACACCCCGGACGCCGCCGAGGCGCCTCCCGAGGCCCCCGCGGAAGAAGCCCCCGCGGAAGAAGCCCCCGCGGAAGAGGCCCCGCTGGAGGAGGCGCCCACCGAGGACGCGCCCGCACAGGGCGGCCCCTCCAGCGAAGACGCGGCCGATCCGCAGGCCCCTCCCGCCGACCAGGCCGAGACCGGCGACGAACCCCGGAGAGACACCGGCGACGGCTCCCCAGAGTCCTCGGTCACTCCCACCGCTCCCGCGCCCGAGGCGGACACGCCCACGACGGAGCTGCCAACGCCAACGATCGACGAGGCCGCGCGCGACAGCGACGACTCGGTGGGCTTTGCCGACCCCTCGTCGTCCGACACTCCTCCCGAGGCCGCGGAGGCGGGAGAACCCGAGGAGGAGATCTTCGTCGCGGGGGCTCGCCTCGCCCGCACACCGGGCTCCGCCCACGTGATCGGGAGAAAACAGCTCGAGCGCTTCGAGTACGACGACTCCCAAGCGATCCTGCTCCAGGTACCCGGCGTCTACGTGCGTCAGGAGGACGGGATCGGGCTGCGTCCGAACATCGGCATTCGGGGGGTGAGCCCGGACCGGAGCAAGAAGCTCACGCTGATGGAAGACGGGATCTTGTTCGGTCCCGCCCCCTACTCCGCCCCTGCGGCGTACTTCTTCCCGCTGATGACGCGCATGGGGCAGGTGCAGGTCATCAAGGGGCCCTCGGCCATCGCCCACGGCCCGCAGACCGTAGGCGGCGCCATCGATTTCATCTCCCGACCGATCCCCACCGAGACCTCGGGCGGGCTCGATCTCGGCCTCGGCGACTTCGGGTACAGCAAGGCCCACGGTCACTTCGGATCGAGCGACGGGCAGACGGGCTTCTTGCTCGAGGGGGTGCGGCTCCAGAACACCGGCTTCATGAACCTGCCGAGCGGCGCCGACACGGGCTCCACGCGTTACGAGTGGGTCGCCAAGGCGTCCCACGTCCTCGATCCCAGCGCCGACGTCCTCAACGAGTTCCGCTTCAAGCTCACCTATAGCGACGAGGTCTCCAACGAGACGTACCTCGGGAAGACGGACGCGGACTTCCGCGCGGATCCGTACCGGCGCTACGCGGCCTCCGCCCTCGATCAGATGAAGAGCCACCGGCTGGCCCTCGCGGCCACCCACGTGCTCCACGCGCCCGACGCCGGCATCAAGCTGACCACGAGCGCCTACAAGCACGAGATGACCCGCACGTGGACGAAGCTCAACCGGCTGGGGAGCGCGGCGGTCGCCGGCGTCCTCCGGGAGCCGGACACCCTCCGCCACGAGGAGCTCTATGGCGTGCTCACCGGAGAGCAGGACACCGCCTCGCCCGGCACACGGTTGTTCATCGGTCCCAACGCGCGCACCTTCGTCAGCCAAGGCGTGCAGACCCGGCTGGATCTGGCCGTGGACAGCGGCGCGCTCAGCCACAGGATCGAGGCGGGGCTGCGCCTACACCACGACTCCATCGCACGCCGCCACAGCGAGAGCGCCTACGACATGGTGGGCGGGAGGCTCGTCCACGGCGGAGAGGCTGCTCAGGTCACCGCCAAGAACGAAGCCCAGACCCACGCGCTGGCGCTGCACGCCCTGGACGCCATCACGTGGCGCAACCTCACCCTGACCCCCGGCGTGCGGGTGGAGCTCCTCCGCCAGGAGACGACGAACCTCGTCCAGGGAGGCACGGCGGATCAGTTCATCTACGCGGTCCTCCCCGGCATGGGCGCGTTCTACGGCATCACCGACTCGTTCGGTCTGCTCGCGGGGGTCCACCGGGGCTTCAGTCCACCCGCTCCCCCCGAGCCGGGCGCCAACGGTGCTCCGCCAAGCCAGCCCCGCCCCGAGTACAGCGTCAACTACGAGACCGGCGGCCGCTTCAAGTCGGGCGCCACCACCTTCGAACTCATCGGATTTTTCAGCGACTACTCCAACCTGACGAGCATCTGCACGATCGCTTCGGGCTGCGTCCAGGACGACGTGGGACACCAGGTCGATGCGGGCGCCGCTCACATCTACGGCCTCGAGGCGTTCGCCGCCCACGAGCTCCCGGCGGGTCCGGTGAAGGTCCCCTTCACCGTGGCCTACACGCTCACCAAGTCGAGCTTCGCCAGCGATTTCACCTCCACGGATCCCAGCCTGGGTGACGTGCGCTCCGGCGACGAGCTCCCCTATCTGCCCCTGCACCAGCTCGTGGCCACCGTCGGGGTGGAGGCCGGTCGCGTCGGCGGGGTCATCTCGGCGAACTACATCTCACGCATGCGCGAGTGCGCCGGGACGTGCACCCTCGGTGAGGGGGTCGCGGTGCACGGCAGCGATCTCCTCACGGACTCGCAGTTCTGGCTCGACGCCGGAGCGAGCTGGCGCGCCCTGCGCTACCTCAGCTTCTACGCGAACCTGCGCAACGTGCTCGGCGCGGAGAACATCGTGTCACGGCGACCTTACGGCGCACGCCCGAACGCGCCGCGCTGGCTCCAGGTCGGCGCCAAGCTCGACTTCTGAGCTCGCCCCTCACAGGTTCGTCACGGTCTTCATGATCTCCGCCGCGTGACCGTTCGGGTTGACGTCGTCGAAGGTCTTGGCGATGCGCCCCGTCGCGTCGATGACGAAGGTGACCCGCTTGGTCACCCCCAAGCGCACGGGCACCCCGTAGGCCTCGGCGATCTCGTGGTCGGGGTCCGGCAAGAGCAGGAAGGGCAGGCCGTGCTTCTCCGCGAACCGCACATGGGATTCGTTGTCGTCGGCGGACACGCCGAGCACCACCGTGTTGGCCTGCTGGAACCGCGGCCACTCGTCCCGAATCTCTCGCGCTTCGATGGTGCAGCCCGGGGTATCGTCCTTGGGGTAGAAGTAGAGAACCACGTTCTTTCCACGGAGTTCGGAGAGCTTCACGCGCTGCCCCGAGTGCGCGACCGTCTCGAAATCCGGCGCCTCACTCCCCTCGGCCACCAACCCGGACGCCCGAGAAGCCGAGCGCCCCTCGCCACCGACGGGGGCCTCCGCTCGCTCACACGCCAGGGCGGCGGACAAGCCCAGGGCCCCTCCGACGATCGCGCCGAGCGCACGCCCCGCATAGCGCGCACGACGTGGACGCGCGTTTGGCCCCATAGCTCGATGCTTGCTCGACGACCCTCTCATGGCTCGAGGAAGGAAACCACGCCGTCCGCGCACCGACAAGGAGCCGGGCGTCGCGGAACCTTTGTGTTATGAGAGCACCCATGAGAGCCGCACGGTACATCACGCTGCCCTTCCTCCTCGGAGCTATGGCCTGCGCGTCGTCGCCCCGGGAGCCCCAAGAACCCCAGACCGCGACCCAGCCGCCCGCAACCACTCCAGCGCCGGCGACGGAACCCGCTCAGGAGCCCGCGACGGCCGACGCGCAGGAGACGCAGACCGCCGCTCCGGCGGAAGATCCCCTCGCGGAGGAGCGAGCACAGATGCGGGCGGCAGCCGAGGAAGAGCTCGCGCGCTGGACTCCCGAGCTCCGGGAGCAGGCGGCGGCTTTGGCGTCGAAGAGCCATCCAAACACGGAGGCCGCTCTGCGGGCGGCGATGGCGAGCCCGCATCGCATGCCCGGCCACGCCGCCCGCGACGGCGCGCGGCATCCCGTCGAGACCCTCAAGTTCTTCGGGCTCGAGCCCACCATGACCGTGCTGGAGTATGGCCCCGGCGCCGGATGGTACACGGAGCTGTTGGCGCCCACCCTGGCCGCTCGAGGCAAGCTCATCGTCACCAGCACCGATCCGCAAGGTCCTCCCGAGGCTCGCCCCACCCTCTACGCCGAGCGGCTGGATCTGTTTCTGAAAAAGTCTCCCGAAGTTTACGGCAAGGTCGAACGAGCGCTGTTCGATCCCAGCGCTCCGGAGCTCGACCTCGACGGCGAGGTGGATCTCGCCCTCGTCATCCGAGGGATGCAGGGTTGGGTCCGCGATGACAGCGTCGATCGATGGCTGCAGGCGATCCATCGGGCGCTGAAGCCCGGAGGGACCCTGGGCATCGTCCAGCATCGAGCCGCCGCCGACGCGGATCCCAAGGAGAGCGCCACTCGAGGCTACCTGCCGCAGGCTTGGGTCATCGAGCAGGTGGAGGCCCAAGGCTTCAAGCTCGCTGCGAAGTCGGAGATCAACGCCAACCCCAAGGACACCCGCGATCACGAGGGCGGCGTCTGGGCCCTACCTCCGACCTTGCGGAATGGGGACAAGGACCGCGAGAAGTACCTCGCCATCGGGGAGAGCGATCGCATGACGCTCCGCTTCACGAAGGTGGCCAAGTAATCGTGCGTCGCTCCGGGCCGTTCGCTCTGGAGTGACGTCACGGGGAAGCGCGGAGTCAGCCATGGATGGTGGATTGACCGCCTTGGTCTTGGGAGCGACGGGGCTCGTCGGCTCGGAGCTGTTACGGCAGCTCGCCGCCGACGAGCGCTGCGCTCGGGTGATCGCGCTGGGGAGGCGAGCGACCGGCTTCGACCACGAGAAGGTCGAAGATCGGGTGATCGACTTCGACGCTCCGGACGCCTGGCGCGACGCCATCCAGGGCGACGTGCTCTACTCCGCGCTCGGCACGACGATCAAGAAGGCTGGAAGCCAAGCGGCCCAACACAAGGTCGACTACACCTACCAGCTCCGGGTCGCGGAGGCCGCCGCGCGAGCCGGCGTCGGCACCTACGTGTTGGTGTCCGCGACCGGGGCGAGCCCGCAGTCGCTCATCTTCTACTCACGTATGAAGGGCGAGCTGGAGCGCGACGTCAGCGCGCTCGGGTTTCGGCGCGTGTGTATCCTCCGTCCCGGGCTGTTGCGGGGTGCGCGGTCCGAGCGTCGCCCCGCAGAGCAGGTGGCAGCAGCCACGCTCGGGCTCCTCCCCGCGTGGTCGTCCCTCGCGCGGGTGCGGCCCATCGACGCGTCCGACGTCGCGCGCGCCGCTCGTGCCATCACCTTCTCGAGCGGGCTCGAGGCGCCTTCCCGGCCGCGCTCGTCTCTGCCTCCGGGCTCCGGGTTGCCGCCAGAGGTCTACGAGGCTGCGGATCTATTTCGCCTCGCGCCCCTCGCCGACGAAGGCCCTCACCGACAAACGCTAGAGCGCTGAAGACGAGTCGCACAGCCGTTGGCGACCGCATCCCGTCCCTCGCCGAAGGGCGACGTGGGCGACGTGGCCACCGCTGAGCCCCGCTCCGCGCGCATGCCGGTGCCACTCTCTGGCGGGCTCTGTCCCCCCTGGCGCGCTGGACCCGTCGCCGAGTCCAGCACTCCGCCCGACTCCGCCCGCACTGCGCCCGCCACTTGGCTGGCGTTCTCGCTGCCGCCGCTCAGGGGCGGGGCTGCCCGGAGACGGAGGCGAAGAGTCCTTCGAGATACCGGGGCTCCAGGGAGTCACTCCAGATCATGAGGTGGGCACCCGCGTCGATCGAGAGCTTCGTGAGCATCAGCCGGTTCCGGGCGAACACGTCCTCGAGGACCACCAAAGCCACCGGACGGAGCGCGTTGGCGCGGGCCGTTGCCTCCGCGGCGCTCGTCTGTTCGATCCTCAGCCCCTGCGCGTTCGCCGCCGCGATGCAGGAGTTGAGGAACGCGGGGGACGGAGCGATGCACAGCGCGACCGGCGCGTCCTTCGCGTCCTGACCTTCGATGAGCTCCAGGTCGGAGCTGGACAGCTCGATCACACCCGGGGGATCGAGCTCCAGCCGCGGCGGGTGTTCCGAGACCGCGACGCGCACTGCCCCCGAGGGACCGGGGGTGGACACGGGCGGCGGGGGGCGCCTCGATGGAAACTGGTGGTAGTGGGCGTCCAGAACCGCCTGCACCTCGTCCGGGGCGGCCACCATCAGGCGCACCTCCATCCCGCTCTGCTGGCCCAGATCTCCGGGAAGGCTCTCGTCCGCCGGATCGTCGGTCGCCGCGAACAGCACGTCGCCGCCGCTGACGCAGATGGGCACCACGCGCCGCTGCTTCGCGAACGCTCCCGGGATCAGCGCGATGAGCGCCGGCGTGTACCGGACCTGCGCCAGGCTCACGAAGGGCAAGTTGAACTGATAGGACAGCACCTGCGTGAGCTTCGTGGCCGTGATGACCTTCTTCTCGACCAGGAGCACGCCCAAGCGACGCCGGTCCGTTTTCTGAGCTGCGAGGACCTCATCGAGCTGCTCCTGCGTGAGCAGGTCCAGGTCCATGAGCAACTCTCCCAACCGCTTCTTCACTTTCCCCCGCGGGGCGGATCCGTCCTGAATGAACATTCTTCGCCATCATAGGTCGGTTCGGGCCGCCCCAGAAGGATTCAAGTGGCACGTGCTCTCGCGGCAGCTGGAGTATGCTGGGGTGTGCCCTCGCCGCGTCTCGAAATCCGCTACTGCCCCCGGTGCGGTTGGCTTCTGCGAGCCGCCTGGATGGCCCAGGAGCTCCTGACCACATTCTCCGACGAGCTAGGAGAAGTGGCCCTGGTGCCGTCGGAAGCAGGCACCTACGAAGTCCGCCTCGACGGCGAGCTGTTGTTCTCCCGCACCGTCGACGGCGGCTTTCCCGAACCCAAGCTGCTCAAGCAACGCGTCCGCGACCACATCGCCCCCGACCGATCCCTGGGGCACATCGACCGCTAAGCTTCACGACGTCGCCGACCTTCGCGCGACCACGCCGTGCGGCACGCCGCGGAGTCCAGGCCCCTCCGGTTCCGTCCGGGCCACCGATGAGCCCCAATGCTCCTCCGGAACGGCGCGCCCCCCCTGCGGCGGCTCCTCTTCCGTGACGGGCTTTCCCCATCGACGGACCGGGCAGCGGAGGGCGTGCCGCGAACGTGAATCGACGCGAACGGAAACCGCGGCCCCTGGGCCGTCGGGCCGGGCGGAAAGGAAGAAAGCGGAGACAGAAACGTACGAGCGCACTTGAGTCCCGGACGACAACCCGTGTAGGAACCCAAACGATGACCACCCTCGCTCGACGTTTCCTGGGCTCCTCGGCCGCCATCGTGGCTCTTGGACTGGTGATTCCCACGGCGTGCACGACGTCACGGCGCGACTACGGCGACCCCGATCCCGACGGCAGCGCCGGTGCGTCCTCGGGCGGCGCGGAGTCGTCGGGAGGAGCAGCGACGGGCGGCGCTGCTTCCGGCGGAGCCCCGGCGGGCGGCGGCGGTGGCTCCTCCGGGGAGACCGGCGGCCAGGGCGGCGAGATGAACGTCGAGGTCGAGCCCACGTCTTGCACGAAGGACGAGGACTGTCTCTCGGGGAGCTGTCGCCTCTCCTACCGCGACAAGGACGGCGACGGGTACGGCACCAACGACGACGTCACCGGACGCTGCGATGGGACGATCCCCGCGGGCTACACGGCGTTCGGCGGCGACTGCTGCGACGACGGCGGCAACCTCGAGCTCGCTGCGCTCATCCACCCAGGGCAAACGGAGTACTTCGACTCCCCCGCGAACATCTGCGGGATCGCCTGGGACTATGACTGCAATGGG
>JAAZAA010000051.1 GCA_012514535.1 Myxococcales bacterium | reverse complement strand
CGACCTCCCTCGGCGAAGTACAGGGCTTCGCCGACCCGCGGCGGCTCGCAAGAGGGAATGGCCGTCCCGTTCGCGAGCACGCGGACGCCACCGGTGATGCGCCGGTGCAGCGCGAGGTGCGACGGCAGCCAGGTGTCGCTCCGCCGATCCCGCACGGCGATGCAGACGTCGCCGCGGCAGTGGTACTCGGTGTTCCGCGTGACGAAGGTGCGATGTCGTCGACGTTCCCGTCCAGAGTACCCAGCGCGTTGCTCCACTCGAGTGTTGCCGTTCATGACTCCTCTTCGTCGTGAGACGACATCGAATCACGGGCTCCGCGTCATGGACCAATTTTCGGGCGCCCCGCCCCCGCTCACGGGCTCCGCTCACGGGCTCCGCTCACGGGCTCCGCTCGGCGCTGCGCCTCCTTCTTCGAGCGCGCGACACCGCGGCGGCTCGACGCATCGCGCGCGTTCGCGCGGAGCGCCACGCGACACGGAGGCGAACCGAATCCTGCTCGTCAAGTGCGCCCGTCCGGGGCACGCTCGCGGAGAGCCGGGACGTTTTGGACGTGTCTACGACGCTTCCGCGCGCCCCCATTGACACCCGCGCGCGAGAGGTAGATCCATGCGCTCTCACCTGACGCGTTCTGATGGGCCGGAAGAAAAAACGGGACGACAAGATCATCCATGTGGTGTTCGGGCCCGGCGGGGGCCGCGTCGCGAGGGATCCCGCGAACGGCGCCAGCAACGGAGGCGATGTCCCGCCCTCCGGACGGGAGCCGATCACCGACGTGTTCACGCGCAGCGAGATCACGCGCCTCCTCGGCATCACGCCTTCGCGGTTGCGCACCCTCGATCGCGCCGGCGTCGTCTCGCCGAGCGGCCGCAAGCGAGGCCGCAGGGCCTACAATTTCTCCGACTTGATCGCGCTCCGCGCCGCCCAGGCGCTGCTCACGAAGAACGTGCGCCTGCGCGACGTGACGCGCGCGGTCTCCGCCCTGCGGGGAACCCTCCCGTCGGTCCAGCGCCCCCTCCAAGAGCTCCGCATCGTCTCCGACGGCCAGAAGGTGGTCGTCCGCACCCAGGACGGGGCCTTCGAGCCCCTCACCGGTCAGATGATGCTCGACCTCGAGGTGAAGGCGCTCCGCGACGACGTCGTGCGGGTGCTCCGCCCGAGCGCGGGACGAGAGCGAGCGCGCACCGCCTATGAGCTGTACCTGCGAGCGAGTGAGCTCGACGAAGATCAGGCGACGATGGACGACGCCGAGGAGCTCTACCGCCGCGCGGTCGAGCTCGACCCTTGGCTCGCCATCGCCTACACGAACCTCGGCAACGTCCGCTTCCGACGACACGACACCGAGGGAGCCGAGACCTACTACCGCAAGGCGCTCGCCATCGACGAGCAGCAGCCGGAGGCTCAGTACAACCTCGGCTACGTCATGCTCGAGAAGGGGCGGCCCCAGGAGAGCATCGCCCTGTTCCAGGGCGCCATCGCGGCGGACCCCAAGTTCGCCGACGCCTACTTCAACCTGGCGATGGCCTACGAACAGCTCGGGGACACGGCGAGCGCGCGCCCCTACTGGCAGAGCTACATCGAGCTCGAGCCGAAGGGCACCTGGACCGAAATCGCCCGGCGACACCTCTGAGCTCGCGCCCCCGCTGGCCGGCGTGCGCAGGGGCGCGGAGCCCATCACTGAGCAGCGCACACGTGGCGGCGCGCGCTCCGCGCATGCCCGTCGGCCCGCGCACGGACGGGCCCCAAAGACGACGGACTCAGAAGACGCCCAGGCTCAGAGACGCCCGGCTCAGAGACGCCCGGCTCAGAGACGCCCAGGCTCAGAGACGCCCGGCTCAGAGACGACGGTGAGCGAGGCACGGCACGCTGCTCCTGGCGTGCCGGACGCGCGCAGCGTCGATCGTGGCGACGACCAGGCCCACGCCGTCGGAGCAGTCCGCGGTGATCGTCCCCCACGGGTCCACGATCAGGCTGTGACCGTAGGAGACCCGGTTCGACGGCTCCCCTCGGCGCCGATGACGCCCCCACTGCCCCGCCGCGATCACCCAGCACTGGTTCTCGATGGCGCGGGCCCGGAGCAAGGCGTGCCAGTGATCACGCCCCGTGTGCAGGGTGAAGGCAGCCGGAACCGTCAGCACGTCGGCGCCCCCCTGCACCTCGGCGCGGAAGAGCTCGGGGAACCTCAAATCATAACAGATCGAGAGCCCCACGCCGACGCCGTCCACGTCCGCGACGACGGGTTCCTGCCCGGCCTTGGTGCCCGCGGACTCGCGGTGACTCGTCCCGTCCGCGAGATCCACGTCGAACAGGTGGATCTTCCGATACGTGGCGGTGATCCGTCCCGCAGGATCGAAGACGACGCTGCTGTTGAAGGGACGCGCGGGATCCCCCGAGGCCTCCGGGAAGCCCCCGGCGACGATCGTCATCTTCCAGCGGCGCGCCCAACCGTGGAGCGCGGACTGGATCGGGGCGTCCAGGTCGCCGAGGCGCTCCGCGTGGGCCGCCGCCTCGCCCTCCGCCCCGAGGAACGCGAAGCACTCGGGCAGCACGGCGAGCCGAGCCCCCTCCTCCGCGGCTCGCGCGAGCAGCTCGTCGCACTGTCGGAGGTTGGCGGGTACGTCGTCGTGGCTGTTCGTCTGCACGGCCGCCACGCGCAGCTTCCAGTCCGCGTGCGCCTGTCCTCGGGTGGCGCGGTCCTCGTTCGTCGGGCCTGTGCTCATGGGAGGAGCATACTCGCCAAGGGTCGGGGAGGTCGCTACCCTTCTCGCGAGCGATGACCGACGCCAGCACGGGTGCCATGCAGCAGTTTCGGGCGGCGGGTCCTCCTGGCGGGCTGGGCCTCCAGGCAGGCCTGGTCTTGCTCTACGCGGAGCCCTTCGCGGCGCTGCCGCCCGTATTCCCCCTCGGTCCCCAGCGGGCGCTGATCGGCCGGGACGAGGCAGCGGACGTTCGGCTCCCCGTCTCCGCCGTGTCCCGGCGCCACGCGGAGCTGCGCTTCGAGCGAGGGCGCTGGGTGATCGCCGATCTGGGCAGCCGCAACGGTACCCTGGTCGACGGGCGCCTGGTCGAGGAGGCGGAGCTCGAGCCCTGCTCGGAGGTCCGCGTCGGCGACAGCATCCTCAAGTTCGTCGAGCAAGACGCCGCCGCCTACGGGCGGTTCCGCATCGACGGCGCCCTGCTCGAGCTCGCCGGCGCGACCGCGCGCTTCCCTCGACGTCGTTCGGCGCTCGTGGGGGGACTGCAGATGGACCGCATCGCGGCACAGCTGGCCCAGGTCGCCCCCACCACCCTGAGCGTGCTCCTGTTGGGCGAGAGCGGGACGGGCAAGGAGGTCGCCGCCCGCGAGCTGCACGAGCTCAGCGGACGCCGGGGGCGCTTCTGCGCCATCAACTGCGCGGCGCTCCCCGGGAACCTGATCGAGAGCGAGCTCTTCGGCTACAAGAAGGGCGCGTTCTCCGGCGCGGATCGCGACAAGCCCGGCCTCTTCAAGGCCGCGGACGGGGGGACCCTGCTCCTCGACGAGATCGGCGACATGCCCCCCCTGGCCCAGGCCAAGCTGCTCCGGGTGCTCCAGTCGAAGGAGGTGCTCCCCCTCGGAGCGACCACGGCCGAGCCCGTAGACGTGCGCATCGTCGCGGCGACGCACCGGGATCTCGGGCGGCTGCAGGCGGAGGGCACGTTCCGCCAGGATCTGTTCGCGCGGTTGAACGAGCTGCAGATCGAGCTGCCCGCGTTGCGCGAACGCAAGGAGGACATCTTCCTGCTCGTGCGCACGTTCCTCGAGCGCTGCGGCCGCCCCGACCTCCAGCCGAGCTTCCCGTTCATGGTGGGCCTGCTCCACCACGACTGGCCCTACAACGTCCGTGAGCTCGAGGCAGCGATCAAGCGCGCGGCCGCCCTCGTCCCGGGCCCTTGGCTCCTCGAAGAGCACCTGCCGCCCAGCGTGCGGGCTGCGATCGAAGACTACGCCGCACCTCGCGGCCCCGTCCCCGAGCGCACGGAGGCCCCCAGCGAGCAAGAGCTGCGGGGCTTGCTCAGGCAGCACGAGGGGAACGTGGCCGCGGTGGGGCGCGAGCTCGGCAAGGCCAGGATGCAGGTGCACCGCTGGATGAAGCGCTACGGCATCGTCGTGGACGAGTACCGCTCGGGGGCAATCGAGTGAGAGGGCGGCGAGCGACCGGGCGGCTGGCGACCGGGCGGCTGGCGACCGGGTGCCTGGTCGCCCTCGGCGCCTGCGGCTGCCGGCCCGCGGCGACGGCCCCCCTCCCCGGCGGCCACGAGGCGCCTCCCGCGGGCGCGCACGCCGCCGCACCTCACGCCGACTCGTCGCGCGCCGAAGGCTCCGAGAGGTCCCTCCGGACGTCCGTGGCGCGGGGCGACGTCCGTTTGGTGCTCTGGATCACGGTCGACCAGCTCCGGGGGGACTCCTTCGAGCGCTTCGCCCACCTGCTGGAGCCGGGGGGCTTCGAGCTGTTGCTCCACGACGGGGCCTACTACTCGAACGCTCACTTCGCGCACGCGCTCACGGAGACCGCGCCCGGCCACGCGACGCTCTTCACCGGCGCGGCGCCCGCGCAGCACGGCATCGTGGGGAACTCCTGGCTCGATCCACGGACCGGAGCAGGGATCGCGTCCGTGCAGGACGACGACGCGCCCCTCCTGGGGCCGCAGCCCCCCGCCAGCGCCTCGACGAGCCCATCCCCCACGAACAGCCCATCCCCAACGAACTCTCCGCCGACCGCCCCGGCGCCGCCTGCCCCTGCACCGCCTGCGCCTGCACCGACCGCCTCGGCGCCGACGGCCTCGGGGCGCTCTCCCCGCCACTTGCTCTTGCCCACCATCGGCGACGCCCTGATCGCCGCGAGCGGTGGCCGCTCCAAGGTCGTCTCGATCTCCGCCAAGGATCGCGCGGCCATCCTGCCCGGGGGCTTCGGGGGCAAAGCCTTCTGGCTGGAGCCCCAGGGGTTCGTCACGAGCCGCTACTATTACGACGAGCTGCCCGCCTGGGTCGCTCGCCACGCGGAGGAACACCCCCTCGAGCGCTTCCGCGGGACGGAGTGGGGCCTGCTCTACGCGCCGGAGCGCTACGAGCGCCGCGCGCAGGACGATCGCGCCGCCGAACGGCCCGCCTTCGGCCTCGGCCGGACCTTCCCCCACCCCCTCGACGGGAACGATCTGGAGCTCGCCGGCGCCGTGGCGGCCACCCCCTTCGTGGACGAGCTGACCGTCTCCTTCGCCCTGCGCGCCCTCGTCGCCGAAGAGCTGGGGGCGGACGACGCGCCCGATCTGCTCGCGGTGAGCCTGTCGGCGACGGACCGGGTCGGGCACGCCTTCGGCCCGGAGAGCCTCGAGGCGGAGGACAACTTCGCGCGGCTGGATCGCCAGCTGGCGCGGCTCCTGGCGGCGGTGAACGAGCGAGTCGGCGCCGAGCGCACGCTCGTCGTGTTGAGCGCGGACCATGGGGGCTGCGAGACGGCGGAGCAGGGGGAGGCGCTGGGGCTTCGCGGCGCGCGCATCACCCCGGAGGAGCTCGTCGCGGCGGCGCGGGCGTTCGCGAAGCGAGAGCTCGGGGATCCAGATCTGGTGCTCGGCTACGCCAACCCGTCACTCTGGCTGGACCGAGCCCGGCTCCAGCGCCGTGGCCTCTCCCCGCGCGCCGTCGCCGAGCGACTCGCCGAGACGCTCCGGGCGCGAGACGACGTCTACGACGCCTTCGCGACCGAGGCGCTGCTCGAGGGAGACCTGCGAGCCACCTCGGAGCTCGACGACGGGGCGCTGGTGCCCCTCTCCCGGAGAGTGCGGGCCTCCCTGTACCCGGGGCGCTCGGGAGACGTCTACGTCGTGCCGCGCCCCCACAGCTTGCTGCTCCAGAACGCCGAAATCGCTGCCACCCACGGGAGCCCCTGGGCCTACGACAGCCACGTGCCCCTGCTCGTCGCCGGACCCGGGGTGCGGCCCGGGATCCACGCCGCCCCGGTGGGCCCCCACCAGCTCGCCACCACGGTAGCGCTCCTCCTGGGGATCCCGGCGCCCGCCGGCGCCACGCGGCACGCGCTCACGGACCTCCTCGACGCGGGAGCGCCGGGGCCCTGACGTGCCTTCGGGTTGACCCCGGCGGCGCCCTCGGGCTACCGAGCGCACCAGCCCGCGGCTGCGGGCGCGCTCCATCGACCCGTCAGGAACCACCTTGGCCACCCGCCGCACGACGAAAAAAGGCTCCGGAAGTTCCCGCAAGTCTCCCGCCGAGAAGGGCTCTTCCCCCAAGGGGAAAGCCCCGAAGGTGGCGGACGCCTTCGCCACCGCTGGCGGTGAGCCTGCGCCCCTGCACGACCTCGCCCGCAGCCGCTACCTGAACTACGCCCTGTCCGTCATCACCAGCCGCGCCCTGCCGGACGTGCGGGACGGCTTGAAGCCGGTGCAGCGCCGCATCTTGTACACGATGTGGCAGCAACGCCTCGGCGCCGACGCCAAGCACCGCAAGTGCGCGAAGGTCGTCGGAGACGTGATGGGTAACTATCACCCTCACGGGGACGCCGCGATCTACGACGCCCTGGTCCGCATCGCGCAGCCCTTCGCCATGCGCGTGCCGCTCGTCGACGGGTCCGGGAACTTCGGCTCCCTCGACGGCGACCCCGCGGCGGCCATGCGCTACACCGAGTGCCGCCTCGCGCCGGCGGCCGGAGAGCTCCTCGCCGAGCTCGATCAGGAGACGATCCACTTCCGCCCCAACTACGACGGGACGAAGAAGGAGCCCGTCGTCCTCCCCGCGCGCCTCCCGAACCTCCTCATCAACGGAGCGTCGGGCATCGCGGTGGGCATGGCGACCAACATCCCGCCCCACAACCCGGAGGAGGTCTGCCTGGCCTCCATTCGCCTCCTGGACGCTCTGCTCGAGGGCCGCGAGCTCAGCTCCCGGGAGCTCTGCCGGACCGTGAAGGGCCCGGATTTCCCGACGGGTGGACAGATCGTGTCCTCCCCCGAGGAGATCAAGCAGGTGTACGAGACCGGCCAGGGCACCCTCAAGATCCGCGGCACCTGGGAACCCGGCCCCGAGCAGCGCGGCGCGAAGACCGTCCACATCACGAGCATCCCCTACGGCGTGAACAAGTCGACGTTGGTCGAGCGCATCGCCGAGGTCGTCACCTCCCGCAAGATGCCCTTGATCACGGACGTGCGGGACATCTCGACGGACGACGTCCGCATCGAGATCGATCTCAAGAAGGACGCCGACGAGCAGAAGGTCCTCGCGTACCTTTACAAGCACACTCCCCTCCAGACGAACTTCGCCGTCAACCTGACGTGCCTGGTCCCCACGGAGAACCCGGAGCTCGGGCGCCCGGAGCGCCTCGATCTCCGACAAATCCTCTGGCACTTCCTGACCTTCCGCATGGAAGTCGTCACGCGGCGCCTGGAGCACGAGCTGCGGGCGCTGGAGCGCCGCATCCACATCCTGGAAGGCTTCGAGACCGTCTTCGACGCCCTCGACGAGATCCTGAAGATCATCCGCCAGAGCGAGGGCAAGGCGGACGCCGCGCAGAAGATCATCCGCCGCTTCAAGCTGGACGAAGAACAGACCGACGCGATCCTGGAGCTCAAGCTGTATCGCCTGGCCCGCCTCGAGATCCTCGTCATCCAGAAGGAGCTGAAGGAGAAGCGCAAGCGGGCCCGGGAGATCAAGAACCTCCTCGGCGAGCGCGCGGGCTCGGGGCGCTGGGCCATCGTGCGCGGAGAGCTCGAGGAGCTGGCGAGCTCGCTCAAGGGTCTGGCCGGGCGACGCCGCACGACGATCGAGGCCGTGGGCGAAGAGGCCGAGTTCACCGCAGAGGATCTCATCATCGACGAGGACAACCACGTGCTCGTCACCACCGATGGGTGGGTCAAGCGACAGCGAGAGATCAAGGACCCGGCGTCGACCCGCCTGCGGGAGGGGGACGGCGTGCTCGCCTGCTTCGCCGCCTCGACCCGCTCCCCCGTGGTGTTCTTCTCGAACCAGGGGACCGCCTACACGTGCCGCGCCATCGACGTGGTCTCCACCACCGGCTACGGCGAGCCGATCCAGAAGCTGTTCAAGCTGAAGGACGGCGAGCGCATCATCGCCGCCTACTCCCTGGACCGCCGCATCGTCGGCGACCTGAGCGAGCGCGAGGGGTACTACCCCGAGACCTACGGGTTCGCGGCGACGAGCGACGGCTACGCCCTCTGCTTCGGGCTCGCTCCCTTCGCGGAGCCGAGCACCAAGAGCGGGCGCCGCTACGCGCGACCGGCGCAGGGCGCCACGGTGGTGAGCGCGGCGCTGGTCCATGGCGAGGAGACGGTCGTGGCCGTGACCGAGGGGCGCCGCGCGCTGCTCTGCCCGGTCGAGGAGATCAGCTATCTCGCCGGCGCCGGGAAGGGCGTCATGCTGGTCCGCCTCGCAGAGGATGACCGGCTGCTCGTGGCGCGTCCCGTCGCCTCCGTCAGCGAGGCCGTCGTGGTCAAGACGTCCCTCGGTGGTGAGCAGCGCGTCTCGCCGTCGAAGTACGAGGTCTCGAGCCGCGGCGGCCGGGGTCGTGAAGTGATCAAGCGCGGCAAGTTCGTCGAGGTGGTGGTCGACCCGCCGGAGGCCCCGGAGCCGCTGCCTCCGCTCACCCCCCCCAGCCCCCGCAGGGGCTGACCTGCGCCGGCGCTCCCATCGTATCGCCAAGACCATGCCCTCCACCGACTACACCGCAAGCGACATCACGGTCCTCGAAGGCCTCGACCCCGTCCGTAAGCGCCCCGGCATGTACATCGGGGGCGTGGGCAGCGCGGGCTTGCACCACCTGGTCTGGGAGATCCTCGACAACGCCGTCGACGAGGCCATGAACGGCCACGCCTCCGAGATCCGCGTCACCCTGCACGCGGACGGACGCTCCGTCACCATCGCCGACAACGGGCGCGGCATCCCGGTGGACATCCACCCGAAGCACAAGAAGTCCGCCCTCGAGCTGGTGTTCACGACCCTGCACGCGGGCGGCAAGTTCGAGAGCGGCAACTACAAGACCTCGGGCGGTCTGCACGGCGTCGGCGCGTCGGTGGTGAACGCGCTCTCCAGCAAGCTCACGGTGCGGGTCAAGCGCGGCGGCTCCGAGTACCTGCTCGAGTTCAACCACGGGGTGCCCGTCGGCAAGCTCAAGAAGGTCGGCAGCGCCCGCGGCTCCGGCGCCACGGTCTTCTTCCACCCCGATCCCACGATCTTCCCGAAGACGGATTTCAGCGCCGAGCTGATCCGGGAGCGCCTGGAGATCACCAGCTATCTCCACAAGGGCGTCCGGATCGAGTTCATCGACGAGACCGCGGGCGGCAAGAAGGAGACGTTCCACCACGACAACGGCATCGCCGATTACCTGGCGAAGCTGGTCGAGCTCCGGAAGGCCAGGCCCGTCCACGAGGCGCCCTTCCTCGTGTTCCGTGACGGCGAAGTGCAGGTGCAGGCGGCCCTGCGCTGGACCGAGTCCACGGACGAGCACGTGAAGAGCTACGTGAACGGCATCCCCACGGGCTCCGGGGGGACCCACGAGAACGGGTTCCGCGCCGGCCTGGTGAAGGCGACGCGCAACTACATCGACACGCACAACCTCGCGCCGCGCGGCCTGAACCTCACCGCGGAGGACATCCGCGAAGGGATCGTGGCGATCCTCAGCGTCTTCGTGCCGGAGCCGCAGTTCCAGGGCCAGACCAAGGACCGCCTGAACAACCCCGAGGTCCAGAACGTCGTCGACTCCGCCATCCGGCCGGCCCTCGAGCAGTGGCTGCACTCCAACCGCTCCGCGGCGGAGCAGATCGTGATGCGGGTGATCCTCGCCGCGCGGGCCCGTGAGGCGTCGCGGGCCGCCTCCGCGTCGATCTCCCGGAAGACCGCCACGAGCGGCAAGCTGACGTTGCCCGGCAAGCTCAGCGACTGCACCCAGTCGGACCGCCGCAACACGGAACTCTTCATCGTCGAGGGCGACTCCGCTGGAGGCTCCGCCAAGCAGGGCCGCGACCGCAACCATCAGGCCATCCTCCCGCTCCGTGGCAAGGTGCTGAACACCGAGAGCCTGCCCCTCAACAAGGTCCTCGAGAACCGCGAGCTGAGCGATCTGGTCACCGCCCTCGGCTGCGGCATCGGGAAGAACTTCGACCTCTCGAAGCTCCGCTACGAGCGCGTCATCCTCCTGGCCGACGCGGACTCGGACGGCCACCACATCACCACGCTCCTGCTCACGTTCTTCTATCGACACCTGAACGAGCTCATCCGGGCAGGCCGGGTGTTCGTGGCCGTGCCGCCGCTCTATCGCATCGACATCGGCAACGACACCTACTGGGCCGCCGACGACGAGGCGCGGCAGCGCATCCTGCAGCAGCACAGGACCGGCAACCGCAAGGTGGAGATCACCCGCTTCAAGGGCCTCGGCGAGATGATGCCCAAGGTGCTGTGGGAGACGACCCTCGACCCTCGAACGCGCCGCCTGTTGCGGGTGGAGATCGCCGACGGCCTCGAGACGGATCGCATCGTGAACGAGCTGATGGGCAAGGACGCCTCGGCCCGTTTCCACTTCATCATGGACCGGGCCGACGAGGCGGAGGCCCTCGACGTCTGACGTGGACCGCCCGAGCGGAGGCCCCGTCGCCGCCAGCGGTCGCCCCGGGGGCGCCCGATCCCTGAAATTCCGGCCAGCCCTGCTTGAGACGCCGGCCTCTCTGGGCTAACGCCGTGCCTCACCGAAGGTTTTTCCCTACCGTCCCGTACCCTCCCGCCACGCACCGAGGCCGGCTCCACCGCGCGGCCGCTGCAAGAGACCGCCACCCCTCGCGGGGCCAGCGCCGCTCCCCCGCCCGAACCCCAGCTCGAACCCCAGCCGGTCCCTCAGCCCCTCTGCTTCGGAACATGCCTCTCCCACGGTCCCCCCAGCAGTCGCGCCGCGTCGGGGCATGGATGCAAAAGCGAGCTTCGATCCTCCGGGTGCTCTGCTGGTCGTTGTGCGCCCTGGTGTGCGGCTGGTCGCTCCCGCTCTGGGCGCAGCAGGGCGAGGGCCCGCTCCCAGGGCAGGCGCAGCCACGCCCGGCTACGGCTCCCGACGCCCCCGAGGGACCTCCCCAGGCTCCTCCCACCGCAGCCCCGCCGGGTGACGCGGCCCCGTCCGAGTCCGGCGCCGCACCCTCTGGCGCGACGCCCGGGGACGCGCCCGAAGGCGACGCTCCCGATGGCCCCCCTGCGGACGGCGGCTCGCCGGACACGTTCGAGACGGATCCAGCCCGGGTCCAGGTGCCCCAGCTCCCCGCGGGCGCCGCGGAGCAGGCCCGGGGCCTGCCCATCCGGAAGATCGAGGTCACGGGCAACCGGCGCATCGCCTCGGAGGACGTGGTCGCCTACCTGCGCCTGAAGGTCGGGGGCGCCTTCGAGCCGACGGAGCTCACGCGGAGCGTCCGGGAGCTGTGGCGCTCCGGGTTCTTCGACGACATCGAGGTGGACCTGCGGCAGCGCGACGACGGCGTCATCCTGCGCTTCATCGTCCGAGAGCGCCCGGCCATCCGCGCCGTCGAGTTCGAGGGCAACTCGGAGATCGACGACGACGACCTGGCCGAGGCCATCGAGGTCAAGCCGAACACCATCCTGAGCCGCCCCGCCCTCGGACGCGCCGTCCAGAAGATCCGCGACATGTACGCGGAGCGCGGCTACTTCCTGGCGGAGGCGGAGTCGGAGGTCGTCCAGGAGAGCAACAACGAGGTCACCGTCCGCTTCCGGATCACGGAGCACTCCCAGGTGACGGTCAAGCTCATCACCTTCATCGGCAACGAGCACATCTCGACCGAGGAGCTCCGCGCCGTGATGTTCACGGGGCAGACCGGCTTGCTCAGCTTCGGCTCCGGGGGGCCGTTCCGGCAAGACGCCTTCGAGCGCGACATCGCGATGATCAGCGCCCTTTACTACGACAAGGGCTTCCTCCAGGTGTCGGTGAACACGCCGCGCGTCATGCTCACCCCCGACCGCAGCGGCATCGAGATTTCCATCACCATCGACGAAGGTCCGCGCTTCAAGATCCGGCAGCTCCGCGTCTACGAGCGCGGGCCCGATGGGCGCGAGGTCGAGCCCCTGAACGGTCGGCGCGCGCTGCGGATGATGGTACGCGCCGAGTCGGGCGACTACTTCAACCGCGCCGAGCTGCTCGAAGATCTCGGGGCGGTGCGCACCCTGTACCGGGACGCCGGTTACGCCAACGTCATCGCCGACCCCGAGACGCAGATCGATCCGGAGACCAACGAGGTCGACCTCATCGTCCCCGTGGTGCGCGGCCCCGTCGTGCGCTTCGAGCGCATCGAGATCCGGGGCAACACCAAGACCCGCGATCGAGTGATCCGGCGGGAGGTGGAGGTCGTGGAGGGCGGTCGCTTCAGCGAGACGCTCCTGGAGCGCTCGCGACGCCGCATCACGGCCCTCGGTTACTTCAGCCGCGTGGACTTCTCCACGGAGGAGGGCTCGGCCCCGGACCGGATGAACGTCTACATCGACGTCGCCGAGCAGCCGACGGGCACCTTCCAGGTCGGCGCCGGCTTCTCCAGCATCGAGAACTTCATCGCCACCGCGCAGGTCCAGCAGGCCAACCTGTTCGGCAACGGGCAGAGCTTGTCGCTGCAGGCGCAGGTCTCCGGGCTCCGTCAGCTCATCAACCTGCGGGTGGTCGAGCCCTACTTCCTCGAGAGCCGCTTCAGCGCCAGCATCGACCTGTTCGACCAGCTGCGCGTCTTCACGGACTTCGCCCAGCGCAGCCGCGGCGGCGCCCTGACCTTCGGTTACCCCCTGATCGAACCGGAGCTCAGCGTGGCCATGACCTACACCGCCACCCTGGACGAGGTCTCGACCACGGCGGCGTCGACGTTCCTCGGCGGCAGCGGCGGGCGCATCAGCTACTTCGCCCAGCTGCCCCTGGCGAACCTCTTCAACGACGGCGTGACCTCCAGCTTGCGCCCGAGCATCACCTACGACACCCGGGACAACCGCCTCTTCCCCACCTCGGGCCTCTACCTGCGGTTCTCCACGGAGTGGGCCGCCGACTTCCTCGGCTCCGACAACCTGTTCATCCGCAACCGCTACACGGGCCGCTTTTACATCCCGCTCCTCGGCCCCATCGTGCTGAAGCTGAACACCGAGGCGGGCACCGTGACCAGCCCGAACGCCGAAGGCGTGCCCATCTTCGCCCGCTTCTTCCTCGGCGGGATCCTCGACATGCGCGGCTACCGCTTCCGCACCCTGGGCCCGCGCATGCCCCTCACCACGTCCACCGACCCGAACAGCGCCCCGATCCTCAACGGCGCGAACATCGGTGGAAACCTCATGTACTACCAGAACCTCGAGCTCGAGTTCCCCCTCTTCGAGGCGGTCGGGCTCCGGGGTGTGATTTTCACCGACGCCGGCAACGCCTGGAACCTCGAGGGCAACTACTGCCAGGCGGCGGGCGCCGGGGTGCTCTACCCGGAGGTCAGCCCCTGCTTCGACGCCAGCTCCTTGACGAAGCTCAGGACGTCCTGGGGCGTCGGCGTGCGTTGGTTCTCGCCGATGGGCCCGCTACGCTTCGAGTGGGGCTTCCCGATCAACCCGCTCCCCTACGAGGAGACGAACGTCTTCGAGTTCACGATCGGCAACTTCTTCTGAGCCGCCGGCCCTATGCCGCCCTTCAGCCGCGACACCGCACCTGACCTGACCCCGGAGACCCTCCAGCAGGCAGCGACGGGGTCCGAGCACGGCCCCGCGACGGAGCCGAGTCACGGAGGGCTCGGCGCCCCCTCCCCCACGCCGCCCACGACGCCGCCGACGATGTCGGGCACGACGGCCACGACCGCCCCCGCCCCGCGCGAGCACGGCGAGCCAACGGCGCGCAGCGCCCCTCCCGCAGAGCGCGGAGCCTCTCCCACGAGACACGGCGAGCCAGCAGAGCTCAGCGCCATCCGCCCGAGCGCCGCACCCCTCCTCGAGCCCCTGGCGACGTCCATCGACCTGCCCCCCATGACCCAAGGGGGCACCCAGATCTCCACCTTCGACGCGGAGCAGCGCCGCGCGCTCCTCGGTGCCGCCCAGCCCGCGAGCACGGACCGCAGCCGCTTCCTCCAGGATCCCGGGACTCCCCCGAGCTCGAAGAAGCTCGAAGAGCAGCTCCGCCGCATCGAGCACCGGCTCGATCAGCTCGACGCGCGCATGCGACTCCTCGAAAAAGGCCTCGAACGCAGCGGCGCGGCGAGCCGGGCTGGCCTCCTGTGGTGGGGTTTCGTGCTGTTGGCGGCGATCGCCTGGGGCTTGTTCCAGGGCCGCTGAGGGCCCCACCGCGCCCGGCGCGGGCCGGCGCCCACGGCGAGGGGCTCCCGTCGCTGAAAAAACCAAGAACTTTCGGTCATTTGGCGGGACACGCCGGGGCGCGCGGAATAGGTTGTCATCGGTTCAGCCCTCCGCTAGCGAGTAAGAGCCAAGCGCCCAATGGCGGCGCTTTTGCCCGAGTCCCGTCGCCTCCGGCGCCGCGCGGCTCCTCCCGAGACCATGGCCGACGAGAACACGCCTCCCCCGCCCCAAGATCCCGCCTCGCAGCCGGAGCCTCGCCCCGATCTGCACCCGGTGAGCATCCAAGAGGAGATGCGGACGTCCTACCTCGATTACGCGATGAGCGTGATCATCGGACGCGCGATCCCCGACGCGCGGGACGGCCTGAAGCCGGTGCATCGCCGCATCCTCTACGCGATGCGCGATCTGAACCTCACGCCCGGTACGTCCTTCAGCAAGTGCGCGAAGGTCGTCGGTGAGGTGCTCGGCAACTACCACCCCCACGGCGACGCCAGCGTCTACGATGCCCTGGTGCGCATGGCGCAGGGCTTCTCCATGCGCCACCTGCTCGTGGACGGTCAGGGGAACTTCGGCTCCGTCGACGGGGATCCCGCGGCGGCCTACCGCTACACCGAGTGTCGCCTCGCGCGCATCTCGATGGAGCTGCTGACGGACATCGAGAAGGACACCGTCGACTACGCCCCGAACTTCGACGAGTCGCGCCAGGAGCCGGTGGTCCTGCCCGCTCGGTTCCCGAACCTGCTGGTGAACGGCTCCGGCGGCATCGCGGTGGGCATGGCCACCAACATCCCACCCCACAACCTCGGGGAGGTGGTCGAAGCGACGATCCACCTGATCCGTGAGCCCGACTGCTCGGTCGCAGACCTGATGCAGTTCATCCAGGGCCCGGATTTCCCGACGGGGGCGATCATCTACGGCCGCGCCGGAATTCACCAGGCGTACACCACCGGGCGCGGCTCGGTGGTGATGCGCGCCCGCTCGGTGACGGAGAAGGTCCCGGGGACGGAGCGCGAGCAGATCGTCTTCACCGAGATCCCCTACCAGGTGAACAAGGCGCGGCTCGCCGCGAAGATCGGTGAGCTCATCCGGGACAAGCGGGTGGAGGGGATCCGCGAGGTCCGCGACGAGAGTGACCGGGACGGCATGCGCCTCGTGGTCGAGCTGAAGAAGGACATCTTCCCCCAGGTCGTCCTCAACCAGCTGTACCGCCTCACGGATCTGCAGGCCTCCTTCGGGATCATCAACCTCTCCATCGTCAACGGTCGCCCCGCGATCCTCGATCTGAAGGAGACGCTGAACATCTTCGTCGAGCACCGGCGCGACGTCGTCAGCCGGCGCACGCGCTTCGAGCTCAGCAAGGCCGAGGCGCAGCGCGAGATCGTCGAGGGCCTCGGCATGGCCGTGACCGAGGTGGATCTCGTGATCAAGACGATCCGCGAGTCGCCGGATCCGGACGTCGCCAAGGAGCGCTTGATGGCGCTGCCCCTCAAGGGGCTCGAGGCCTTCGTGCGCCGCGCTGGTCGTCCCGAGGCGGAGATCACCGCCGCCCGCGAGCACGGCGACTACACGCTCAGCGAGCGTCAAGCGAAGGCCATCCTGGAGATGCGCCTGTCGCGGCTCACGGGGCTCGAGCAGGAGAAGCTCGCCCAGGAGTACGGCGAGCTCTGCTCGGAGATCGCGCGCCTGCGAGCCATCCTGAGCGACGAGAACCTCCTGATGGACATCATCGTCCAGGAGCTCGAGGAGGTGCGCAGCAAGCACGCCGATCCGCGCAAGACGACCATCGAGGACAACGAAGCCGAGATCCAGCTGGAGGACTTGATCCAGGAGGAGGACATGGTCGTGACCATCTCCCACTCCGGGTACATCAAGCGCACGCCCGCTTCGACCTACGAGGCCCAGAAGCGCGGCGGGAAGGGCAAGCGCGGCATGGCGGCCCAGGACGACGACTGGGTGAGCCAGCTGTTCATCTCCTCGACGCACTCCTTCGTGTTCTTCTTCAGCGATCGGGGCAAGGTCTACGTCAAGAAGGTCTACGAGATCCCGCAGGCCGCGCGGAACGCGAAGGGCCGCGCGATCGTGAACTTCATCGGCCTCGACCCCGACGAGCGCGTGGCGGCGATCACGCCCGTCGACGCCATCGAGGACAACCGCTTCATCATCACGCTGACGCGCGGCGGTCAGATCAAGAAGACCCCCGTCCTCGACTACAAGAACTTCCGGGAGAAGGGCATCATCGGTGTCCGCATCGCCGAGGACGATCAGCTGTTGACGGCCGCGGTGACCGATGGCCAGGCGGAGCTGCTGCTCGGCACCCGCCAGGGCAAGAGCATTCGCTTCCACGAAGAGCAGGTGCGCCCCACGGGGCGGAACACCGCGGGCGTGAAGGCGATCGAGCTCGAAGGCGACGACCAGGTCGTGGGGCTCGCGGTCACCGACCCCGAACGCACCCAGGTGCTCACCATCTGTGAGCGCGGCTACGGCAAGCGCACCTCCCTCGACGAGTTCCGTAGCCAGAACCGCGGCGGCAAGGGCATCATCCTGATCGACGCTTCCGAGCGGAACGGCCCCGTCGTCGGGATCGCCCTCGTGCGTCCCGGGGACGACCTCGTGCTCATCACCGATCGGGGCCAGACGATCCGCACGCGGGTCGACGAGGTCCGCGAGACGGGGCGCAACGCCCAGGGCGTGCGCGTCATGAACGTCGCCGATGGCGAGCGGGTGGTCGCGATCGAGACCGTCGGTGAGCGGGAGGAGGAGGGCCTCGAGAGCCTGCCGCCCGACAGCCTGACGCCGCCCAGCTCCGACCCGGGAGAGAGCGATGGCGCCGACAGCAACGGCGCTGGCTCGAACGGCGCTGGCTCGAACGGCGCTGGCTCGAACGGCGCCGTGGGCGACGGCGACGAACCGGGCGAGGACGCCGGAGACGACTGACATGCCTGCTCGGTCCAAGGTGTCCGAGAGCAAGACGGCCCGGGGCGCTGGCGCCGGGACGAGCCCCCGCAGGACCGCCGCCGCCAGGAGCACGGCCACCGCCAAGAAGGCGAAGACGCCTGCCAAAACGGCGAGAGCGCCTGCCAAAACGGCGAAGACGCCTGTCAAGACGACAAAGAACGTTGCCAAAAAGGCAAAGGGTGCCCTTGGAGGCGCGGAGGCCATCGCCGAGGAGGCGAAGACCGGCGCCAAAAAGGCAACATCCAGTGCGGGCAAGGCGTCTCGGACCACTCCCGAGGCGTCGGCCCGCGATCGAACGAGCGCGCCTTCTGCACCGACGGCGCCGGCGCCCTTCGAGGAGACCTTCCGCAAGCTGCGGGAGGCCCACCCCGACGCTCACTGCGAGCTCGATCACGAGAACCCGTTCCAGCTCCTGGTCGCCACGGTGCTCTCCGCTCAGAGCACGGACGTGATGGTGAACCAGGTGACGCCCGCCTTGTTTGCTCGCTGGCCCGACGCGGCCGCGCTGGCGGCCACGGAGCCCGAGGAGGTGGAGCAGGTCATCAATCGCCTCGGCATGTACCGCCAGAAGGCCAAGAATTTGGTCGGGCTGGCGCGCGGCCTCGTGACGAACCACGGCGGCGCGGTGCCGCGTTCCCTCAGCGAGCTCGTCGCTCTCCCTGGCGTCGGGCGCAAGACGGCCAACGTCGTGCTCGGGGTCGCCTTCGGTGCGCCCGAAGGGGTCGTCGTCGACACGCACGTGCAGCGCATCACCCAGCGCCTCGGCTGGAGCAGCGAGACCACCCCCGACAAGATCGAGCAGGACCTGATGAAGCTGGTCCCGCGCGAACAGTGGGATCTGGTGTCGCACGTGCTGATCTTCCACGGGCGTCGGATCTGCGCCGCGCGCAAACCTGCCTGTGTGTCGTGCCCCGTCAACCGTGAGTGCCCCTCGGCGTTCCAGGCCGAGCAGGTCGGCCGCAAGCCACCCCGCGCCCGCAATGGCTCACCGCGTCGAGGTCCAGCGGGCCAGAACGCGACCTCCCGGGGCACCCCGCGACCTCCCTCGTAGGGCGAGCGCCGCTTTGGTAGACTGCTTCGTGCCCTGTTCGCTGCGGGTTTCGTCTCAGCGCCGCTCCTCGAGGTGGCCCAAAGCGTTCCTTGCCCTGGCCGCTGGACTCCCCCTCGCGGGCTGCCTCGTCGAAGCCCCGCCGGAGTTCGAGCTCGAGCTGAGCCCGCCCGCCTTCTACTTGGATCAGGCCGTTCCCTCCGTGCTCCAGCCCATCCAGGTCGAAGCCGACGAGCCTGCGATCAACTTCAGCGTGCCCTTCTACTGGGAGGGGATCGGCGGCCCTTTGCAAGGGCGCTTCTACTGGGAGCAGGGCACCGAGCGGCGCCAGATCTCCCATGCGATCCCCGTGGTGGGTTCGTTGGTCCAGTTTCCGTGGCGTCCGCCGCACGACTGGCGGCCGGGCTGTCGGCGCGTGACCCTCATCCTCACCTACGCGAGCAACTTCGACACGGATCTGCTCCACCCGAAGCCCCTCGACCCTGACCTGGCCGCCGTCGCGACCTGGTGGGTCGCGGTCGACACGCCGCCAGCAGACCTCACCCTGGAGGACTGCCTCGCCGAAGACGGCGACGTGTCTCCGTAGCTCCTCGTCGGCTCACATATCGTCCCCTTGTCGTCGCTCGGGCCTTCGAGCACGCGCACCTCCTCCACCAGGGGCGCAGTCGACCAACGACCAGGGACATGAAACGTCCTCGGCTCCAGCGCGACAGGCGGATGTTCGTCTGCCTGGCTGATGAGGCCCCGGAGCACGCTCGACTCACACGCACCCTGGTCTGCCGGAGCCGGCGTCGCGCAAGGACGGCGCGAGAGTCCACACCTGGGGCCCCCTATGACCCTGACTCTCGGTGATCTCGCAGCGTTCGCCACAGGGCTTCGCTCTCCGTGTAGGGATCGCTGACGCCTTCGACGAGCCTCGCGGCAGAGGCCTCGATGGCGTCCTCGAGCGCTCCTTCGAGGAGATCCGCAAACCGTCCGCGGAGCTGCGCCCTGAGACGATTGCCGAGTCGAGAGCGAGCCCGCTCGGGGCTCGCCGTCTGCGCGCGGTGCCGTGACAGGGCGTGGAAGAGCTCCTCCACTCCCTCCCCGCGCGTCGCCACCGTGCGCACGATGGGCGGCACCCAACCTCCGGGAGACGTGGTGTCCGCGGCGCTGGCATCGATCGCTCGAGGCGTCGCTCCCAGTCCGTGGTGGTGGTGAAGTCCATGTCTCCCTCCGCCCGGCTGCGCTGCTCCCTGGGTCTCTGCCGAGAGCACCAACATGAGCTCCAGATCGCGGACGGCGGCGTCCGCGCCAGGACGATCGGCCTTGTTCACCGCGAACACGTCGGCGCACTCGAGGATCCCCGCCTTGAGCGCCTGGACGTCATCACCGAGCCCCGGCGCGACGACCACGAGCGTCGTGTCCGCCAGGAACGTCACCTCGAGCTCGTCCTGGCCGACCCCCACCGTCTCGAGGAACACCACGTCCGCGCCCCACGCCGCCAGCACGACGGCCACGTCCGCTGCCGTGCGGCTGAGTCCTCCGAGCGCGCCCCGCGTCGCCACCGAGCGAATGAACACCCCCGGATCGCCGAAGTGGTCCTGCATGCGGATGCGGTCCCCCAAGATCGCGCCCCCGGAGAAGGGGCTGCTCGGATCGACGGCGACGACACCGACGCGCAGGTCCGCCGCCCGTGCGCGCGCCACGAGCGCGCTCGTCAGGGTGCTCTTGCCGGCACCTGGCGTACCCGTCACCCCGATCAGCCACGCGTGCCGGCTCCGCGGATACAAGGCACGGAGCAGCTCCCGCGCGCCGGGCACGCGATCATCGACCCAGCGACAGGCCCGCGCCGCCGCGCGCACCTGCCCGGACGTCACCTGCTCGGCGAGCTCGTCGACGGATGGATCCCTGGATCGACGCGGCACTCTGTCTACCCGTCTGCCTACCGGACTCTGCTTATCGGACTCTGCTTATCGGACTCTGCCTACCGGGCTCTGCTTATCGGGCTCTGCCTACCCGACTCTGCCTACCGGGCTCTGCTTATCGGGCGGTGCCACCGCGAGCTACCAACCCGAGCTGCCGACCAGACTCTACCACCGACTCGGGCCGCCGATTCAGTCTAGCGCACACCAGCGCGGCTCCGACACCAGCGCCGCATGGACCCCACGCGGCATCGGGCGTCGGCCTCGCGACGGGCGCCTCGACGCGTGGCCTCGGAGAGGGCCTCCAGGGCTCTCTCCCTCGCGCGCCGAGAACGGCTCCCCCCGTGATGCGCGTCGCCAGAGGCCGTCGTCCCGAGAACCACGACCTCTGGCGGCCGCCCTCGTCACTGCTGCGCTGCCGGGGGCGCTGCAGGCGCGGGCTGCTTCGTCGCAGGCTCCTTCTGCGTCGTACCCGCCGGCTCCTGAGGAGCGGCGGGCTGCTTCGTCGTAGGCTCCTTCTGCGTCGTACCCGCCGGCTGCTTCGTCGCAGGCTCCTTCTGCGTCGTACCCGCCGGCTGCTTCGTCGTAGGCTCCTTCTGCGTCGTACCCGCCGGCTGCTTCGTCGTAGGCGCGCCAGCCGACCTCGCCGCGGTCGTCTTCATCGCCGG
>JAAZAA010000330.1 GCA_012514535.1 Myxococcales bacterium | reverse complement strand
TGCCCCTGATTTTCGTCATGACGACGCAGTCGTGGGGCAACATCGCTGGGGGAACGGGCGCGCCGCGCCGACGACTCACGAGCGCGGTGGAGCGCGTCGCGCCATTGCTTGAGAAATCTGCAAGCGGCGAGGACGAAGTCACGTCGCGTGGCTGCCATCCATACAGGGGGGCGCTGCGGGGGGCTCGGACCTTCTTCCCATGAGCGATAGCGCGTCTCGGGGGCGGGTGTGATGTCGCGATGTCGCTCCGCGATGGTGCAATGTTCCGCAGTCGCGCAGCTAAGCGGCAGTCGCGTCGTGATGCGCAGTCGAGCGCGCGTGTGGAAATGTAGTTGACGAATCGCGAGCAGCGGGCGACTTTGATTACCTTGCGATAGGAGCGGTTCGAGGAGGTGAATGCTTGTTACGGGGTGCGCGACCCACGAGCGGAGGTGGGTCTGTGATGCAGGGCGGACCAACGGAGAGGACTTGCGAGGCAATCCCGCGGTGCCGCGGAGCCCTGGGGTACGACGAGCGCTGCGCGTCGAAGAGCCAGGGAGGCACGACGTCGCCAGCGGGGGCGCTCGGCTCGCCTCCGGGAGCCAGCGAGCGCCTCGCCGCAGAGAGCGCGAGGGGCCGGGGAGCACCAACTCGTCGCGCTGGCGCGAGGGACACATCTCCCAGAGCGCTGGCGGGCCGCGCGGCCGCGCACGCGACGTCTCGGAGAGGTCACGTGCGCGCTGCCGACGCGCCTTCGAGCTGGGCGAGGGCGAGTGAGCGCTCCCGCGGAGCGCGCATGAGCCCGCAAGGGGCAACGGCACCCGCCGCAGGAGCGCTCACGAAACCTTCGGGAGCGACCACGAGCGCTCCGGGAGCAACCACGAGCCCTCAGGGAGCACCGGAGACGCCCCAAGGAGCAACTTGGCCCGGAAAATATGCAAACGGGCCAGGGTTCCCGTCGTTCAAAGACGCCGCCCCCCTCGATCAAAGTCGGACCTCCCGCGCTTCGAGATCAGAGGTGACGGAGATCCGCACGAGAGCTCCCCTCGCGCAGACTCAGAGGGCCCCTCGATCGCGATCGAAGGCCCCCTCGATCCCGCATTTCCCTCCCCTCGATCGAGCACGACCCTCCCCTCGGCCGCGACGCCCCCCTTGGAGGAGACCTCAGCTGTTTTTCGCGGGAACCGGAGGTTCTGCGCGAGGGAAGGGCTGGTGGTGCTCGAGGGGGCCGGAGGTCGCGTTCGAGGGGACCGAGTATCTCGAACGAGGGGAACTCAAAGGGAAATCGAGGGGAACCCTGGGTGTGAACGAAGGGGGGGAAGTCATTTTGTCAGGGGAGGTCCGTTTTGGCCGAGGGGACCTCTGGTGGAGCACCGTCATTTCGGCGTCGAGCTGCTCCGCGGCCGGGCAGGGGAGCCCCGAGCGGGGACTAGGTCGCTCCGCGCGTGCTCGAAGTCGCTCCGCGAGGGGGCGACGGAGCCGCGCGGTGGCTCGAAGTCGCTCCGCGAGGGCACAGCGGAGCGTCGCGCTGGGGCGAAGGTGCTCCGTGAGCGGGCGACGGAGCGTCGCGGCAGGACGATTTTGCTCCGGGAGCACGCAACGGAGCCGGGGCTGGGGTCGAGAAGGTGTCGTGGGACGCGCTAGCCGTTCCGCGGCGAGGAAGAGGTGGTGATGGCGAGGCTCACGACGCTGCAGAAGTCCGAACGCATGCTGAGGTTCTTGTTTGGGATGCGGATCCCGCGGGTGGCGCAGGCGTTGGCTCCCTACGGGTTTGGGCGCAAGACCATGGAGGAGGGCTGGGCGCACCTGCGGGAGGTCGTCTTTGGGGGCGAGGAGCCCTCCGAAGAGGGCAAGCCGAACCTCCGCGTCCTCTCCGATCTCGACGCCTTCGAGAACACCTGGTTTCCGATCGCCCGGCGCTCCCTCGCGCGCCGTCATCCTGAGATCGCGAAGCACCTGTTCGACCAGCTCTCGCAGACGCGCGGGCCAGGCGTGGCGATCTCGGTGCAGGTCTTCCTGGACCGCCTCGAGAGCATGGAGCGGCGAAGAAAGCCCTTCGGCGCCGCCGGGCCTGCCGCCCGCCGGCTGCTCGCCGAGCGCGGGCTCACCGCGGAGCGGGCGGCCAAGGCGCGGGCGCTGCTGTCGAGGCTCCGGGAGATCGAGGCCGCTCGCTCCATGACGCGAGTCTCCGTGGGCCGTGAAGAGCTCGCCGCCGAGGCCATGTGGGCCTGGTACCTCGAGTGGAGCGCCATCGCCCGGGTCGCCATCAAGAACCGGACGCTGCTCCGGGCCCTGGGCTTCTCGCCGCGGCGCCGCCCCGTCGGCACCCCGGAGCCGTCGGCGTCCCCGAGCGCCGTCCTCGCCGTGGTGCGCGGCGGCCGCGCGCCGTCGCCCGCCGCGGCTGCCCGAGCGCGTCGGCGAGCCGAAAAGCCATCCCCCGACGAAGAGAGCTGAAAGGCCCGCCTTCGTCGATCACACGGAAGAAAGAGAGTCGACCATGAGAAAGCTGAGTATCGGACCGAAGACCCACAGGGCCGTGGAGTTCCTCCTCGGCCTGCGAAACCCGGACGTCGCGAGGGAGCTCGAACCCTTCGGCTTCACCCGCGTGGAGCTCGAAGAGGGCTGGGGGCTGCTGGTGGACGCCATCGGCACCCGGCTCGCCGGCATCGCCGAGGCACCACCGTCGCAGCCGGGGCTCCTCGAGCGCCTCGACGAGTTCGAGAACATGTGGTTCCCGGTCGCGCGCAACGTGCTGGCTCGCCACTACCCGGAGATCGGCCGGCAGCTGTTCGTGAACCTCGTGCAGAGCCAGGGGCGCGAGGTGGTGATCACGGTGCTCACCTTCGTGAGCCGGCTCGAGGAGATGGCTCAGGGTGAAGAGCCTTTCGGCGCGGAGGGCCCCGCCGCGCGCCAGCTCCTCGCCGAGCGCGGGCTGACGGACGAGCGCGAAGAGGAGGCGCGGGCCCTCTTGCAGGAAATCCGCGAGCTGAAGAGCGCGCCAGCAGATCCTCCCCGGACGGCGGAGGAGCAAGCCGCCGCCGAGGAGGCCCTGTGGGCCTGGTATCTCGAGTGGAGCGCCATCGCCCGTGTCGGCATCAAGAGCCGCGCGACGCTGCGCAAGCTCGGCTTCTTCAAGCGTCGTAGCTCCTCCGGCACCGACGAAGAGCCCATCGAGGTCGCCGAGCTGGAGACCCCCGAGGCCGCCGCCGCCGGGCTCGAGGGACGAGCCCCCGTCCCCCAACTCGTGGAGACGACCTCGACCGAGTGAAGCCCCCATGACGGCCCCACGCCGCGATGGCCGGAGGTATGGTTCGGCTCTCGCGGCGTGGGCCGTCGGGTTCGATGGGCGGGGGAGGTCGGCAGGTGGGGGGCGGAGCGCAGGCGCGTATCTCGCGGTGTCGATCGTGAGCCTCGGGCCCGTGATCGTCGGGACGAAAGCCCGGGGGGCCTCGTTGGGGTCGTGGGGAGGAAGGGCCGGTGATATTCTCTCGGCGCGCCGCGGTTCGGGCGGCGCGGCATCAGGGTGTTGATCAATGAAGGGCTCCCGCTCCCAGTCGGGGCCTCGGGGGCACTGACGGTGGAGGAGGACTCATGGA
>JAAZAA010000329.1 GCA_012514535.1 Myxococcales bacterium | reverse complement strand
TCCTGCAGCCGAACAGCCTTCGCCGACCTCCTCGTGCACATGACTCCGACCCTGCTCGCCATCGCCCGGGAACAGAAACCGTCACGTTCGCGCACGAGAATTTCCCTCATACTCGGGGCTGTAGGTGCTTAAGCGATCGGGGATGGTTGTGCCGGTCGTGCGCGATGCCGGCTCGGGGCGGAGGAGTAAGAGGGGGTACCTGCTGCCGACGGCCCCACCTCAATACCCAAAGTTCCGGCGCGAGCGCTCGGTGGTCGTTGGCTCGGGGGCGGGGCTGGGGCGCGGGGCTGGGGCGCGGGTCGTCGTCGGGGCACGACGGGTCGTCGTCGAGGCTGCGGACGTATCGCCGGTCGGCCGTGGCGAGGCGGTCGCGTCGCTGGTGGGCTGCGGCGATGCGTCCGGCTTGTCGGGAGCGGCGTCCGCTGCCTTGGCCGGCTTGTCTGCGGGCTCTGGGCCGTCCGCCGGCTCGTCCTTCGCCGCGGTGGAGGGGGTGTCGGCGGCGGGCTTGGCGGTGTCCGCAGGGGGGGCGGGCTCGGTCGGGGTGGCGTCGTCGGGGCCGAGGACGGCGGGATCCTGCGCGTCCGCTGCCGTGGCGCTGGCGGCCGCTCCCGTCTCGTCTTCGCCGCCGCCGGACAGCGCCACGACCATGACCGCGGCGAGGGCGACGACCGCCGCGCTCGCCCCGAGGATCAGCCCGAGCGGGCGCTTGGAGCGCTGCACCTCGACGGCTTGTGAGGCGCCGAAGGCGCCAGGGGTCGCGGCGCGGACCGCTGGCGCCTGGATGGTGGAGGGGCCAGGGGTGAAATGGGGCGCGGAGTGCTGGAGTGACACGTGCGGAGCCGCCGCGGCGCCCGCGAAGGTCTGTTGCTCGCCCGTGGGCATGCCTGCGATGCCAGCGATGGACGCCTGGCTCGGGCGGCCGATGCCCGTCGTCGTCTCGAAGCCGCCCAAGGTGATGCCCGCGGCGGCGGCCCAGGTCTGGAGGGCTTCGGCCAGCTCGGCGCAGGTCTGGAAGCGATCGTTCTTCTCGCGCGCCATGGCCCGGTGCACGAGGTCGGCGAGGGCCGGGTCGAGGTCGGGCACCAGGGTCGTCAGGCGAGGGGCCTCCTCGAGGACGATCTTGAACAGCAGGTTGTTGAAGTTGTCCGCGTCGAAGGGCACGCGCCCGGCGAGCGCCTCGTAGAGGATGACCCCGACGGCGTAGAGATCCGCGCGGTGGTCGACGTCGCCGAGGCCCTTGGCGACCTCCGGGGCGATGTAATAGGGCGTGCCGACCACCATGCCCGTGGCGGTCATGCGCATCTCGTCCTTACCCAGGTTGAACTTCGAGATCCCGAAGTCGATGATCTTCACGAAGTCGCGGATGCCCGCCTTGGTGCCGACGAGGAAGATGTTGTCGGGCTTGAGGTCCCGGTGCAGGACGCCCGCGCCGTGGGCCGCGCCCAGGCCGTTCAGGAGCTGCAGGGCGATGTGGACGACCTCGGCAGGGTGAAGACGCTGCCGCTTGCGGATGCGGTCGGAGAGCGTCTCCCCGTCGAGGTACTCCATCACCATGTAGCGGCCGCCGTCCGCCAGGGACCCGATGTCGTAGATCTCGAGGATGTGATCGTTGCCGATGCGCCCCGCCGCGCGGGCCTCGCGCTCGAAGCGAACGACGCTCGCCTCCTCCTGGATGCTGGGCAAGAGCGTCTTGATCGCGATGCGGCGATCGATCAGCTCGTGGTGGCCCTCGTACACGGCGCCCATGCCGCCCTGCCCGAGGAGGCGGACGATGCGGTACTTCCCGTCGAGGAGCTGGTCAGGTTCCAGGAGCATGGTGCGAGAGGGGGGGCGGGTCGCCCTGGACGGGTACGGTGCGCTTCCGGGGATCGTCCCCCAGAAACGTACCCGACCCCACCGGACGAAGGTCAAAGAGGTTGTGGTGGAGCGTACCCCCACTTAGCATGCCGGTCGCCATGATCCTTGCTCTTCGCCCGCTTTTCAGCGCAACGATTGCAGCTTCCCTGGTCCTGTCCTCGGCCGGGCTGGTCCACGCCCAGACGGCGGAGGAGCGGGCGGGGGCGCGCGCCGCCGCGGAGGCCGGGGCGGACGCCTTCGACGCAGGGCGCTACGAGGAGGCCATCGAGCTCTTCCGACGGGCCGAGGCTGTGGTGCACGCGACCCCGCACCTTCTCTACATCGCCCGCGCCCAGACGAAGCTGGGCCGCCTGGTGGAGGCCCGGGAGAGCTATCTGGCGATCATCAACGAGGCCGTGCCGTCCCGCGCCAACCCGGTCCTGGTGCAGACCCGCAAGGAAGCGGAGCAGGAGCTCGATCAGCTGGAGCCCCGCATTCCCCAGATCACCGTCGTGGTCCAGGGAGGCAAGACCGACGGACTGCAGGTCTTCATGGACGAGCGCGAGGTGCCGTCGGCGCTGGTGGGGATCCCCCGTCCGGTCAACCCCGGGACGCACGAGTTCTACGCCACCGCGGTGGGCAGTGAGAGCTCCCGCAACACGGTGACCATCAAGGAGGGCGGGCAAGAGACCGTGATCCTCACCCTGCGGCCGAGCCAGGCTGCGGCGGCTCCCGCGGCGGGGGAATCGGCTCCCGCCCAGGCCACGGCGGGGACCCCGGACAGCGGGCCGAGCGGGCGTCAGATCATCGCCTACTCGTCGCTCGGCGTGGGCGCGATTGGTGTCGGCGTGGGCGCTTTGTTCTTCGCCCAGGCGAACGGCCTGAGCAACGACGCCGATCGGACCTTCGCCGCCTGCAACCCCGGGTGCACCGAAGCGCAGCGCAAGGACATCAGGGTTCTCGACGAGGACGCGGGCTCCGCGCGCACCCTCTCCTTCGTCGGCTTCGGCGTGGGCGTCGTCGGCATCGCCACGGGCGTGACCCTGCTCCTGATCGGTGACTCGTCGTCGAAGGCGACGTCCGCCGAGCTGAAGCCGGGCGTGCAGCCCTGGGTCGGGCTCGGCTCCGCCGGTCTCTCGGGGCGCTTCTGATCGTCGATCCAAGATCTACGAAGGCGCCGTCACGGATCTTCCTTCGAAAATCCGGACCGCGAACCTCGAGCGTCGAGACGTCGAAACGTCGAGGTCACGTCGCCCTCACGTCGCTTTCACCCCTCACGTCGCGTTCACAGAGCCTCTCCGCGGGGCCGTGAACCCCGCAAATGGGGCCCTCGACACATGAGCTCGAGGAGCCGACGACGCTCACGTCGACGTGAGCCGTCGACGTGAGCGTCGAGGGTCGATCACTGCGCCGCGAGGCGTGCGGCGCACCTCGACCCAGAGGGTGGTTCTCCGCTAAGCTCGTCGATCGTGAACCTGCTCGGGTTATCCACGGCGCAGTTCGGTCTGCATGGGGACGGGCTACCCATCGACGTCCTGGTGACGTCGTACGTGGCTCGCGAGGTGATGTCGGAGCCGTACCAGGTGCGGGTCGACTTCTGCACCAGCGACGTGGACTTCGACGTGGACGGGTGTCTGCGCAAGCGCATGTTGCTCGAGGTGGTGAACCACCGGGGTGATCGGCGTTGGTTCGACGGGGTCGTGGCCGAGGCGAGCTTCGTCGCAGCGCGCTCGGGCAAGCTCCACTTCTCCTTCGAGCTCCGGCCGGCGCTGTGGGCCCTGAGCTACCGCGTGAACTCCCGGATCTTCCAGGACGAGAGCGTGCTGGACATCGCCGAGACGTTGTTCACGGAGGCGGGCTTCATGGACCGTGTGACCTTCGAGGTGTCCGGGAGCTACGCGCCCCGGGAGTACGTGGTCCAGTATCGTGAGAGCGCGCTCAACTTCGTGCAGCGCCTCTTCGAGGAGGAGGGGCTCTTCTACTTCTTCGTCCACGACGAGGAGGGGCACCGCATGATCGTGGCGGACGCGCCGGCGGCCTTCGAGCAGGCAGGGGAGCCGGTGCCTCACAGCCTCTCGCAGGGGATCTTGGCCTTCGGCGAGCCGCTCCGCTCCTTCTCGCGGCGTCGCGCGCTGCGCTGCACCCACCTCACCCTGCGGGACTACGACTTCGAGAACCCCCAGGTGCCTCCGGAGTCGGAGCTGCCCGCGGAGGACCGCTGGCCCGCGGTTTACTACGACTATCCCGGCCGCTTCACCGTCGCCGCCGAGGGCAACGTGCGCGCGTCGGCGCGGCTCCGTCAGCTCCGTCACGACGCGGACGTCTGCGAGGGACGCAGCGAGGCGCCCGGCCTGTCCGTGGGCGGGCGCATCACCGTCGATGGCGCCGCCGAGGACGACTTGAACGGCACCTACGTGCTGACGGAGGTCACGACCCGCGGGCACCAGGCGGCGGACGAGAGCGCCACGAACGTCAGCTGTGACGTGAGCTTCCGGGGCGTGCCCGAGGGCACCCCCTATTTGCCGCCGCGGCGCGCTCGGCGCCCGCGCATCGCCGGCATCCAGACGGCGGTGGTCACGGGTCCCGCGGGGAGCCCCCCGCAGTCGATCCACGTGGACGAGTACGGCCGCATCAAGGTGCGCTTCTTCTGGGATCGAGTCAGCCAACACGACGAGCATTCGAGCTGCTGGATCCGCGCGTGCCAGGTGCCCCTCGGTGGCTCGATGATCCTCCCGCGCATCGGCTGGGAGGTGTCCGTGGTGTTCCTGGAGGGTGACCCCGATCGCCCCGTCGTGTTGGGGCGGGTCTACAACGGGGAGAACGCACCGCCCATGGCGTTGCCCGCGGGGCGCGCGTCGGGTTCGCTGACGAGCATGTCGTCTCCGGGAGGCGCCGGGTCGAACGAGATCACGATGTGCGACACCGGCGGGAGCCAGGGCTTCTCGATCAAGGCTCAGAAGGATCTGAACATGACCACCGGTCACGATCAGACCGAGGAGGTGGGCGTCGACGACGACACGCACATCGCCAGCAACCTGTCCCGCTCCGTCGGGGTGAACGATACGGTCAACGTGGGGTCCAACCAGTCGGTGAGCGTGGGCGCTCACTCGACCCTCAACGTCGCAGGTGATCAGAGCATCACCATCGGCGCCAACGATCAGCACGACGCCGAGGCGAACTTCCTCGAGCAGATCGCGGGCTCACGGAGCCAGACGGTGGCCGGCAACCAGACGACCATCTCGAACGGCGAGCGCCGCAACGTCCAGGGGACCTTCTCGCGCACGGTGGGGGCCCTGGAGCTCACGGCCTCGGTCGGCGCGATCGCAGAGAACTACCTGACGACGTCGTCGTCCTCCGTGGGCGCCGTCCGCGTGCATGTGACGGGGGGCAGCCATGGGGAGGTCGTCGCGGGGGCGAAGGCGCGGACCATCGCGGGCGCGGAGGTGCAGATCGTGAAAGGCAACGACTCGAGCTCGAGCGACGGCGCCACGACGCGCCTCGTGGGCGCGGCTCACAACCAGAAGATCACCGGCGACTACGTCGTCAAGGGCTTGGTGGTGTCCGTGCTGGGCGCGAACGCGAAGCTCAAGGCGGGCGGGAGCGAGTTCACCTTGGCGGGCGGCCCCATCACCTTGAAGGGCTCCAAGATCCAGGTGAAGGCGGGCCTCATCAAGAAAACGGGCGGTCAACTGAAGGTGGGTGGCTGATGGCGCAAGCAGGTCGCATGGAAGCCGAGCTGACGGTCGGCTCGCGTCGCTTCATGGTGCTGGGTTACGATCTGCAGCGGCGCCTGGGAGCCGTGGACCGACTGCACTGCCGCGCGGTGATCCCCGACACGGCCCCGTTGCCCCCCGAAGCGCTCGTGGCCGCCTCCGCGCGGTTTCGGCTGCGGCGCTTGAGCGACGACGCCACGCTGCACTTCACCGGCGAGATCGTGCGGGTGTCCGTGGAGCAGTCCGTCCGCGGCGTCGCGACGACCGTCTTCGAGGTGAGGCCGCGCCTCTGGCGTTTGGCGGCGCGGCGTTCCAGCCGCGTGTTCCAGGATCTCGCGGTGCCGGACATCGTGCGCGAGGTCCTGGACAAGGGCGGCGTGGACGCGGCGCGTCAGGAGTGGCGGCTCGTGGAGACCCACCCCGTGCGCAAGTACGTCGTCCAGCACCAGGAGACGGATCTCGAGTTCTGCCAGCGGCTCCTCGCGGAGGCGGGCATCTACTTCTGCTGCCTCCACGATCCGGACGAGGACGAGAAGGTGCTGTTCGGGGACGAGGGCACCGGCTTCGGTGAGGTCACGCGGGGAGCCACGGAGCTGCCCTTCACCACGAGCTTCGGCGCAGACGGCAGCCGCGACGACATCTTCAAGCTCTCACGTCGCTCACGGATCCGTCCCGGTCGGGTCACCGCCCGCGACTACGATCCGGAGCGTCCCAGCCTGGGTCTGGAGCACGTGAGCGAGGGCTGCGAGGACGACGCCAGCCTCGAGGTGTACGCGTTCCCCGCGCGCGCCACGGAGCCGGACGAGGTGGAGGTGCGGGCGATGCGGCTGCGAGAGTCCCTCGAGGTCGATCGCCACGTGGTGGACGGGGAGACGGGGGCGCTCCACCTGGAGCTCGGGCACTCCTTCGAGATCGTCGGTCACCCCTGGGAGCGCTTGAACGGTCCGTGCATCGTCACCCGGCTCGAGTTCTCCGGGAGCGCCGGGCGTCAGTTCGCCGTGGGCGACGAGACGGAGCGGGAGCATCACGTCTGCCGCTTCGAGGCGGTGCCCGGGGCGACCGTGCTGCGCCCGGAGCCGCGCCCCGTGGCCCGCGTGGCCCCCGGTATCCAGCTGGCGATGACGACCGGGCCCGCGGGGGAGGAGATCCACACGGACGAACACGGGCGCGTCGTGGCCCAGTTCCTCTGGGATCGGCAGGGCAAGCACGACGAGCACTCGGGCTGCTGGATGCGCACCTCGCAGGTGCCCACTGGGGGCTCGATGCTGCTGCCGCGCGTGGGCTGGGAGGTGGCCGTGCGGTACGCCGAAGGAGACGTCGACCAACCCGTCGTGGTCGAGCGCCTCTACAACGGCCTCACGCCGCCGCCTTACTCCTTGCCGGCGAACGCGGCGCGCTCGTCGCTCCAGACGGCGACGACCCCCGGCGGGGGCAGCAGCAATGAGCTGCGCATGAGCGACGTGGCCGGAGAGGAGCAGATGTTCCTCAACGCTTCCTACGACATGAGCGTGAACGTCGGGAACAACGCCACGCTCTCGATCGGGAACGATCAATCGGTGCAGGTCGGCGCCAACCAGACGATGGCGGTCCTCGACAGCGTGAGCTCCACCGTCGGGGCCGACCAGAGCATCGACGTGGGCGCGAACCAGACGATCTCCGTGTCGGCGCTGATGGTCGACGACGTCGGCGGCAACCACACGCTCTCCATCGGCGGCAACCGCATGCACTCGATCGGCGGCGATCATCGCCGCACCGTGACCGGCGACAGCAGCTGCAGCGTCGGCGGGAACGACATCAACCTCGTGGTCGGCGACGTCAGCGACTCCACCGCGAGCGCGTACACCCACGACGTCGGCGCGGCCTACATCCAGATGACCGCCGCGGATCGCTCCCTGCTAGTCGGGGGCGCGCGTACGGAGACGACGGGGGCCGCCAAGGTCATCCTCGCCAAAGGCAACCGCGGCGTCGAGGCGGGGCTGTTGTCGGCGCAGACTGGGGGCGCGCTGCTGGTGAAGGTCGACGGTGATTCCGCGGAGAGCGCCACCATCGCCTACTCGGAGACGGTGGGCGGGGTCACGACCGTGAAGGCCAAGAACGTCGTCATCGAGGCCTCCGTCTCCCTCAGCATCACCATGGGGGGCGCGAGCGTGACCCTGAGCCCGGCGAGCGTGGCGATCTCGGGAGCCAGCGTGAAGTTCGACGGGAACACCGTCGACGTGGGCATGGTCCTCGATAACTGAGCGGGCGCATCCGGGTGCTCCGAACGTCGTCCCTGGCGAGGACCCCGCCCCCGGGCTTCGCCCGGGGCCCCCACCTCGAGCCCGGCGTGGGTCACCAGCAGATCAGCGACCCGGTGTAGCCGCAATCGGGAGGCTGCAGGATCGCGTACAGGAGACCCATGGCCGCGCCGGACACGAGCCCCGCCCCCGCGCCGACCCCGATCTGGCCCCAATCCTCCCAGTCCCCGGCGCGCCGCCCGGCGACCGTGACGCTCGTGAGCGCCAGGGGCAGGATCACGTTGCCGGCGAAGGACCCGAAGTGGAAGCGCCCGCCGCTGTACTTGATGGTGTCGACCAGGAAGACCGCGGTGCCGTGCCCGAGGGCGGCGGCGGAGCCGAAGCTGTGGGTGGACGGCATGCCATAGCTCTCACACCCCGGTTGTCCCTGGTTCGTCTCGTTGCAGCCCGGGCGGTGGCCCTCGAAGCCCGGCTTGAAGTGGTGCTCGTTCAGGAGCGCGAGCGTCGTCAGGGTCATGGCCGGCGCGAGGACGGAGACGTGCCAGCGCGCCTTCCACCCGACCGTTGCCTCGGGAGACGAGTAGTAGACCCTCGGCATCAAGAGCTGGGCGCCGCCCGCCACCAGGGTGGTGGCCAGGGTGACGTCGTTCCAGGTTTGGCTGCGCTCAGGCACCTGCGCCGAGGCGTTCGTCGGTGCCAGGAAGAGGGCAGCCGCGGCGACTGCGGCAGTGACAACGGGCTTTCGCATGGTTTCGTCCCCGCGCGCCTGCTCTGGCGCGCCGGTGTAGCTATGCCGGAGCCCGGGCCCGCGGGGCAACTAACCAGCGTGTCCAAAACGACCCTTCACGTCGCCGGGCGCTCGCGCCGGGGGCGCCTCGGGGGCGTCCTGGTCCGTCAGGTACCGGCGATGCGAGGGCGTCAGGTTCGCGTCGAGTCCCGGGACTCCCTGGACTTGTCGTAGGCTTCCGCGAATTTGCGGCCGAAGAGGACCGAGAACACGTGGCGGTCCTCGTGGGCGAGATCCGCGTGCAGCTCCGTGTACAGGTCCCACAGGGACTTGTAGCGCAGGGGCCCGAAGCCGAGCCCCTTCTTGCGCCGCGGGTCGAGGGAGGCCCGCTCGACCGACTCCGGTGAGAGCTCCTGGAGCAGCGATTTCACCCCGGTCATCACGCCGTTCATCATCGCGACCTGGTGGATCATGTAGTCCGCGAACACGCTCTCCACTGCGGCCATCGCCTCCGAGGTCTTGTCCTTGTAGTTCAGGAGGACGCGCCCGAGCTCCTTGGGATCGCGGGCGCGCTCGACGTGCTGGCGCGGGTCTGCGTCGCCGGGGGTGTGGGTGACGCGCCCGGGGCCCGTGCGCACCCCGAGCTCCTTGGCCAGCTGTTGGTAGCCTTCGCGGAGCGGGACGAAGCACTTGAGGAAGACGTCGAGGGCCTCGGCGATCTTGCTCAGGAAGGCCACCACGTCGTCGGACGTCTCCGGGGGCGGCCGGTCGGGGGCGAAGTCCGTGGCGAGCTCCTTGAGCCCGGCGAGGGCGACGGCGTCCGGCTTGGGTCCCGTCGCCAGAGCGCCGGTCTCGGGAGGGGCGATGCCGCGGAAATCCTCCTCCTGGAGGATGGCCGGGAGCTCTCCGGCGACCTTCGCGTAGAAGGCGGGGCGGCGCTCCGGCGGGAGCTCGGCGGCCTGGCGTTGGAGCGAGCGGAGCAGCTCGGTCCAGGCGGAGCGATAGGCGGCGTACAGGCGGCGCGCCTCCGTGAGGTCGTGCTGGGGCGCCTGCGCCTGCAGGTTGAGCAGGTCGAAGTTCGGGGCCGCCAGCAGCCCCGTCACCATCATCGGCTTACGGTTGGACTGGGCGGGGACGCGGGCGGCCTGCACCTTCGTGAGCTGAAAGTGCAGGGACATGATCGCGAACCCCTGCGGCGGGACGGGCGCTGGCAGGTTGGGCGCCACCCGCTGTCCGTCGAAGAGCGTCCCGTTGGTGCTGCCCAGATCCCGGACGGAGAGCTGGTCGCCCATCTCGTCGACCACCACGTGGAACTGCGACACGTAGCCGTTCGGCACCACCAGGTCGTTCAGCGGATTGCGCCCGATGCGCACGGGGAGACGTGGGAACGTCTTGTCGATCAGGACGCCGCCCTGACTCTGATCGGTGATGAGGATGCGAACTCCGGTAGGCACGGGGCGTAGCGTAACAGGCAAGCTTCGGCCCAGGCGAAGATAACGGGGCAGTTCGCCGGGGGCGCGGGTAGGGAAGTCTCCGCGGTTGGCCGTCGGGCCGGTATTCTGTGGGGTGGACGTCCCCGAGAAGTGACCTCTTCGACATGCCCCTTTTCTTCACTTCCTCCCTTGGATCGTGAGACCGTGCCGGCGCCCGTGTTCCGCGCGGGCTGGGCACAGGAAATATGCTGACAGTAGAACCACGAGCCCTCTTGCGGCGCCTGAATCCGTACTGCACGACCGCGCTGGAAGCCGCGGCCTCCCGATGCGTGAGCGCGCGCCACTACGAAGTGACGGTCGAGCACCTCGCGGCGGCGCTGCTCGAGGACCCCCGCGCCGACGCAGGATTGATCCTCACTCACTACGGCGTGCACGTGGACGTGGTGCGCGCCGCGCTGTCGCGCGCCGTGGGGGACCTGCGGGCGGGGAACGCGGGCAAGCCGGTGTTCAGCTCGCGGCTCCTGGAATGGATCCAGGACGCCTGGGTGTTGGCCTCCGCCGAGCACGAGGAGGCGAGCGTCCGCTCCGGTGCGCTCTTCGCGCGCTTGCTGCTCGCGCCGGGCCGCTACCTCCCCTTCGACCTCCCCGAGCTCGAGCGCATCCCCGTGGACGAGGTGCGCCGGGAGCTGCCGAACCTGACTCGGGACAGCGTCGAGGCGGTCGCGGCCCAGGGCGCCGGGGACGACAAGCGCCCCGCCAAGGCCGCCGCCGGGGAGGGAGCGCTCGCGCGCTTCACGACGGATCTCACGCAGCTCTACCGCGACGGCCAGCTGGATCCCGTCTTCGGCAGGGAGCGCGAGGTGCGCCAGGTGATCGAGATCCTGGTGCGGCGCCGAAAGAACAACCCGATCATCGTCGGCGAGCCCGGGGTCGGGAAGACCGCGCTCGTCGAGGGGCTCGCCATGCGCGTGGTGGAGGGGACCGTTCCGGAGCCCCTGGCCAAGGTGAAGATCCTGTCCCTCGATCTGGGCGCGCTCCAGGCGGGCGCGGGCGTGCGGGGTGAGTTCGAGAACCGGCTCAAGGGGGTCATCGACGCGGTGCGTGGCAGCGCCGAGCCGATCATCCTCTTCATCGACGAGGCGCACACGCTGATCGGCGCGGGCGGCCCCCAGGGCGGTGGCGACGCCGCCAACCTCCTGAAGCCGGCGCTGGCCCGCGGTGAGCTGCGCACCATCGCGGCGACCACCTACGCGGAGTTCAAGCGCTACTTCGAGAAGGACGCGGCGCTCGAGCGACGCTTCCAGCCGGTGCGAGTGGCGGAGCCGTCCATCGAGACGGCGAAGCTGATGCTCCGCGGCGTCGCGCCCCGGTTCGAGAAGGCGCACGGCGTGATCATTCGGGACGAGGCGGTGAGCGCCGCCGTCGAGCTGTCGAGCCGCTACATCTCCGGGCGGCAGCTGCCGGACAAGGCCGTCGACGTGTTGGACACGGCGGCCGCCTACGTGAACCTCGTGCGCAAGGCGCCCCCCGCGGAGCTCGAAGACTCCCGCGCGCTGCTCGAGTCGGTGGAGCGGGAGCTGGAGGCGTGGGCGAAGGACGAGAAGGCCGGGATCCCCGCGGACCCCGGCGCCCGCGCGGCGGCTCTGGAGAAGCAAGCGGCGCTGCGGGAGCGCGCGGCGCAGCTGGAGGCCGCCTGCGCTCGGCAGCGGGAGCTGTGCGACCGCATCGAGGCCTTGCGCAAGGACGAGGCCGCGGAGCCGGGCGCGCTCGAGGCCGCCCTCGCGGAGCTCGCCGCGATCAAGCCGGAAGATCGCCTGGTCGCCGCGGACGTCGACGAGCAGATCGTCTCCTCGGTCATCAGCGATTGGACCGGGATCCCCGTGGGGCGCATGCTCCGAGACGATCTGCAGACGGCGCTGGAGTTGGAGACGCGCCTCCAGAGGCGCGTGCGGGGGCAGGATCAGGCCGTGGCGGTGCTCGCCCGAGAGCTGCGCTCCGCGCGCGCGGGCCTGAAGGCTCCCAACGCGCCGCTGGGCGTGTTCTTGCTCGTGGGGCCGAGCGGCGTGGGCAAGACGGAGACGGCCCTCGCCCTCGCCGACGAGATGTTCGGCGGTGAGCGGTTCGTGGTCACCGTCAACATGAGCGAGTTCCAGGAGCGGCACTCCATCTCGCGGCTGATCGGATCTCCTCCGGGCTACGTCGGCTACGGGGAGGGGGGCGTGCTCACCGAGGCCGTGCGTCACCGGCCCTACTCCCTCGTCCTGCTCGACGAGGTGGAGAAGGCCGATCGGGAGGTCCTCAATCTATTCTACCAGGTTTTCGACAAGGGCACCCTCGCCGACGGCGAAGGCCGCCTCGTCGACTTCTCCAACACGGTCGTCGTGCTGACGAGCAACCTCGCCACCGATCTCATCACCGAGATCGCGGACCCAACGCAGCCGCCCCGTCACCACGACGAGCTGGTCGACGCGGTGAAGCCGACCCTGAGCGCGTACTTCAAGCCGGCCCTGCTGGCGCGCATGACGGTGGTGCCCTACGTGCCGATCCGCCCGGAGGTCCTCGTCGAGATCGTGCGCATGAAGGTCGACGCCATCCGCGCCCGGGTGCGCGCCGCCCATGGGGTGCAGCTCACGGTGGAGGACGCCGTCATCGAGGCGATCGCCGAGCGCTGCCGGGAGGTGGAGAGCGGCGCTCGCAACGCGGACCACATCCTCCGAGCGGCGGTGATGCCCGTGCTCTCCTCGAAGATCCTCGCCGCGCTGGCGGAGGAGCAGGACGTCCCGGACCTCACCCTCTCGCTCGGCGACGACGGCGCCATCGTGTGCGCGCCCTGAAGATGCCCCCCATGACGAAGTACGCTGCAAAGAGCAAGGGTGACCGGAGGATCCGGGTGGCCCTGTGCGGCCTCGCGAGCTGGCTCGCCGCCTGTTCCAGCACGCCGCCCCCCGAGGTCCCCGAGAAGTGCGATCTGCAGATCGTGACCTCGGCGGTCATCACGTCCCCGTACATCAACCCGAGCGAGCGGGGCGAGCCGCGACCGGTGCAGGTCCGGATCTACCAGCTCAAGTCGGACGTCGGCTTCTTGAACTCCGACTTCGAGGAGGTCTGGAAGAAGGACGCGGAGGTCCTGGGCGAGGATCTCGTCAAGGCGGAGGAGTTCCCCGTCTATCCGGACACGCGCACGGAGGTGAAGTTCGAGCGCGACGACGCGGCCCAGTTCATCGTGGCCGCGGCGTTGTTCCGGAACCCGACGGGCAAGAACTGGTTCAAGTCCTTCGAGCTGCCGCCGTCGCCCGCCGACGGCCAGTGCGGCGCGCGTTGTCCCGACGGCGAGTGTGCGGAGGGACCGGTGCTCGATCCGCGTTTCTATATCTGGATCGACGACACGCGCGTGGAGGACGGCATCGAGTACGCGGATTACTTCCCTGAAGGCGGGACGCTCAGCGCGGCCCCGACGGAGGCAGCGCAGTGACCATTCGCAAGCCCGTTTGGACGGAAGGGCTGTTCATCACCCAGCACCACCTGCAGCAGCTGGACGCTTATCACGAGAGCCTGCTCGCCGAGACGATGCAGCGCTCGCTGACGTTCCATTTCGGGATCACGGAGCTCGAAATCGATACGCGTGCGCTGGCGAACGGCCAGATCGTCGTGCGCCGGCTCAGCGCGGTGCTGCCCGACGCGACCATCCTGACCATCGGCGGGGAGTCCGAGGTGGAGCTGTCCGCGCGAGACATCGGGGCGGCCTTCCCCGCGACGAAGAGCGCGCTTCCGGTCTACGTCGGCCTGCGGCACGAGTCGGACCTGACCGCCAACGTCGCGGAGGGGACCGCCGCCCGCTTCGAGCGTCGCACCACCCGCGTCGTCGACTTCAACGACGGGTCCCACGAGCAGGAGGTGACCTGGGCCAAGCCGAACGTGCGCCTCTTCCTCGGCGACGAGTCTCGCGACGGCTACGCGACGCTCCAGATCGCGGAGCTGATCCGCAACCCCTCCGGGCAGGCGATCCTCTGCGACACGTACATCCCGCCCGTGGCGCGGATCGCGACGTCTCCCTTCCTGCACTCCGGCATGCGCCGCGTGCTCACGGCGATGGTGGCCCGGCAGCGGGCCCTCAGCGCGTCGCGACGGCAGCGAGACGCGGCCCAGATCGAGTTCCAGGCCAGCGACGTCCAGAAGTACTGGCTCCTCGACGCCCTGAACGGTTGGATCCCGATATTCAGCCACCTGGTCGATCAAGGGCAGGCGCACCCCGAGCGCGCCTACGAGGCCCTCGTGGGTCTCGTGGGACGGCTGTGCACCTTCGCCGTAGACGCGGACCCCGCCAGCTTACCGAAGTTCGACTTCCTGGCGATGCGCGACGCCTTCGAGCCGCTCTTCGCGCGGGCCCTCTCGTTGCTCGATGCGGTCATCAAGGAGCGCTACGTGGAGATCCCCCTGCGCCGGCGCGAGGACGGGATGCACCTGGCCCAGGTGGAGGACGCGAGCGTGCTCCGCTTCGAGTTCTTCCTGGCCGTGACGGGGACGCTGTCCGAGCAGGACGTCCGGGATCGGCTCCCGAAGCTCTCGAAGATCGCCTCGTGGGGACAAATCGGAGGGCTGCTCAACTCGGCGGTGAACGGCGCGCGCATCGAGGTGGAGTATCGCCCGCCAGGGGCGCTGCCCATCCGCCCCGGGCTCACGTTCTTCCGGCTCCTCAAGACCCCCGAATATTGGATGGACATCCAAGGGACAGGGACGCTAGCAATCTACCATCCGCTCCCTTCCGACTCGTTGGAGCTGAAACTCTACGCAGTGGATCCGCAGAACCTCTGAGGCGCGATGCACGAAAGCATGCAGGAAAGAATGTACTGGGTGTGTGCCGACGCGATCTCCCTCGCGACACAGCTCGGCACGGCGCACGATCTGCCCGCGCCCGACGTGCTGCGTCAACGCGTCGCGTCGCTCTTCCAACAGATGCGCGAGAAGGGGCGCGACGCGGGCATCCCGGTCGACGACACCAACGAGGCGACGTACGCGCTCGCGGCCTTCATGGACGAACAAATCCTGAGGTCGCCGTGGCCGGGGCGTCAGCAGTGGATGTCTCAGCCGCTCCAGCTGGCGTTCTTCCAGGAGAACACGGCGGGACACGGTTTCTTCGTGCGGATGCAGGCGCTCTCGGGCATGCCGGGCCGCGAGCACGTTCTACAGATTTACGCGCTGTGCATCGCCTTGGGCTTCCAGGGCCAGTACGCGCTGTCGGCGACGGGAGAGCTGGTGGATCTTCAGGATAGGGCGCTCGCCACGGCGAGCCGTAATCTCGTACCCAGCGAGGTGCTGAGCCCGGAGGGATACCCGAAACGAGGCCTGGACGCGCTGCGCGAGAAGCGCGTCCCCGTGTTGATGGCGGGCTTCGGCTTGCTCGGGCTGTGCATCGTCCTGTTCGTGGTGCTGCGGGTGCTCCTCAGCATGAACATCGGTAGCACCGAGGACGAGATCGCCGGGGAAGCGCGCGCGGCGGGCGACGGCGTCGTGCAGGTCGGGACGGAGGTGCGGGCATGCTGATCTGGGCTCTGGCCATCATCGTCCTGGTGCTGACGTGGGGCTCCGTCCTGCTGCTGCGGGTCATGGAGGTGGAGGTCCCCATGTCCATCCCGCTCATCGTGACCGTGGTCACCGTCGCGGCCGTCCTCGGCTGGATCGCGTGGCGGAAGGCGCGCGCGCTCGCCCGCGCCAAGGAGCTCGAGCGGGAGATCCTCAAGCAGAGCGAGCAGCAGGCGGCCATGGCGCGCCCGGACCGGCGCGCGGAGATCAACGAGCTCCAGAAGCAGGTGCTCGCCGGCATCGCCGCCCTCAAGAACACCAAGGTCGGCAAGCGTCACGGCGCGCGGGCCCTGTACGCGCTGCCCTGGTACGTGATCATCGGCCCTCCGGGCGCCGGTAAGACGACGGCGCTGAAGCAGTCGGGGCTCGTGTTCCCCCACCTCGATCCGAGCCGCGGCGGCGTGCGCGGCATCGGCGGCACGCGCAACTGCGACTGGTGGTTCACGAACGAGGGCATCCTGCTCGACACCGCCGGGCGCTACGCCACGGAGGAGGACGATCGAGAGGAGTGGTTCTCCTTCCTCGCGATGCTGCGCAAGCATCGGCCCCAGAAGCCCCTGAACGGCTTGCTGGTCGCCGTGGCCATCTCCGACCTCGTCGAGGCGACGGAAGATCAGATCGCGGCCCAGGCGGCGAACCTGCGCAGCCGCGTGGACGAGATCATGACCCGGCTGGACATGGTCCTGCCCGTGTACCTGGTCTTCACCAAGGCGGACCTGATCGGTGGCTTCACCGAGTTCTACGGTGACCTGCGCAAGAGCGAGCGCGATCAGATCCTCGGCGCGACCTTCGCCCTGGACGGCGCGGATCAGAAGGACGCGGGCGAGGCCTTCCGAGAGACCTTCAAGAACCTGGTGAGCGTGGCCCACGCCCGCGCGCTGCGCACGATCGGCCGTGAGCGCCGCGTGGAGCTGCGCAGCAGGATCTACGAGTTCCCCCTGGAGCTGAACGCCCTCGGGCACAACCTGGAGCACTTCGTGCGCGCGCTGTTCCAGCGCAACACGTTCCAGGAGAACCCGCTCTTCAGCGGCTACTACCTGACGAGCGGTACCCAGGAGGGGCGCCCGTTCGCCCGGGTGATCGGCGGTATGGCCCGCGCCTTCGGCATCCGCGCGCCCGACTTCCATCAGGCGCCGACGGAGGCGAAGAGCTACTTCGTCACGGACGTCTTCCGACAGGTGGTGTTCCCGGATCAGGACATCGCCGGTCGCACCGCCAGCGAGCTGCGGCGGCAGAAGCTCACGCGGGGCTTGATCGCGGGCGCCGCGGCCCTCG
>JAAZAA010000328.1 GCA_012514535.1 Myxococcales bacterium | reverse complement strand
TCCCTGACCCGGTGGAGCCCTCCCTTGCCCCCCCGCACCGTCGCCGAGCGGGTCAGCCGCCCCGCGCAGCCCAGCGCCTCCACCGCACCCGTCACGCCCCCCACCACTCCCGCGGCCAGCGCCACCGAGACGGAGCGAGAGCTCGTCGCTCGGCTGCTCGCGGACGAGCCCGCCGCCTGGCGAGAGTTCGACGCCAAGTACTCGCGCGTGGTGCTCGGCTGCATCCACCGGATCCTCTCGCGGTTCACGCGGGTGGCCGGGTCCCACGACGTCGACGAGATCTACGCCCGCTTCTGCCTGCAGCTGCTGGCCAACGACAAGCGCAAGCTGCGTGCCTTCGATCCCGAGCGCGGCAACAAGCTGAGCTCCTGGCTCGGGCTCCTGGCGTCCCACGCGGCCTACGACTACCTCCGCACCCTCCGCCGAGACGCTGCCCTGGAGCCGCTGCCCGAGATCGAGCGCCTCAGCTCCTCCGAGGCTAGCCCCTACGAGCTGTCCCTGCTGCACGAGCGGGCGCGCATCGCGGCGAAGATCATGTCCCAGCTGAGCGAGCGGGATCGGGAGTTCGTGCAGCTCTACTTCGGTGAGGGGTTGGAGCCCGAGGAGGTCGCCACGGAGATGGGCATCAGCGTGAAGACGGTCTACTCGAAGAAGCACAAGATCACCGCCCGCCTGGAAGGTTTGCTCCTCGGCGCCCGACGCGCCGCCTGAGTCCGGGGGCCGGGCCTCGGTTAGCCCACGAGGCGGCCCCCCATTGCCCGAAGCCTGTGGTAAGCAGCGGGCCGTGCCCCTCTTCGACCGCAGCTCGAGCCAGCGGCGGCCCGAGCGCTCGCTCCTCACCCCGCTCGTCGCCGTCGGGCTCCTCCCGGTCCTGCTCGGGTGCGGAGCAGCCAAGCCGGCCGCGGTGCAGGGTGAGCACGATCCCCACGCCTCCACCGTCCCACCCCAGCTCGCCGCGGAGCGGGTCCAGGTGGTCGAGGCGCCCGATCGCCCCCTGCTGCAGCTCGTCCGCCGCAACGGTGATCCCTACGGCGCCGTGGCGCTCGCCGCGTTTCCCGACGGGGGCAGCCGAGCGTCCGTCGCCCTCGGCGCGCTGCTGCATTTTCGCATGACGACCGCTGGGATCGGGCGTGTCGAGCTCCAGCCGCACGCCTTCGGCGTCGTCCTGGCCGCTCCGGCGGAGGACGCCGCCGCCGGAGTGCGGGTGCTCCAGGCGTTTCGGGCAGCCCTCGCAGAGCCCGTCCGTGACGCCGATCCTGCCCTCCCGCAGGTCTCCAAGTGGGTCCGGGACAGCGAGCGACGCGCGATGCCCTCGGCGGCAGCGCTGTGCGCCGGTGAGCTCGGCTCGGATCTCGGCGCGCCCGTGGACGGCAAGGCGGCTGACGGCAAGGTGACCGCCGAACGGCTCGAATCCTGGCGCGAGAGCGCCTTCTCGCTCCGGCGCGTCGGCCTCGCCGCCCTCGGGAGCGAGGCTCTGCTCCAGGGCGTGCGCGACGCACACCGGGACGAGTGGCCCGACGGCGCTCCTCCCAGCCACCCCTGGCCCGACGCGGACGACGTGCAGGTCGTCGACGACGGCACGGGGCGCGCGCTCCGGCTCGCATGGCACCTCCCCGAGGCCGTCCAGGCGCTCTCCGTCTCCCGGGCCCTGGCGGATCCGCACCACCCGCTGCACCACCGGCTCGCCGCGCTCGGCCGCTGGCGCGTCGCTCACACGAACGCCGCCGTGCGCCCTCGGGGTGCGTGCCTCCGGGTGGACCTCGCCCTCGACAAGTCCGCCGACCGCCCCGACGAAGGGGAGCTGGCGCGCGCGGCCTCGATCGTGTCCCTCGAGGTCGAGCGGGCCCTGGAAGCGCCCCCGGGCTCCGAAGAACACGAGCGCACCTTGCTCGCGCCGGGCAATCCCCTCGTCGCCGCCGCCCTGGCTGCGTGGACCGCGGTGCGCAGCGCCGAAGCACCGGGCCCGACCCGCCGCATCGTCGAGTACGCCGCCCCCTCCACGGAGCGGCGCCCCACCCCTCGAGCGTTGGCCGAGCGGCTCCAGGAGACCCGCGCGACCTGGGACTCCTTGGGACTGCCCCTGCGCGCCCAGGTGGAGGACGGTCAGGCCGAGACCTGGATCCTCGTCGCCAGTCCGTGCGGCACGAGCGTCGAGCCCGCCCAGGACGCGGGCATCTTCGCCCTCGCCGCCCACAGCATCGCGCGGGCGTTCCAGGGGAGCTGGGGCGTCACCTTCGAGCCCTGGGCCACCCCGGACGGGGTCGGGCTCCTCGCTCACGCACCGCGCCGCGCGAGAGAGACCCCGAAGGCCCACGCAGAGCGGATCGCCCGCGCCGTCGGCCGAGCCCTCGCGGGCGATCCCCTCGACGGCCGCGCCGTGGCAGACGCCCGGGACGAGATCCTCGATCGCCTCGGGGCGGACACGGGCTGGTGGCTCGCCCTGGAGACCCTGAGCGGAGACTTTCCGTCCGCCCTCGAGCCCTTCGGGACGTGGAAGTCCGTCTCGACCACGTCGACGAGCGGGGTCGAGCGGGCGCGGGCGGTGCTCGCCCAGGGGCCGCTCCGCGTGGCGGTCCTCGCCGATCACGACGCCGCCCAGGCCGACGCCGCGGGCGCTGCCCTCTCCGACTGGCTCGCGCCGTTCCGGGAAGAGGGCGCGACCTGCTCCCGTCCGCAAATCGAGGCCCCGAAGCCCGGGATGTGGACCTTGGAGACCATCGACGAAGAGGTCCGGGAAGGGGCCTACCTCGGCGTGTGGGCTCCCGCCCCCCGCGAACTCGGGCTGGCCACCGCCTATCTGCTCAACCGCCCCGGCGGCTGGCTCGACCAGGCCCTCACCCAACCGGGCCTCGTCGGCAGCGCCCAGGCCCACTGGTTCGGAGGGGGCGCGACCGGGGCCCTCGTCATCGAGCTCGGCGCCGTCCCGGAGCAGCTCGACGCAGCGATCCAACAGGCCCGCGCCCTCCTCGACCGGCTCGCGAAGGGCGCCGCCGACAAGGAAGACGCGGCGCGCGCTCGCGCCGAGCAGAGCCGACGGGAGGCTGCCCTCGCGATCCAACCCCGCGCCCGCGTCGTTCGGCTCTGGCACGACCGGGAGCCGACCCCCGTGGATCTGGCGGGGCTACGTAAGCTGCACGAAGCCTTCGCCGCGGATCACCACCTCGTCGTCAAGGTGAAACGCCGCCAGTAGCGCGTCCCCCACTCGCTCGGCCTTCCGCGGGCCCGGGGCACGTGCTAGCCCGCCGCCATGGCTTCTGCCCCCCGCCAGACGGTCGTCATCCTCGACTACGGTTCCCAGTACACACAGCTCATCGCGCGCCGTGTCCGGGAGAGCCACGTGTACTGCGAGATCCACCCGTGCACGGTCTCCCTCGACACCCTCCGCGCCATCGATCCCGCGGCGATCATCCTGAGCGGCGGCCCCGACAGCGTCTACGGCGAGAACTCTCCGAAGAGCGACCCCGCGCTGCTCGAACTCGACGTCCCCATGCTCGGTATCTGCTACGGGCAGCAGCTCATGGCGCACCAGCTGGGGGGCAAGGTCGAGCGCGGTGCGCACCACGAGTACGGCCCCGCGGAACTCTCCGTCGACGAGGCGGTGGGCATCCTGAAGCCCTTCCACGCCGGAGAGCGGCTCGGGGTGTGGATGAGCCATGGTGATCGCCTGACGGCCCTCCCCCCCGGCTTCCGCAAGATCGGGTCGAGTCCCAACGCGCCCTTCGCCGCCATCGCCCACCCGGAGAAGCGTCGCTTCGGCATTCAGTTCCACCCGGAGGTGGCCCACACGCCCCGTGGCGCTGAGCTGCTGCGGGCGTTCCTCTTCGACGTCGCGGGCCTCGAGCCCACCTGGACGCCCGGCTCGTTCGTGGACGAAGCGATCGAGAAGATCCGCACCCAGGTGGGGCCCACGGAGCGGGTGATCTGCGGGCTGAGCGGCGGGGTCGACTCCTCCGTGGCCGCGGTGCTCTGTCACAAAGCGCTCGGCGATCGCCTCGTGTGCATCTTCGTCGACAACGGCCTGCTGCGAGAGGGCGAGTTCGAGAGCGTCGTCGCCATGATGCGCCAGAGCTTCCACCTGAACCTGGTGCCCGTGGACGCGCGCGAGCGCTTCCTGAGCGAGCTGCGCGGAGTCACCGACCCCGAGCAGAAGCGCAAGATCATCGGGCGCATCTTCATCGAGGTGTTCGAGGAGCACGCCTCACGCATCGAGAACGCCAAGCATCTCGTCCAAGGCACGCTCTATCCCGACGTCATCGAGAGCGTCAGCGTGCGGGGCCCGAGCGCGGTGATCAAGAGCCACCACAACGTCGGCGGGCTGCCCGAGCGCATGAACCTGAAGCTCATCGAGCCGCTCCGCGAGCTCTTCAAGGACGAGGTGCGCGCCGCGGGCGCCGCCCTGGGCATGCCCGACGACGTGCTGTGGCGCCACCCCTTCCCGGGCCCGGGCCTTGCGGTACGCTGCCTGGGGGAACTCACGCCCGAGCGACTCGCCGCGCTCCGCGCCGCCGACGCCATCGTCGACGAAGAGATCCGCGCGGCGGGGCTCTACGGATCCATCTGGCAGTCCTTCGCGGTGCTGCTCCCGGTGCGCAGCGTCGGCGTGATGGGCGACGACCGCACCTACGAGGAGGCTTGCGTGATCCGCGCGATCAACTCCAGCGACGGCATGACGGCGGATTGGGCGCGGATCCCCCACGAGGTCCTCGCGAAGATGAGCACCCGCATCATCAACGAGGTCCGCGGCATCAACCGGGTGGCCTACGACATCAGCTCGAAGCCGCCCGCCACCATCGAGTGGGAATGAGGTCGCCCGCGCCGCGTTTCCTCCGCCCCTGGGTGCTCCGTCCGATCCGCTCCCGCGCAGCTCGGAGCTTCGTGCCGGCGCTGCTCGCCCTCGCCCTCGCCGCAGGATGCGCGACGCAGGGGCTGCGTCCCGCCGTGAGCATGAAGGTCGAGCGCCATGAGGACACCCCGAAGTCGGCGCTGGTCTACATCGACGAGCAGTACATCGGGACCTTGGGGTACGTCGCCGCGCGGGGCGTGCGCCTCCCGGAGGGAGAGCATCGGATCACCGTCGAGAAGACCGGATACTTTCCCTACGACGTCGTCGTCGTGTCCGATCGAGAGCCGATCCACCTGAGCGTGCGCCTGCAGCGGCTGCCCGACTGACGCCCGTTGCCGTCACCCATCTTACGGCGCTCTCACACTCGCTCCTGGCCCGGGTGCGTACGGCGGAGCGCCATCTGCTGCCCGCGGGCTCTCCGAGCCCCTCGCCCTCCAAGGCGCGGGCCGCGTGCCCCGGGCTCTCCAGGGTCCAGGGGCCCTCCGCGGTGCGGGCTCTGCGCGGGCTCTGGCGCAGGCCCGAGGAAGTTGTTAACTAGGGCTCCCCGCCGCAGGCGGGCTCCGGGGTGTACCTCAACTTGGTAGAGGGCCGGCTTTGGGTGCCGGACGTTGCTGGTTCAAATCCAGTCACCCCGACGAAGTTCCCGCGACGAGCCGCCAGCACAGGGTCGCCCAGCGCAGGGTCGCCCAGCGCAGGGTTGCCCAGCACAGAGCCGCCCCAGCGCAGGCGACGCGCGGGCGCTCATTCACTACGCCACGGGGCATCGTCGCTTCACGGTCGAAGCCGGCTGGCCCCACCTTCGGCGTATCGGGGAGACCGTGTCGAGCGAGCTCGGATTCCTCCCCGCAGCCGCGATCGCCGTCGGGCTGGTGGGTGGATTTCGTGTGCATGCGCGGCGCACCCTGCTCCTCGTGAGCTTCGTCGGGGCGGCCG
>JAAZAA010000327.1 GCA_012514535.1 Myxococcales bacterium | reverse complement strand
TGGCGCTGGGTCGAGCAGTGGTTGCCTCACTCCACCTGGTACATGATGGCGATCACGGCCGCGGCGCTGTGATCCCTTCCGGATCCCTTCCTGATGAGCGGAAGTCGACGTAGCGCGTTTGTCGCGCGCGCTACGTCGATGCTCGCCTCGAGGCCCTGAAACGCACTGGCGCGGCGCCGGAGACGGTGTCCCGCGGCGCGCCGACGTCGCACGCTCGTCGCCGCGGCGCACGGACGACGGCAGGTCACCCGCACGTCGTCGGCGGGCCGCCCTCGTTCTTCATTGGGCTGGTTGGTACCGGCCGAGGGGCAGGCGCCAGAAGCCATATTCTCTCGAGGCGTAGTAGAGGTAACCGTCGGAGGAGACCACGCAGCTCGAGTAGTTGTCGTGCGGGGCGGGGAGCGGGGGCAGCTCCGTCCAGGTCTCTTCGACGAAATCGAAGCGATACATGGCCATGAAATCGGTCGAGCCCGCGTACATGCCCCCGGCTCGATCCTGACAGCTGTTGTTGTGGAGCAGGCCGCCCGGGTTGGGCGGGCTGGTCGTGAACTCTTCGTCGGCGATGTCGAAGATCACGAGCGACGTCGAAGAGTGGCCGCCGAACGCGATGCGGTTCGTGAGCGGATCGTAAGCGACGCGCGTCTCGAGCGGCACACCATACGGGTGAGGGAAGAGGGTGTAGTCCCCCGTGTCGGGAGAGAAGCGGACCAGCAGGCCCTCGGAAGGACTGTCGGGAGACTCCGGGCCGTGGTACCAGATCTGCCCGTCGTTATCGAAGACGGCCGCGCCCCGCGCGGGGGAGCCGCTGGGGATGTCCTCGGCGACCGCTGACCAGAGTTCGTCCTCGAAGCTCCAGAAGTACATCCGCCCTTGGCGCGGGACGAACAGGCCGTCGCGGGCGACCGCGCCGTTCGTCCAGTAGTTGTCGCCGGGGACGGGAAAGGTCTCCTGGAGCGGCTGCCACTCGTCCGCTTCGAGGTCGTAGCGCATGTTCGCGCGGAAGTCGTAGAGGTAGGGCGTATCCGCGTAGTGGAAGCTCGGCAGGGAGGGGAGCTCCGTGGGCGGGTCCGCGAGCCGCTCCCACTCGTCTCCGAACGTCCCGTCGAGACCCCAGCGGCAATTCGCGAGGCAGCGAGGGGCGCCTGGCTCACACTCCTCGCCGGCCGTGGTGTTGAGGACGCCGTCGCCGCAGGCGCTGAGGGTGCAGTCGACGTTGCACTCGGCGGTCTCGCCGCTGTCGTCGCACTCCTCCCCCGCCGCGGTGTTGAGGATGCCGTCGCCGCAGGCGCTGAGGGTGCAGTCCGCGTTGCATTCGGCGCTGGCGACCCGGTCGTCGCACTCCTCGTCGTTGTCCTCTTGCAGGACCCCGTCGCCGCACTCGGCCGGCGCACAGCGGCCGGCGACGCAGAGGGAGCTCTCGCAGTCGCTCGAGCGATTGCAGGGGCCGCCCACTTCGCACTCGTCGCACTCGGGACCGCCGCAGTCGATGCCCGTCTCGCCGTTGTTGCGCACGCCGTCGCTACAGGAAGGCGGTGACACGCAGCGGTTGGCACGGCACGAGCCGGTCTCACAGTCGTCGTCCGCGTCGCAGAGGCTCCCGCGAGCGCAGGGCTCGCAGCCGTCACCGCCGCAGTCGACGTCCGTCTCGGTCCCGTTGCGAGCTCCGTCGTCGCAGGTGGCGGGGTCTGGGCTGGGCCCCGTTCCGCCGTCGCTGCCGCAGGAGAAGGCAAGCAACAGCAGCGCGTAGGAGCCGTGGCGTCGCCAAGCGAGGGGGCGAATCAGCATGACTCTCGACTATTCGGGGACGCCCAGGCTTGGCAAGGGGCTCGTCAAAAGTCTTTGCAGGCGCGCCCTTGGCAGCTCTTCCAGAGGCTCCGCCGGTAGTCGCTCTCCGGCAACCCCTGCTCCCAGGGGGCGAGGTGCGGCTCGGGCCCGAGGCGATCCTGGTCCTCCAGGAGGTCGGCGCAGCCCGCGCGGTGACGGCGCAGCAACGTCCGCGTGATGGCGCTCTGGTAATGGAACCGATACTGCTCGGCGAAGTTCTCGGTGCCCGCAGGAAACCGGAAGGGCATGCAGTAGGGGCTGACGCAGCCCGCCTCCCGCTCCGCCTGAGAAATCTCCGAGCACGTGCCCCGATCCCCGCAGGTGTGGGCGCAGCGGGGCGTGTCGTACATGCTGCTGCCGCCGTTCACGACGTTGTACATGACCAGGTGCCCCAGCTCGTGGAGGAGGACGGGGCTGAACGCCGTGTGGTCCGGGGGCAGCGAGGCGAACGTCTTCCCGTCGTCGTTGATGTGATAGCTCCAGTAGGAGCCGTGGTTGCCGTGGCCCCAGTGGTTCGGATCGAGGAAGAGGTGCTCGTGCAGCCACATGGTGCGCCCGTCGCGGGCGTCGTCGGGGCTGCGGCGATTGTAAGGGGCGATGCCGTGCTCCTTGGGGCGATTGTCGATGATCACCCGTTGCAGGGTCTGCACGTGGTGCCACGGCACGCGGGCCAGGGTGTTCTCCAGGGCGCGGAACCAGCTCGGTCCGATGCGGTCCGCCACGTTCGACGGCGCGCCTTCGTTGTTGACGTTGCCCGCGGGCCAGCCGATCCGGAGGCAGTGGATCCGGCGCTGTCCCGCGACGATACGCTCGATGGGGAGATCGTAGGCGACGTAGCCGTGGATGGAGAAATGCTTCCGGGGCCCGTTCGGCTCGAGGAAGGTCGGGGCGGGGCCAGCGGTGCAGGGAGGATCCGGGGAAGCGCTCGGGGGTGGGTCGTCGCCGTCCTTGGCGGCGAACGCTGGGGTGGGCTCCGTGGCGGCGAGCTGCGTGCCGTCGGGGTCGGTGTGATCGGAGCCGGGCTCGCTGGGCTTCGTTTCGCTGGGCTTCGTTTCGCTGGGCTTCGTTTCGCTGGATCGGGTGCCGAGGTGGGCGGCAGGGGGCGCTGGCTCCGGGGAGGTGAGGAGAGCGTCGTCGGCGGAGCTGGTGGTCAGCGGCGCCGAGGGCGTCTCCGAGGGGCCGGCCGCGCAGGCCGTCACGACCGCCGCGAGCAGCATCACCGCGCCGCGGCCCAGCGCGCACTGACAGCGCGCCCGAGAGCCCAGCGCGCACTG
>JAAZAA010000326.1 GCA_012514535.1 Myxococcales bacterium | reverse complement strand
TTCGCCAGCAAGATCCAGGTGTTCTTGCGGTTGAACGGCTCGCGGGAGAGGCGCCGGATGAACGGGTGCGTCGTGATGTCGCCGTCGTCCTCGTAGCGGCGCACGATCTCGTACACGTTGCTCGGCTTGAGGGTGGCGCCGGTGCCGGCGACCGTGCCCGGTCGGAACGCCTCACAGGGGAGATAGACGGTGAGGCGGGGTTTGTGACCCTGCCTGCGGAACGAGACGTACGACTGGAAGCCGATGCCTTCCTCGAGCTCGCGGGTCGACAGGGCCGCGAGGGTGCTCCGATAGGGGGCCTCGTCCAAGCCGAAGGCGCGGTGGCAGCGGACGACGGACTCCGCCACCTCGCCGTCGTCGCGCGCGTAGCCGTTGATCGGGAAATGCGTGGTGATCGAGAGCGGGCTGTCGCCGCGGCCCTCGACGAAGGCGTAGCAGGTCGACGGCGGCCGATTGTCGAACAGGGTGCGGCCGGGCGCCGCCGCTTCGAAGAACTTGAGCAGGTCCCCGGGTTGGTGCTGCTCGCAGGCGCTGGCGATGTGTTCGAAGTCTTCCGGACGGGAGTCGTGATGGCGTGCGTAGATCTTCACCCGGGCCTCGGGTGAAGGAGCCAGGTCGAGAGAGAAGTAGTTGAAGACGTCCAGCTCGGGTCCGCGTGCGCCCATGTGGGGGCCGACCAGGCCCCAGGCGCCCCCGAAGCCGAGACGGACGAGCGCCTCCTCCAGGAGAGCAGACGACCAACGATCGCCGCGGGCTTGGGGGCAGAGATAGAGCTTGAAGTCAGGGGGCGCGTCGCCCTTGAAGATCGTCGCGATCCAGATCGAGAACGGTCCCTTGGGATCCTGGGGCAGGAAGAGATCTCGCACCCGCTCGAAGCGCTGGAGGTCGATGGAATACTCGCGCGCCAAGGTCTCGAGCAGCGCGCACGTCGCCTCCGCGTTCGACACGAGAGATGGCTCGGGGCCCCAGGGCTCGCTGAGGATACGTAGCTCGGGGGCGGAGCCGTACGCGGCGGAGAACTCGAAGGGCGTCCCGTCGTCGACCACCGCCGACTCCCACGCGACGCGGGAGCCGACGAGGCGCTCTCCCCAACCGGTGGAGAGGTGCTCGAAGAGCCGAGCGATCTCCGCCTTTCTGGACTGGAAACCGAGCGCGTCGCAGAGGGAAGCGAGGCGCTCCGCGCCGAGCTGACCGAGGGTGATCTTGGGAAGAGTTGCGAGAGAGGTCATGGCGTCATCGAGAATGGCGTCACTCAGAAGATGTCAGGCCCAGGCGTGAGGATCCGGGAGGGATCGTGACGCGCCTTGAGCAGGAGGATTTTCGGGAGGCGTTCGCCGTAGTGGTGAATCCAGTCGAGCTTGTTGAAATCGAGGGTTCCGATGGGGTATCTCATACCGCCGAGCAGTCGCGCTTTCTGAAAGAGCCGGCGATTCCGAGCGCGCATGCGACGATCGAAGTCCGCGTCGAAGCCAGGCGCGGAGGCAGACGTGAGGATGTCGAACAGGAAGAACCAATCGCTCTTGCCGATCGGCTTACGGAGCATTGGCATTTTAGCCTTGGAACGGCGCTGCGCGAAGAGGAGTAAGAAGCCGGTCTCGCCGACGTCCTCCGGTGTGAGTGACGCGGTGACACTGCGCACATAAGGCTCGACGGTCTCATCGGGCAGGAAGACATCAAACCACGGATGCATGACATTGTCCCACATTCCGATGGAGCGCAGGAAATCGATGCCCTGATTGACCCGCATCGTGTACGCCAAGTACGGGACGTCCTGGGCCACGGCGGCGCTCGGCGGCACGGTCAATCCGCGCAGGAGGTGAGCGTCGTTGGGCGGGTTCGCGGCGTTGAAGTGGGCGCCGAGGTTCAGCTGATAGATCCAGCCGCCCGTCGTGTGGGTGCCGTCGGGCAGCCCGTAGTTGTAGGCGTCGTCGAGCTCCTGGCGGTGGATGATCTTCCGGAAATCCTTGAAGAACGGCTTGCTGTCCGCGTAGTCGATCGTGTAGACGCGCACGAACTCCGGCGCGGGGACCAGTTTGACCGTGGCCTTGGTGATGATCCCGTACTGGCCAAGCCCGCCGAGGACCCCCTCGAAGAGGTCACGGTTGCGGGTGGGTGAGCAGGTGATGAGCTCGCCGAGGCCGTTCACCACCTCGAGCTCCCAGACGTTGTCGATCTGGGCGCCGGAGTTGTACGTCACGGAGATCCCGCCCACCGAGAGGGTGCCGCCCACGGACAGGCCGATGTATCCCGTCAGAACGGGCGGGGTCAGCCCGAAGCCGACGGCTTGTGTGACCAGGTCGGTCCACTTGACGCCAGCGTCGACCACGGCGCGGTCGGCGGTGATCGAGTGGATAGCGGACAAGCTGGACATCTCGATGATGAGGCCCCCCTTCACCAAGGCCTGACCGAAGGTGGTGTGCCCTTGTCCGCGGGCCGCGACCTCGATCCGGTGCTTGCGGCAGAACTTCACCATCTTCTGGATGTCCTGGACGGAGCCCGGCCGGAGGACCGCGAGCGGCGTCCGGGAGATCGCGTAGCCCGCGTCCACGGCTGCGGCGCTGAGGCTCGCCGGATCGGTGACGAGCTCGCCGTCGAGGGGAGGGATTTGGTCGACCGGGGAGCGAGGTTTGTGGCCGATCCACGCGCGGGCTTCAGGACTGAATCCGATAACGGTGGCGGCGGCTACTGCGCCTCGGAGTGCTTCGCGACGTGTGAGCATGACGTCCCCTTTCTGCGGCAATGACTTGCTGGAAGGCCAACCATCTCATGTTGTACCACTACTCATTTCAGGGACACAAGCCTTTGTTACGCGATTGTGAGGGGAGCGGCGGTCGTGTAGGTGGGAGGGGCGGGTTTCCAATCTGAGCGCTTTCCAGCGCGCACGTGTATTTCGCGGCGCTTCAGCTTCATTCGGAGGGGTGTCGAGTGCCGCCCTGTCGAGTGCCGCCCTGTCGAGCGCCGCCTGTCGAGCGCCGCCTGTCGAGCGCCGCCTGTCGAGTGCCGCCTGTCGAGTGCCCGTGTCCGTTTGGACCGACAGCGACGTGTGGAAGCGGGGTGGAAGCGGGGTTTCCCTGGTGCCGCAGGGGGACTGGAGAGGTGCGTTCGGCCGACGCGGGGGCTTCGAGGCGGGCTCGGGGGGCGGGCTCGAGGCGCGGTCTCGGGAGGGGAGCGAGAGGAGAGTCA
>JAAZAA010000325.1 GCA_012514535.1 Myxococcales bacterium | reverse complement strand
TCGACGAAGCCGTCCCCGTCCCGATCGCCGTAACGATCGATCCAGTCCAGGGCCCGCTCGATCGCCGGCCAGAGCTGGACGATCGTCTCCGAGTCCCCGGTCGCGTCGAGGTACTCCGCCGCGAGCATCACGAACAGCGGGGTCGAGTCGATGCTCCCGTAGTAGCGCCCGAAAGGGATCTCCCCGAGGCGCGCCATCTCGCCGCTGCGGGTCTCGTGGAGGATCTTGCCGGGCTCCGCGTCGCTCGCATCGTCCAGCTCGAGCGCCTGCTCGCGGGCGAGGAAGGTGAGCACTCCCTTGGCGAGGTCCGGATCGACCCAGAGGGCCTGGAGCGCCGTGATGATGCCGTCGCGCCCGAAGGTCGTGCTGAACCAGGGCACGCCCGCGTAGGGGTAGTGCCCCGTCTCCTTCTCCGTGGTCATCATCCGGAGATCGGCCAGGGAGCGCTCCACCCAGACGTTGAACTGCTCGTTGGAGGACTGGATCTGGCAAGCGGCGGCCTGCTGTCGCGACAGGCCCGCCTCCACCTGCTCGAAGGCCTCCGCGTACGTCGGGGTCTCCCGCGGCGCCTCCCCGCTCTCGCACGCGATCGTGACGAAGAGGGTGCGGCGCTCCTGCGCTCCCAGGTGCAGCCGAAACACCGCCTCTCCGCCCGTGAGGCGGAGCGGCGGCTCGGAGAACGCGAGGCGCGTCCTGCGGGACAGCCCGTCGAGCCCGTCGTACTGCAAGCTGACGTCCGCGCTCCCCACGACGGGGGACGCGGCGCTCCCGCGCCGCGCCCGCTGCGTTCCGCGCACCTCGAACAGATCCACGAAGTCCGCGGCGAACTCGTAGACGAACTCCACGTCCACGGCGGCCTGGCCGTAGTTCGTCACCTGCAGCCGCTCGTAGTAGACGCCGCTCTGCAGGAAGATCGAGCGATTGGCGTGGAGGGTCCCGTGCGGGACCCGCTGCCCGGCTCGATCCTCCGTGTCCGGGTTCATCAGATCCACGGAGAGCAGCAGGTTGTTCTCCCGGACGCTGGAGCTCAGCAGCAGCAGCCGATCCCGGGGCAAGCGCAGGTGGAGCCGCGAGAGGAACCGGGTGCCGTCGTGGTAGAGCCCCTGCTGCCCGAGCCCGAAGGGCTGGATGTCCCCGAACCGGTTCGCCACCACGAAGGTGTCCCCGGCCTTGAGCACGCGCGTGCCCGTGTCCGTCAGGGACGAGGTGGCGCCCACCGGGAACTGGGTCTGCTCCGAGTCGTTGGTCGTCATCGAGGCCTCACGCGGCGTCTTTGGGCAAGGGGCGCACGCTCGACTGGCTCGCGCGTCGTACCAGCGACTCGTACACGGCCTCGTAGTCTTCCGCCATGCGGGCGGCCGTGAAGCGGCGCTCGAACTCCGCGCGACAGCGCCGTCGGTCGAGTTCGTCGACGCGGCGCGCGAAGTCCACGGCCGCGTCCAGGTCGTCGACGAGGAACCCCGACACGGCGTGCTCCAACACCTCGGGCACCGAGCCGTGGGAGAAGGCGATCACCGGCGTTCCACAAGCCATCGCCTCGATCATCACCAGACCGAAGGGCTCGGGCCAGTCGATGGGGAACAGGAGCGCCTTGGCGCCCCGCAGAAACTCCCCCTTGCGGTCTTCGCCGATCTCTCCGACGAACTCGATCAGGGGGTCGTCGAACAGGTGCGCGATCTCCTGCTGGAAGTAGGCCTCGTCCGCCTTCGCGACCTTCGCGGCGATCTTCAGGGGCACACCCGCGCGCTTGGCGATCTCGACGGCGCGGTCCACGCGCTTCTCCGGGGAAATCCGGCCCAGGAAGGCGAAATACTCCCCGGGCGCGAAGGAAGGCTGATGCAGATCCACCGGCAAGCCGTGATGCACGGTCCCGACCCAGTGGGCCTGGGGCAACGGCAAGCGCTGGTGATCGGAGATCGACACCGCCGGGTAGTCCGAGAACTCGTCGAAGATGGGACCGAGATCCGGCAGATCCAGGCGGCCGTGCAGCGTCACCAGCTGGGGCACGCCCAGACGGCGGCCCAAGGGGAAGCTGAAGTAGTCGGTGTGGAAGTGGATGACGTCGAACTCGTCGGCGCGCTGCGCGACGCGCTCGAGCATCAACATGTGATGTGCGTGGGGGTCGATGCAGGAGGCATCGAGGCGGAGGGCCTCGCGGCAACAGGGCACGAGCTCCGCAGACGTCTGGGAGTCACCGCTCGCGAAGAGCGTGACCTCGTGGCCCCGCTGGACGAGCTCCTCCGTAAGATAGGAAACGACGCGTTCGGTGCCGCCGTACAGCCGAGGCGGCACACTCTCGTAAAGGGGTGCAACTTGGGCTATCCGCATGAATGGTCTCCTTCGGCGGGGACGCATGCACCCGGACGGCTGGGACACGCTGCCGACCCGCCGTCTCCGCAGGTAAATCCCCATTTTCGTTCGTCAAGGGGGGCGCCCCGGCGCAGAGGCCGGACCGCACGCACGGCCACCGTGCGCGGAGGCTGCCGGCTCCACCGATCCGACGGTCACCGCCGTCGGATCATGAGCACTTGCGGAGAGGAGCGCGCGCCGCGGGGCACGAGCGCATCGCCGGGGGCGCCGACACCTGGTTACGCCGCCGCGGCACGCGCAGGGTGAGCGCGCCGTAGCCGAGCCATGCTCGCGCCGTGGTGGCGTCGAAGGCGCCGCCGAAGTCGAAGCGTCGATACCAGCTCCGCCGATCGGCGCGGTAGAGCACGTGCAACACGCCTTCGGGCTCGAAGAGGACCCGGAGGTCGCGGGCCCCGGAGGGGACGTCGACCCGAATCGCGAGCTCGTCCCTGGTGGCTCGCACGTGGGCGTCGGGGGTTCCGTACACGCCGGGCCGCGGCAGATCTCCTGCGCGCAGGGCAGCTACGGGGAGCCGCTTGCCAGCCTGCCAACTCAGCGCGCGGCGTGCGATGTCCGGTTGGAGGAGAGCACCGTCCATGGCAATTTCGCGGTAAATCGCGGTTCGTGGCTGTCAAGACCCGCCGCGGGCGAGGGCGGCGGCCACCCCAGAAACAATCCTGGGCCGGAAATCATTCCGCTCACCCGAGGGCGGCTCAGCCCTCGCCGCCCATGCCGCCCGGCGCGGCCGCGTCGACGCCCGCGCCGAGCTTCTTCAGGGCCGCCGCGACCCCGGCGCCGTAGGCGGGGTCCGCCTTCGAACAGTTGTCGATGTGGCGCTGCTTGATGAAATCCGGTGCGTCGCCCATGGCGCGAGCGGTGTTGTCGAACAGCACCTGCTGCTGCGCCGGGGTCATCAGCCGGAAGAGGTTGCCGGGCTGTTCGAAGTAGTTCGAGTCGTCGTGGCGGAAGTCCCACCAGTCCGCGTCGCCGCGGACCTTCAGGGGCGGCTCCCGGTACTGCGGTTGCTCCTGCCACTGCTGGAAGCTGTTGGGCTCGTAGTGGGGCAGGCTGCCGTAGTTGCCGTCGGCGCGGCCCTGCCCGTCCCGGTGGTTGCTGTGCACGGGGCAGCGCGCCGCGTTCACCGGGATCTGATGGTAGTTCACGCCCAGGCGGTAGCGCTGCGCGTCCGCGTAGTTGAACAGCCGCGCCTGCAGCATCTTGTCCGGCGAGGGGCCGATGCCAGGCACCAGGTTGCTCGGCGCGAACGCGCTCTGCTCGACGTCCGCGAAGAAGTTCTCCGGGTTGCGGTTGAGCTCGAACTCGCCCACCTCGATGAGCGGGTAGTCGGCCTTCGGCCACACCTTCGTCAGATCGAAGGGGTGGTAGGGCACCTTCTCCGCCTCGAGCTCCGGCATCACCTGGACGTAGAGGGTCCACTTCGGGAAATCGCCGCGCTCGATGGCCTCGTACAGGTCGCGCTGGTGGCTCTCGCGGTCCGTCCCGATGATCCGCGCCGCCTCCTCGTCCGTCAGGTTCTTGATGCCCTGCTGGGTGCGGAAATGGAACTTCACCCAGAAGCGCTCGCCGGCCTCGTTCCAGAAGCTGTACGTGTGCGAGCCGAAGCCGTGCATGTGCCGGTAGCTGGCCGGGATGCCCCGATCGCTCATCACGATGGTGACCTGGTGCAGCGCTTCGGGCAGGAGTGTCCACCAGTCCCAGTTGTTGGTGGCCGAGCGCAAGTTCGTGCGCGGGTCGCGCTTCACGGCTTTGTTGAGGTCGGGGAACTTGCGCGGATCCCGGATGAAGAACACGGGGGTGTTGTTGCCCACCATGTCCCAGTTCCCCTCCTCCGTGTAGAACTTCAGGGCGAAGCCGCGGATGTCCCGCTCGGCGTCCGCCGCGCCGCGCTCACCGGCCACGGTGGTGAAGCGCGCGAACATCTCCGTCTTCTTGCCGACCTCGCTGAAGATCTTCGCGCGTGTGTACTTCGTGATGTCGTGAGTGACGGTGAAGGTGCCGAAGGCGCCGGACCCCTTGGCGTGCATGCGCCGCTCGGGGATCACCTCACGGACGAAGTTGGCCAGCTTCTCCTGGAGCCACACGTCCTGCGAGAGCAGCGGACCGCGCGGGCCCGCGGTGAGGCTGTTCTGGTTGTCGGGCACCGGAGAGCCGAACTGGGTGGTGAGGTGCGTGGCGGGGCACTTCGCGTCTTTGTCCGTAGGCTTGCTCATGGCGTTGACTCCGATCGACCCAAGGAAAGCTCGGAGACTACCACCTGGCCGAACGAAACCCGAAGCGCCCCCCACCGGCCCGCTGGCCGCGCAGCCGGAATCGATCCCCGAAAATCGATCCCCGAAATCGAGCGGAGCCCGCGGCGGGTGCCCGGGCTCCGGCTCTCGGACGACTCTTCGACTTGTCAGGTCGACTTGTCAGG
>JAAZAA010000324.1 GCA_012514535.1 Myxococcales bacterium | reverse complement strand
ATGCCGAGATCGCCGAGGGAGTCATCCTGCCGGCGCGCTCCATCGTATCCAATCGCGAGCCGCTCCAAGAAATGCCGCCAGGAGCGGGCGAGCGGACAGGACCCCTCGTTCATGTCTCCACCCGTGAGGGTCCCGTCTGGTCCTGCCAACAGCCAGTCATCGAGCATGAAGCTCGTCTGCGCGCTGAGCACCACCTTGGGCAGGCGCTCCGCGTGGAGACCCAGACCGAAGGAGTGAATGTACGGCCCCTCGCTACGGCGGATTATCACGCCGCCCATCATCCGCTCCAGCTCCAGGCGCGCCTCCGTCAACTCCACCCCAGCGCGCGCGAGAGCCGAACGTAGCTCCGGCTCATTCGCGCGAAGCCACGGGTAGTGCATCACATTGTAGCGCTTCACCCACTCGAGGCAGCGGGGCGACACCACGCCGCGGAAATGGTCCACCGCCAGGCAGTAGTCGGTCAGCTCCGCGCCGCTCGCCCCAAAGCGCTCCCAGGTGGCGACCTGCTCATCGTCGACACGGATCTGATGAACGACAGGCCCTTCGGACGTCTCCTCCAGTAAGACTTCGCCCCTCTGCGCCTCGTGCTCCGTCCCATACGGACACGAAACACTCACGGCCTCGCGGGTCCTTGTCACCCGCTCCACGAGAGGCGCCTCCGGAGGCTCTCGCCGCTCCACGCGCTGGAAGCTCGGCACCGCGACCTCCACAGCAGCCCCAGCTCGTGCTGCAAACCGCACAATCACAGGAAGGGCGGCCTTCACTTCCGCACCGAGCCACACCCAACACTCGTCCGCGTTGCGCCCGTAGAGCTCGCCATCGTGGAGCGTGAGCCCCTCCCCCCGCCAAAACCTGTGCACGTCATCGCTGGGCTCGGGCGCCTCGACCGCGCTGAGCATCCCGGCCAACGTCTCTCCTCCCCGGACCCCGACCCGCACCGCCATCTGGTTGTGTCCCTGCTCGCCCACGTCCAAGAAGAAAGCCAGCTTCTCCACCACCTTCAGGAGCGAGCTCGCGAACGGATGTAGCCGTCGATCTGGAGGCAACCACGGCCGCGGATCCCTCGACAGGCCCGCGTCCACCTCATAGACTCTCTCGAGCAGTACTCTCCCTCCCTCGTCCAGATAACATCGCTGGGGTTGAACGAACCACGAGTAGTGGTCCGGAGCGGCGGAGGCGAAGCCTGCGACGACCTCGAGTCTCCGCAGAAGGGCAATGGGCTCACCCTCCGCGTGTCGACGGAGCCTGGAACAGCGGTCGGTATTGAGCTCGAGAAGCCACGGACCAGGCGCTTCTTTGACCTCGAGCATGCCCAAATCATTCGCCCCATGCGCCACACCGGGCAGCCGACGGGTCGAGTCCCACTTGGTCCGATACCCGCTGAGCACGCGGCGCGCGAAGTCCGAGAGGCACTCAGGAAGAGGTGACGTCCCGTGCTGACTCATTGCGGCCCCCGGTGGGCCCTGCTGCGAGCGCCGCCGTTTCGTTCGAAAGGTCTGACGGACGCAGCGGCGGAGCTCGTGCTGTACTGGGCGAGACCCTTATCCCACCCCGCCCGTCGTTGATGACGAGCCGGATCATAAGCATCGAAGTCCATGGTCACGCGGGCGCTTCTCTGAAGATTGGAGAGGAGAACTCCGCAGTTAGGGCAAGCCTCCATTGAATCTTCATCGTTCATCTCATCATTCTGGTACGCTCTGACCT
>JAAZAA010000323.1 GCA_012514535.1 Myxococcales bacterium | reverse complement strand
CGATTGCCCGATGGTGCCGCTCACGTGGTAGACGCGCACCGAGCCATTCGGACGCCGCAGCTTCGCCATACGGGCGACCTCGTCGTACGTCTCGTCGCTCAGCCCCGCGAGGTACAGGCGCCCGCCCGCTGCATCGAGCTTCTCGGCGTAAATCGACAGCACCTCTTCGACTGTCGCACCCAGCCTGGTGCGCCCGTGCAGCCGCAGGATCACCACCGGATGCTCGGAGCCCTCTTCGGGCAAGGGCAAGCGGCGCTCCAAGGTCCGTCCGCCGCCGTAGAAGAGCTGTCCATAGACGTCGAGCACCGTCACTCGATCCGCCGGGAGTCGTTGGGGAGGCTCGTGCTCTTCGATCTGCCCGTTGCCCTGATCGACCCGCTCCACGACGGTGATTTCCGCGGAGGCCCGGTTCACGTAGAGCACCGTCGAGAGCGCCACGCCGAGAGCGACTGCCGCTTGGATCGGCAACAGGAGCGTGCCGACGAAGGTGGTGGCGCAGGCCAACCGCGAGGACCATCCAGCCCGCCACACGGAGGTCACGTTCTTCGGGACGATGATCTGAACGCCGACGAGGATGAGCAACCCCGCCAGCGCCGGCATCGCCACGCGCGCGACCAGCCCCGGGACCGCGATCACGATCAGGGCCATCCACAGCCCTGAGAATACCGTCGCCCAGCGCCCGTGGGCCCCCGCGGAGACGCTGAGCGCCGTCACGCTGACCGAGCCGCCCACCGGGAGCCCCCGGAAGACCCCCGCGGCCACGTTGGCCACCCCCTGCGCGATGAAGTCGCGCGATGCGCTGCTCCGCGATCCATCCGGGTTCGGCACCGTGTGCCCCACCCCCGCCCCCTGCACGAGCACGATGACGGCGATTGCGAGCGCTCCCGTGAACACCTCCGGCGCTTCCTTGAACTCCGGCAAGATGGGGATCGGCATGCCCTGGGGGATTTCGCCCACGTCACGGACGAGCTCGACCCCGTCGAACCCGAGGAGCAGGACGAGCACCGTCGGCAAGGCGATCCCGAACAAGCTGGCGAAGGCGCTTATCCGCGTACGTTGCAGGAGGCCGGTGATCGCGATGGCGGAGATTGCGACCCCGAGGGTCACGGGCTCGACCTCTTCCAGCCGGGTCAGCAGATCCCACGTCTGGCTGAGCCGGTTCTCCCCCTCGCCTTCGTAGCCCAGCGCGACGGGCAGCTGGCTCAGGATGAGCACCATCGCGATCCCCGCGAGGAAGCCGATCATGACCGAGTAGGACACGAGGCGGGTCAGGCGCCCGAGCCCCAACACGCCGAAGGCGATGGCCAACAGGCCCGCCAGCACGACCATGAGGAAGAGGCGGCTGTCGCGCTCGCCGGGAGGCACGTGGGCGAGGGCCTGCCCCGCCGCCAGGGACGCCGCCCCCGTGTTGGTGATCACCATCAAGCGGGTGCTGGAGAGCAGGCCCCCGGCGATCGGACCCAGCGTGCTCGCATAAAGGCCGTAGACGGGGTTGACGCCCGCGAGCAAGCCCATCGCCATCCCCTCGGGCACGCTGGCGACCGTCGCGGTCAGGCCCGCCACCAGGTCTCGGCGGACGGTCTTGCCCGACGGCGCCTCCCGACGAGCCTTCTCG